>CAYFUB010000363.1:0-18627 GCA_964346195.1 uncultured Pirellulales bacterium
CCACGACACTGGATAAAGGCCTCCTATACGGGGACAGACCATCGGGGCCGGGAGTTGACGTGCAGTGCCTGGGGATGGTCGCTCAATGATCCGGCCCAGGCGCGGGAGGACGCCGTATCCAGAGCCCGGAGGGTCTTTGACCGTCTGGTCAACGGTGCGCGACCTGACAGGTATGAGTATTCCGACCGGCCGCCGCGCGAAGAGATTGTGAGGACGGTCCGACAGGGCGATAAAGATATTGCGGTCATCACGCGGAACCGCTACGGTGCGCTGGTGCTGAACGCGGCTTCCGTTCTGTTCGTGGATGTCGATTACCCGAAGATCAGACCGAATGGCTGGTGGGATGCGGTCGCGCTGCTGTTGTTCAGGAGCCGCAGAGAGCAGCGAAAAACCGCGGCCCGGGAGCTTACCCTGGAGTCGGTGCGGCGCTGGTTCGAGCGTAATGGCGACCGCGCGTTTCGAGTCTATCGCACTTGTGCCGGTCTGCGTCTTCTATTTGTCGATAGACTGTACGAGCCGAAATCTGAGGAGACCAGCCGGCTTCTGGCCGAGCTTGGCAGCGATCCGTTGTATTGCAGGTTGACGCTGCAGCAAGAGTGTTTCCGCGCGCGTCTGACACCCAAGCCGTGGCGCTGCGGCAGCGACGACCCACCCAATCAATACCCGTGGAAGGACCAACACGCCGAACGATTGTATCGTAACTGGGAGCGCCGGTATGAAGAAGCCGCCGGGACATACCGGGTCTGTGACTTTGTGGAAGCCTGTGGCGCTCCGGCCGGCCATGACGAAATCGCCACGATCCTGGCACTGCACGATGAGCTTGCCTGTGACCATGCGGACAAGAGATTGGCCTGATACGGATTAGGAAAGACTCTTGCGCGGCGGGCTCTGTCATCCTGAGGCGAAGCCGAAGGATCTGGCCACCGAAAGAGAGGTTTCTCGCGCTCGCAGCCCAGATCCTTCACTCCGCTGCGCTCCGTTCAGGATGACAGACGGCGCACGAATTAATTATAATCCGTATTATTCCACTTCCTGGGTGACGGCCTGAAGGACGTCTTTTTCTCGCCGTTGCAGGAGCTCTCCGAGGCTGGGCAAGCTGAGCCGATAAAGCACGGCCAGGACGGCCAACTCGACTACCGTAAAGAGAAGATTCATCGGATCGGCCGGCATGCGGGTCAGAGAGGAGAGCAGGCAGGCCAGGATGGCGGGAAACAAGATCGGAGTCGTTATGGTCGGAAACAGCATGTACACCACCGCGTGGATGAGAACCTTCGTCGCCGGGACCTTGGTGGGCTTCAGGGAACCCGGGGCATAGCGAAAAGGCATGAGCACGGAGAGGAGATTGCCGAGTATGCTGAGCAGCAGAAAAGCGGCAAGCAACTGCAGGCATGCCGCGAAGAGGATCATGGGCCGAAGGTGCAGCCCCAGCGCGGCCACGACCAGACAAATCGACCCCAGGCCCACGGCGAAGGGCAGCAGGGCCAGGTTCTTGCCCAGGAGGATCTGCCACCGGGGCATCGGCGACAGCACCAGCATTCGGAACCCCGTCCGGTCGAGGCCGAATTGATTGCCCAGCAACTGTATCAAGCCAAGGAACGGGAGCAGGGCGGCGCCCGTCGCATAGAACAGTTGCGCGTTGCCGGTCACGGCCGGCCGATGCGAGAAGAGTATCATCCCCCCAAGAATCAGGATGGCGGGGATACCGGAGGCCAGCATCATTTTCACTTCCGTCGCGCGCAGCATGGAGCGCAGCGCGGCCAGGGCCAGACCGGCCGCTTCTTCGGGCACACCCGGTAGACCCCTCTCCAGGAACGTCCCGGCGGACCCCGTCGCTATTGCTTTCGTACGGCGTCGCTTCCGCCGTGCGCCGGCGCCCCGGCCCTCATAGAAGCGCCGGGTGGACCGGTAGGCACACCCCAGCCCTAGAGCGCCAATGGCGCATGCGCCCGCCGTTCCCCAGACGGCGGGCCAGGCGTCTCCCGTCGCCAGGGACATGGCCCCGTTCCCGACCCACAGGGGCGGGATGGTCCTGTGCAACTGCAGAAGCAACGGCGGCATACGGGACCTTCCGGGACTCTCGGCGGGTGTCTGTGACGGCGCTTGTCGTTTCGTGCGCTCCCGCCGGTCGAATTGCTCATTGGCCGCCATCCTGAAGTAATTGGGAAGCTGGGCCAACAGGATGAACGTGATAGTTATGCCGGCGACGGTCGCGCGGTAGCGCCGGGGATTGTGCACAAGCATGGCTACCAGCCAGCCGCGCAAGTAGTAGGTCCAGGCGGTGACCGTGAACAGAAAGCCCAGCGACAGTGGCAGCAGCCACAGCATCGCCCATCCCCGCCCCAGCGCCAATCCCACGGCAAGGCCCATCATCCCTGGCAGGAAAGCCACGATGCTCAAGGTCAGGTGCGAGGCCACATAATTCACCAGGAAGATGCCGCGCAGCGAGATCGGCAGATGCAGAATCTTGCCGATGTCGATGGCTTCCGACCGCTGGATGGCCGACAGGACTCCGATCAGCCAGAAGAACAGGAACACGCCGACCACGGCGTCCCACACCCCCAGCAGCGTCGTGGGCGAAGCCTTCGCCAGCGCGAACCCGCCCGCCAGAAGACCGGCCAGACCGCCCGCCGCACCGACGAGGAGCATGAGGATGGTGACGATCATGGTGAGGGCGGCGTTCACCGGCCCACCGCGAGACCACTGGTTGCGGGTCAGGCGCCAGCGCAGCCACAGAATCGTGTAGAGCTGGCTCGCGTACATTCAGCCCTCCAGCCAACTCAGTGTCTGTCGTTCGACCTGCCCGAGACCGACGGCCTGCAGGAACCTCTCTTCCAGCGAGCCGCTCTGGCGGACTTCCTCCATGGTGTCCTGATAGACCAGCTTGCCGTTGGCGATGATTCCCACGTCCGTGCAGAGCTTTTCCACGATCTCGAGAATATGCGACGTCAGGAACACGGTCGCCCCGCGCGCGACGCTGCGCTGCAGGACGTCGCGCAGCACTCGCGACGAAACGGCGTCGATGCCCTCGAACGGCTCATCGAGAAAGAGAATATCCGGGCCCGGGATCAGCGCGGCCGCCAGTGCCAGTTTCTTTTTCATGCCGTGGGAGTATTCGAAGGTGAGCTTTTTCTCTTCGTTGTCCAGGTCCATCATGGCCAACAACTCGCGGCAGCGGTCGCGCGTCGTCGCGATGGGCAGCCGGTACATGCGTGCGACGAAGGTCAGATATTCCCGGGCGGTCAGGTTGTCGAACAGGGCAAGCTGCTCCGGGACGACACCGATATGCCGCCGGACCTCGCGGGCCGCCTCCGCGTCCGACATATCCTGGTCGAGAATCCGCATCGAGCCCCGCGTCGGGGCGAGCAGGCCGGTAAGGATTTTGATGGTCGTGGACTTGCCGGCCCCGTTGGGACCCAGAAAGCCGTAGAACGTCCCTCTCTGCACGTGCAGATCGACGCCGTCGACGGCGACCAGGTCCCCGAAGCAGCGTGTCAAGTCCTTGGTTTCGATAGCCGGCGTCATAGTCATTCGCACCAGTCCCCGAGCCATTTTCCTTCGTACGCCGTCATACCTCCGGCAACGTATCTGACGGGTCTCCCATCTGTCAGCATTCCTTGGTGATTCCGGGTTGCGGGGGGGCGTAGAGGCCGTTCGGACCCGCGTGGATCGGGGCGGGCGTGTCGAAGGTCATGTGGTCAATGTCCGCGACGAACTGGAAGTCGGAGTTCAGGGCCTGCTCCCAGGTGATGAACTGGCCGGTATGAGTCGCCATGCGTCCCATCAGGGCGGCGACGTCGGCTTCGCCGGCCCGGCGGGCCTCGTTGTGCGGCTTGTTTTGCCGGATCGCATCAAGGAGCAACTGCCACTCGACGTGGTACGGGTTCGGATCGGAACGGCCGAATTCCCAGATGAGATTCTCCTTGACCATGTCGTGGCCTCTGTAGATCTTCGGCTTGGGCTCGCCCAGGGTCGCCATGAGGACCGCCGAGCCCTTCGAGCCGTGGGCGTAGTCGGAGTACGTCTCCCAGCAGCCGTGCATGTGTCGCGAGAAGGCAAACAGCTTCGTGCCGTCGGCGAAGGTGTACTCGACCGTATAATGGTCGAACTGGCTGCCCGCCTGCTCGAAACACCGGCCGCCCATCCCCTGGGCCGAGACGGGCCAGGCCCCCTTTGTCCAGCAGGCCACATCGATGTTGTGGCAATGCCAGTCGATGAAGAACCCGGAGGAGACCCAGGTGAAACTGTTGGGATACCGAAGCTGAAAGACCAGTTCGTTGGTGTCTTTGGGCAGCAGGGGGCATTGGACTGGGCCGTGCACCCGATAGATGCGCAGGGTGTGCACGTCACCGATGGCCCCGTCGTGAATCCGCGCGATGGTCTCCTGCCGGGCCTGGGAGTGACGCCACATGAAACCGACGCCGACTTTGAGCCCTTTGCGCTCGGAGGCCTCGGCGGCCTTGAGCCAGCGGCGCACGGCGGGTGCATCAGTCGCGAATGATTTCTCCGCGAAGACATTGATGCCCTTATTGACGGCGTACTCGAAGTGCATCGGGCGAAAGGCGGCATGCGTCGTCAGCAGCACGACATCGCCGGGACGGAGGCAGTCGATGGCTTTCCTATAGGCATCGAAGCCGACGAACTGCCGCTCCGGCGGCACATCGACCCTGTCGGCGAAGCCCTCCTTCAGATTCTTGAGGCTGCTTTGCACGCGGTCCTCGAACAGGTCCGCGACGGCATAAAGCTTCACCGGCCCGCCGGTGGTCGAAAAGGCATCGGCCACGGCCCCGGTGCCCCGGCCTCCGCAACCGACCAGAGCCAGCCGGACCGTGCCGTCCTCGGCCGCATACAGGCGGGACGCGAGCCCGGCCGCCAGAGCGGAAGACACGCCGAGCCGGCCGGTGCGTTTCAAGAAGTCCCGACGTGACGTGGGTTCTCTCGTGATTTCACTCATAGAGTCTTCTCCTGTTGCTCGTTCGGTACTGTGGCGCCGGCACTGCTATTCTAAACCGAATAGACCGAGACAGCAAGCGAGATGAGTGCTTGTGCCGAGGAGGGGGTACATGAGAAGATGATCGCGGGGTGCCGTCAGGGTCGCTCACGCACTGCCGGCGTGACCAGATCAGGGTCCGTGCTGTCCCCGGAGAGGGTCGATGAATTGGGGTCGGAGGTGCGCCAGCGAAAGACGTTGATCCACCGCTCCTCATTTACCTGGAACTGGATGAGGAACTCGAAGGGCCCTGAACTCTCCGGCTCGGCCAGCGAGGCCAGATTGGCGAGGCCGTAGTATTCGTAGTAGCGGTTGCGAGGGCGACGCCCCAGGCGGGAATCCCAGGCGACGTAGGTAACACCCTTCTCACGACAATTCCGGTGAAACCCCGCCGGATCGTCGGCCTTCAACTGCCCGGTATGAACGAGGTTCTCCCGGTAGTTCGGAAGATAGAGCGCGACAACGCCCGCATACGTGGTCGCCAATTTGTCCTGGGCTCCGGCGTTGTCCCGGTACCAGTCCGCCAGCAGCTTGAACTCAATATCTCGCTGGCCGTTGCTCATCACCGCTACCAGCTTATGCTGATTCGAGACGATGACCAGGCATAGCGACGCCAGGACGAGCGCATCTCGCAGCGGGCGCCTTTGGTCCGGACAGAGCCACGCGGCCGCCAGGAGCAGGCACACCAGCGTGAGGGCGGCATACGGCACACTGACCGATCGGACGCTGTCCGGCGCTATTTCCGGCAGCGTCCAGGCCACGCCGACGGCCCACAGTCCGACCAGCACGGCGATCACGCCTTGCAGGACGATTACCGGGCGCCCGCCGGGCGGAATCCGTGTACGAATAACGAGCCAGCAACTCCTCAGCCCATACGCCGCCACGAGCAAGACCATCCAGAGAGCCGTCGAGCAGAAGCGGGCCAGAACAAAGGAATGAAGACCGTGCATCACGAGATAAGCCAGAAGAAATATCAGGAGCCCGAGCACTTCCCAGCGGCGTTCAGCGACGGCCTGGATGACGCCGAAGCAGAAGCCCACGAAGAGCGGGATTCCAACGCAGGTGGAAAATACGGTGGCGGCGCTGCCGGAAAGGACCGACGGAGCGCGGAACAGAGGCAGGGTGGCGACCGTCCAGATATCCGCCAGATAAGTGCCCAGCGCATTCCAGAAGGGACCGTTCGTGCCCATTTCGTTCAGATAATGCGTGGCGCTCTCGCTGCGAAAGTTGAGCGCCGTTCCCAGGAGCCAGAGACCCAGCGGGATCGCGGCGGCCATCGAGAAGATGACGGTACGGATCCTCTGCCGGTTGGTCCGGCTCTGCAACAGGTCGAGAAGAAAGACCACCAGGAGAAGCGCCGCCGCATCGTAGCGGACCATGGCGGCTATTGCAGCCAGGACGTACCGCCAGCGCGACTTCGTGAAAATGCCATAGAACGTCGCCGCAATGAAGAAGTGCAACGTCGTTTCCGCGACAGGCTCGCGCACGTTCTGCAGCCACCACGGATTGATGGCTGTAACCAGGGCAATCCACCAGGCCGAGCGACCGACGACCTGTCGTGCAATCAGCCACAGCAGAACCACGGTGAACGGGTGAAGGATCGCGTTCAGCAACCAGCCCGCCGTCAATTCCGGATACGGCCCTCCCACCAAATGGCTGAGTCCGACCTGCAGCAGGCCCAGAACCGGTGCGCGTTTGAAACTCGACGGCATCTGCAGCGAGAGCAACTCGCGACCGACCTGCAGGAACGCCGGAAAATCAGGATTCGGCACCACTTTGTGCCCGCAGTAGAGCACGGACTCATACACGCCGAAGCCGAACAGCAGAGCCGCCACAGCATACGACAACACCTTCTGCCGCCTGGATAGACCGGACATGAGTGAGACGCCGGGGACCGGAAGCACACATGGCTCGGTTGGTTCGCCTCTCTCAGCGACCTGTTGTCCCTGCCCGTTCTCAGCCGGGTCCACACTCATGACATCGACGCGTGAACCGTCGCCCGTGTACGGTATCTGCATAGAGAGAGAATCACTTTGGCTATCGTCATCCAGCATACGGCCCGTTCCTGATTTCAGAGAATGGGATGGCCCCGAACACCAATTGATGACTTATCGGCTGTTCTGCCGGGGAAGATAAGTGGAAAATCAGGCCTGATAAAGTACCATTGCCGGCAACGCTACCTGTTTGTTGCCACGGCACTTTGGGCGGCCATGCAAAGCACCTGGCCATCCTTCAAGGACAGGTACAGGCGGCCGTTCGCGGCGGCCATGCCGTCCCAGACGGGAATGCTGTCGAGCAGGTACTCCGCGAGCGGTTGCCCGTCCGCGGCTGATACGGCCAGCAACAGGGCGCCCTTGCGGTTCTCCAACACGGCGTCCTGCTCGGCCAGCGCCGCACGAACCGTCGGCTCATCGGGCTGGCTGAAAGCGTATTCTTCATCGACCACGTCCTGAGGCCCCGCGACGAACAGCGTCCGGCCGGCCAGGACCATCGCCTGGGCCAGCAGAGGCAGTCCTTCCCGGGACCAGCGAACCTCGGCGGCCCGAAGCATCTCACTCGGGAAACTATGCCGCAACTGCCAGTCTGAGCTGTTGGCGTTCTTCTTTTTCGACTGGCTATTGATCTCCTTGTTGCTCCCGGTGACACGTTGAATCGCTTCCGGCGTGACTTCTTTGTCAGCGGCGTACAACTCATACTCCAGCACCGAGGCATTGACCATGAACGCCGGCTTGCGGGCGTAGCCGTAAACCGCCTCTTCATCGAACACCATGATCCGCCCGGAAGGCGCCAGGCGTCCGGAGCGGAACCAGCCGCCGTAGCCGCCGTCCATGGCCCGCCCGTACATCCAGTAGGAGCGGAAGAAGTACGAGTCGTCCAGGAACCCGATCTGGCAGAACAGGTGTGCCCCCTCGCCCACCTGCTCCGTGGCCCCCAGAGGCGCCACCTGCCGGCGCAGGCCGTTGGGGTCGAACTGCTGCGACCGCATGTAGATCCGCGTGCCGTCGCTGGAGAGGATGTCCGGCAGGGCCACCGGCATGGCCAGCCCCTTCACGTGGACCTGCAGGTTCTCGCCCGTGCCGGGATCGCGCTCATCGAGGACCGTCTCAGCCAGTTTGCGCCCGGTCGCCGGGTCTAATTGCAGCAGGCGCAGCCCGCCGTCAAGGAACATAGAGCGACCGGCCGTGCAGTAGAGTGAGCCATCCTGCACCAGTACGCTGCCATGCACCGGCCAGACCGATTCCACCTGCTCATAGGCGGTCATGCGCAGGTCCACCGGCGCAGCCCGGAAACGCCAAACCAGCGCGCCGTCGGAAGCGCGCAGGCAGTACACGCAGCCGTCGGCGGAACCGAACAGCACCCGGCCTTTCCAGATGGTCGGGGGACTGTCCACGCGCCCACCGGCGGTGTAACTCCAGAGGCGCCGGCCCGTATCGGCGTCCAGGGCGTGCATCGTGTGGGTATCGACGGATGCGACGAACAGTCTGCCGCCGGCCACGACGACGGCGCTGAGCCGGCCGCCGAGATTCATTTGCCAGGAGTGTTTCAACTCGGCCGGGATGGCGGTCTCGGTTCGACCGCTGCGCCGGCCGTCGTGCCGATAGGTCGGCCAGTCAGCGGCCGGCGTACCTGATTCCCTGCCGTCGATATCTGCACTGTAAGCCGGGCCGGGTTCGAGTCGGCCCTCATGGCCAGCCTCTCTCAGCGCCGTGATCGTCGGAGACTCGGGGGCCATGGCGTTGAACCCGCACAGCTTCGCCTCCAGGTAGCAGCCGCAGGAGTGCGGGGGTGCGTACATCAGGCCGTTACACGGCAGGACCCCGTAGATGCAGCCGCCGCGGACCCAGTGATGAGGTTCCCAGGTCTCTTTCTCATAGTCGATGAATTCCGTGCCGTTCCGCGAGGTCAGCAGGTATCGGTCGGTCGCCTTGCTCGGGTAGCAGCGATGGTGGAACCAGTAAATCTCGACATCCGGCGGGAACTGCTTCTTCACCTGGCCGGTGTGCGGGTCGAGCCCTTTGAAGATGCCCGAATCGGCGGTGTTGGCGATCTGTCCCGACCAGACCAGGCCATTGACCACGAACAGGTCCTCCGGCGACTGATGCCCGGAGCGTGGGTGGTCCGCCGTCCACAACGTTTTGCCCGTGTCCGCCGAGACCGCCGTCATCTTGCGGGTCCCGCCGGCGCATACGACCACGTCCTGCCAGACGAGCAGCCGCGGCCCGAAGCACACGGGCATGGGATCGCGCGTCGGGACCGGCGCGGATTCCCACGCTTGCCTGCGACTGGCCCTGTTTATGCTTACGATCCTTTCGCCATTATGGAAGTAGACTCGCTGCGAATCGGCCGCCAGCGTCAGCGGCGCGACGGTGGCATCCACCCTCCACAAAACCTTGTCACTCCCGGCATCGACCGCCACGATACGTCGTGGCTGCTTGTCCCAGGGCCAGCCGGTGTTGGCATGACGCGAGTTATCCCAGACGTAGGAATACTCGTTTCGATACTCGGGCCATTTCGACGGGACGCGGTTGACGAGCAGGAACACGACCCCGTCGGAGACGATGATCTCCTCCGTGTGGGCCGTGCCCGCGTAGGTGCGGAGCGTCGCGCCGGTGGCCGCGTCGAGTGCGGTCAGTGGCGCATCCAGGCCGAGCGTCACATAAACCGTGTCGCCGACGGCTGCCAGCCGGCGGGTGATCTGTGCCGGGCCGCTCTTCAGCGGCCAGCGGTGCGTGTTCCACTCGGGAATGGGCCGCTGCCACAGCACGGTGCCGTTGAAGGCGTCCCGAGCGATGAGAGACCACTTGGCGGGCAACTGAATGGAGGCCCGCGAGCCCTCGTCGAGGATGTAGAACAGTCGGCCCTTCGCGGAAACCAGTGCGCTCATGCTGGCCATGTGGTCGTGATGCCTGGACCAGCGCGGGCTGCCGATCCACTGGTAGCGTCGCGGCGGACCGACCACGGTGTCGTGGGCCACCGGATTGCCCGTGGCGTCGTGGAAGAAGTGCGTCCATTCGCCAATCTGGGCGGGCCACGGCTTGACGGTCTTCGTCCAAGCATCACCGCTCTTGAGATACGCCACCCCGTTCGGCGTCAGAACGCGCATCACCTCGGCCATAGGTACGCCGCCGAGGTCCGCGCTGACAATCAGATTGACGAAGTTGTCCACGTAAGGGAGACGGTTGCCACCTAGACGGTCCACCGAGACAGGGCCGTAGAGGCCACGCGACATGATGTACTGCCGGGCCTGTTTGACGTTAGCGGCGTCCCGGTCCAGGGCATGGACCAGATAACCGTCGCCCGCACGCAGGCCGGCGGTGAGCTTCCCGTCGCCGCAGCCGAGATGAACGACCAGCCCACCCTGCACTCCGGTCGAACGCGTGATCTCCTGAGCCTGTCGTTCGTACGGCGTCCGCTCCGATGCCCCGAGGCAAGGGGCGAGGGGCCGGCATGCGAGCAAAACGAGGATTGCGACGGTCAAGGTAGTCTCTCTCATCGAAGTGTCTCCTTTCGGTCCGACCACCACGGCGGACACGTACGCAACCATTCTAACGTCACCGGATTCAGGTGACAACCATGGTGTTACCATCAACCGGGGTACATGTTACATTTGTCCGTAGATTCTGCGAAGCTTCCCGACGTGTCATTTCGACCAAGGCCGGAGGCCGCGCGGAGACACGCGGCGCAGCAGAGGGCCCGGAACGGCGATCTGCCTGCGAACGAGACGCAGCTTTGCTTTCGCGACCAGATGTCGCGGGGTCCCCAAACGCATCGTTTCGCGTTTGGGGGCCCCTCGACTACGCTTGCGCTCCGCTCGACATGACAAGCCAACCAGGCTGTCTGCATTACCTGCAAGCATGACGTGTACCCCATCAACCAAGGGTCCCACTGCCCGCTTTCTCCGATGGAAGTCCTATTGTCTGTTGTCTTGAGTACCTGCCTGTGGCCGGCAGTACGTCATCGTTGAAGATGCGGATGACGAGGACGCACAAGAGAATTTGACTTGCAGAGAAATCGCGATACATTGGTTGGTGCAATCTGGTGTATCTGAGCCTTTTGGGGGGGGACCAGAACGATGGTTTATCTATTGAGGCAGATGGACATGAGCATTACGTCGGCTATCGGAAATACGCCTCTGGTTGAGCTGGGCAATCTCAACTCGACGAGGCCCACCGTGCGCGTCCTCGCCAAGCTCGAGGGCGCCAATCCCGGCGGCTCCGTCAAGGACCGGCCCGCCTGGTACATGATCAAGAAGGCGGAAGAGTCGGGCGAGCTGGGGCCGGGAAAGACGATTCTGGAGGCCACCTCGGGCAATACGGGCATCGCCGTCGCGATGATCGGGGCCGCCAGGGGCTACCCCGTCAAGCTCTGCATGCCCGAATGCGTCAGTCTGGAGCGCCAGCACACTCTCACGGCCTTGAGTGCCGAGGTGATTCTGACGCCGGCCCGGGAGGGCACCGATGGCTCCATCCGCAAGGCCCGTCAGCTTCTGGACGCCGAGCCGGAGACCTACTACATGCCCAACCAGTTCGAGAACCCGAACAACGTCCTGGCCCACTACGAGACCACGGGTCCCGAGATCCTCGCTCAGACCGCCGGCGAGGTTGATGTCTTCGTGGCGGGCATGGGCACGACCGGAACGCTCATGGGCGTCAAAATGTTCCTCCGGGAGCACAAGCCGCAGGTCCGGGTCGTCGGCGTCGAGCCGCCGGAGGGACACGCCATCCAGGGCCTCAAGAACATGACCGAGTCCATCGTCCCGGGAATCTACGACCCCGGCCTGCTGGACGAAAAGGTCACCATCGATGATGGCGTGGCCTTCGAGACCACGCGTCTGCTCGCGGCCAGAGAGGGGATATTCGTCGGGATGTCAAGCGGCGCCGCCGTGGCGGGGGCCCTGCACGTCGCCGGCGCGATGACGCACGGCACCATCGTCGTGCTCCTGCCCGACCGCGGCGACCGCTACCTGAGCACGACGTTGTTCCGCTCCATCTGCGCCAAGTGCCCGCCGTAACGAGAGACGCTCCGCCCGCGCAGGCCCGATAACAGGAAATGCGACGGAATACGCATCAGCATTGGCCTTCCAGCGAGATTCTGGCCGATAAAACTGGGTGTGCCGTCGGTTCTGGAATGCGTTTGGATGGTAGCGCTATGCCGCAGCAGGTAGACCCGATCTCTGTGCCGCCCTTGCCGCGCAGCCGACATGGGACCAAACCCTGTCCGTTCTGCGCCGAGACGATTCGCGCTGAAGCGATCAAGTGTCGCTTCTGCGGCGAGTTCCTGTCCGGCGACCCCAGGCAAGCCGGGGGCGACCCCAAAACTGCGTCTCCTGCCTCCGGCAGCGAGTCCGCGGCCTCGAAACAGGACTCGCCTGATGACGAAGATGGCAGTGATGTCCTCTGGTTCGGCCGGCCGAGCCTGCTGGCCCTGACGGGCACGTTCCTCAAGATAGCTTGCTTCGTGGCCCTGTGCTGGGCCGTTTACCATTATCCCGTGACCATCGTGGCCACGTACATCCCCAAGGCCAACGTGAGCGTGGACTTGCTGGTGCGAATTGAAAACTGGCTCGACTTCGGGGCGCTGGGACTCGGTCTTACCGCCGTGTGGTTCTTCGTGTGGCGGGCGATCTGTCTCAAGAGCATCTACTACGAGGTCACGCCGGACCGGATCGAGTGGTCGCGCGGCATCTTCGACCGCCACATCGACAATCTCGACATGTTCCGCGTGATCGACCTGAAGCTCCGCCGCTCGCTGTTCGAATGCCTGCTCGGTATCGGCACCGTCGTCCTCGCCACCAACGACGAATCCGATCCGAGTTTCGAGTTCGTCAAGGTCCACCACTGCCGCTACCTCTACGACATCATCAAAGAAGCCGGCCTCAAAGCCGACAAGAAACGAGGCGTCATCCACCTGGAATAGACGGTCATCGTCTCACGCGAATCATGATTGATACCGATTACGATTGAGAATTTCGTATCTCCGGGTGGCAGCGTCAAGCGCAGCTTGGCGATGGTCGGGTTGCCTGCGCAGGAACCATCGCCAAGACCTCCGGTCTTGACGCTGCCACCCAACGCTCACGCTACACTACGAAAAATTCGATCGGAATCGGTATGACTCTTGCACACCGCCTGTCATCCTGAACGGAGCGCAGCGCAGCGAAGGATCTGGGCGGTGAATGGGAGAAATCCCTCATCCGGCGGCCGGATTCCTCCGAAGCTCAGACAGGCTCTTCGATTTCACCTCGGGATGACAGCGTTCATGCCGCGCACGAGTTCGTTCGAATTCGGACGACGTCCGAAGACGCTCCGGCAGGAGTTACGGCTGATGGAGGAAATGCTCGCGACAAAGGCGCGGGTGCTGCTTTCGCCCCTACTCAGGGGTCGGGCTGGCAGGTGCAGCCGAGATCGCCCCACACGGCCTTCTGGATCAGCATCAGGTCGGGATTCCCTTGTTGCACGAGGCCGAGATTGTCCCCCCGGCTGTCCCAGTCCCATTTCTCCATCAGTTCGATGAGCGTGAAGCCGCGCCAGATTCTGCTTTTCCCGTTCATCTGATCCCCGTCCTGATAACCGTCCCCTTTTCGCATGCGGTTACGGAACGAATATTGGCAGCACGGCCATAGAATCCCTGTTCACCGGCCGTCCTCTGCGACACGCGGAAGGACGCCGGCAGAATCATGCTCGGAACCCTGTGTCCAGAGCGATTCGGCAGTTCACGCCGCTTGCACCGACCTTTATTATACCTCGGATGAACCGAAACGGCGCGACAAGACACTCTCGTTTTGCGACAATCTTATCGTTTTCTGCACGGCCGACGGTATTCGGGCAGGCGAGCCAGGATGGATTGTGCTTTACAAGGCCGCCGGGCTCCACAGGGATAATCCCACCGAAGACGCCGATGACACTCAAGACCAGGAACCGCCACGCTTCTCAAAGAAGCCGGCCTCAAAGCCGGCAAAAAGCGAAACGTTATCCACCTGGAATAGGGTTCTGCGCCTCAGCCTTAATTGCATTCGATTCGTATCACGCGTTCAGCATCCAGAGCAATCAGGACCCATACGACACTGCAACCTCCGTCGAATGCGCCTGTGAACCGGTTGTCAAGTGGGGCGCTGTTGAATTCGTTCAGACTCATGTTGCAGATCACGTATTTCGCTCTGCCTTTGACAAAGCCGCCATATTCCCGGTTGTACCGGTCGAGGTTGGTGAGGATGTATTCCCGCACGAACCATCCTTCAATCCTGCCGGGTCTCGTATCCTTAAGACCCAGCTTCAGAACCCTCTCAGCACGCCTGATGTCTTCTGTTTCGGGAATGCAGATTCGATCAAAATCGATCCCCTGCATGCGGAGAAACCAGCGGATTGCCGGCAGGCGCGTAATCGTTACGGCATATGGCGACGAACCCTCGGGGGACAACATAATCATCTTTGGCGGGGGTGCCAAACGCTCGTAATCGAGCGGTGTCAGAGCCTCGTTGTTCCTCGCGCGCATGTCGGCGCCTTTGGAGGCGAGCAGGCTGAGGAGCTGCACGTGGCCGTTGAACGCCGCCACGTGGGCCGGTGTATCGCCGTTCCTGTCCTTGGCATTGACGGCGGCACCGCGGGCGATCAGCAATTCGACCATCTCCCGGTCACCCAGCCAGGCCGCCTCGTGCAACGGTGTCTGCCTGTACTTGTCTCGTACATTGACATTTGCGCCATGGTCAAGGAACAATGCGACAACCTCCACATCATTGTAATGAGACACGGCCTCGTGGAGTATCGTCACACCGTCGCCGTCCTTTATCTCGGGATCCGCGCCGCGGGCCAAGAGTATTTTGACTACTTCCAGCGGTGTCCTAATCATCAGTGCGTGAGACAGCGCCGTACCATCGAGATCATCCTTTACGTTCGCATCAGCGCCGGACGTCAGGAGAATTTGTACGATCTCGATCATGATTTCCGGCTCGAGCTCTTCCTCGAGTTCCCAGTAAAGGTCGTCGTTGTGTCCAAGCTCCGGATGTTGAGCCTCCACGAGTTCTAATGCGGCCTGCAAGTGGTCTCCCCCTATCGCCTCGTGCAGCGGCGTATAACCGAGGCCTCCCCTTGCGTTGACATCGGCGCTGTGGGTGATCAGCAACTCGACTATTTTCGTGCGGCCGTTATGAGCCGCCAGATGGAGAGGCGTCATACCCTGCGCGTCACGGGCATTGACGTCGGCGCCGTGCCCGATGAGAAGTCCGGCGAGTTCATGGCGCCCCTGCTCGGCGGCGAAATGCAGCGGCGTGCGACCCCAGAATCTGTCCCGACCATTGACACCGGCTCTTTGCCCGATCAGCAACCGTGCCCGCTCGGCATCATCTTCTTCCACGGCCCGATGCAGCCTCTCATCCAGCGGGGACGACTGTCTCGATAACGTCACCTTCTCTGCTGCCGTTTTTCCTCCCATGACTTCCGGCGGGTTCGTCTCGCATCCCGCGAAGAATGCTGTCAATATGAGAATCGATAAGAAGGGTCCACTCCGTCGCATCTTCTCTTCTCCCCGGCCAATCTCGACCACCACATTCCATGGCAGTCGATCCGGATCGCCACGTCATTCGCCAAATCGATTACCGACCGATTTCCTCTTGCATCTACAGCACAGGAGCAGTAGCCCCATACAAACGGTTCTCACGGTTTTCACTGCCAGTCATCCCTCACGAGTACGGAATCGGTTTACCTCGATATTATAAGGCATGGGAGATGGCAAAGGTAACGATTGGCGGACTAAATGCCTGCGAGATTGCCTGTTGCCTGGCTTTACCAGATTCCGGGCAAAAGGCGGTGGCGGACTCGTTGGGCGTATTCGGCGTAGCCGGGCAGCTCGGCCAGGAGGGCGCGTTCCTCCAGGTGGATTCTGATGATGAGCACGGCGCTGGCGGCCAAGGCCGGGACCAGGCCCCAGGCCGAGCCGACAATCAGCGGGGTGGCGAGGGCCCAGAGGCCGGCGCCGAGATAGCCGGGGTGGCGGACGAAGGCATACGGGCCGGTGGTCACGACCTTGTGGCCGCGGTCGGTCTGGATGCGGACGGTCGTTTCGAAGTGCGGGTTGGTCAGCATGGCCCAGGTCAGGGCGGCGGCGCCGACCAGGTACAGAAGCGATCCTGCAACGGCGGCCCAGAGGCCCAGGTGCGACCAACGGTATCGGCCCACGTCCAGGCCGATAACGACGGGCAGGACATAGAACGCGAGGAGGCCGTAGAGCGTCACGAGCGTTCTATCCCAGGGCTTGGTGTCCTTTTTCTTTTTCCAGGCGCCGCGATGGTTGAGCAGTTCGGGATTGACAATCGCCACGGGGACGATCCAGCCGAAGATGCCGATGAAACTCAAGCCCAGGAACAGCCACGCCCGCGGCAGGTCGAACCGGCCCGCCGCGGCGAAGAGAAGCGCGCCCTGGATAAACGGGCCAAGAAAACTCCCCACGAGGACCACGATCCCTGGCCTGCGCAACCGTTCCTGACCGCCGTTCGGCCGTGAGGTATGGTTGAGCACAGGTTTCCGCACAGTCCAACCTCCAATTCGTGGCGCCTCGTCAGGCGGTTCGATCGGGTCCGCCTCGGGGCGTCATTATGGGCAATAGATGATTGACAGCCGCTGTATATCCGTATAATATCAAGGTTCACGATTCGCGGAAACGGTTTCTCACGTGAAGACCGCCGGAGCAGGAACCATGAGACGCAGGCACGCTTTCACGTTGATCGAGCTGCTGGTGGTTATCGCCATCATTGCCTTGCTGGTGGCGGTTCTCTTGCCCGCGCTGGGCCGGGCCCGCAACCAGGCCAAGAAGGTCGTCTGCACGGCGCACATGAAGGGTCTGGGCGTTGCGTTGCGCATGTACGTTGACGACAACGACGGCAAGACGCACAACTCGCCGAATGTGGGTCTGTGGGACAATGCCTACGAACACCCGGCAATCGTCAGAAAATTCGGCCCCAACGACAGCCTGGCCTATTGGGGCGTGGCGTACGAGCCCTATGCCAAGAACAAGAAGATCTTCCGGTGTCCGAGCACGAAACGGGTCGATGACTGGCCCGAGTGGGGGTGGGGGATCATGTACCAGCAGTATTTCAAGTACTGTTCGTACGGCCTCAACGGCTATATTGCGAGCAGGGAGCAAAACGGAGAGATGCACTGGGTCAAAATCGACCACGAATTCAGGAAGCATGATGAGGTGATTGCCTTTCAGGATCATATCGAACAACTGCTGGACGACAACGGCGATATGTTCTACATCAAGCCCGGCGCCTCCGTCAATCTGACCCAATGGCGCAACGGCGGAACGCTGGGGAATTTTCCCGATGCCGTCCAGGAGTGCTTCCGCCACATGGGCACATCCATGACTTGCTGGCTGGACGGACACGTCAGCGGCATCAAGGAGACGTGGGGCGAAGATGTTCCGGCCTACTGGTACACAGGCGTCAGGAGCGGGGGGTAGGTGATGCGGGCTCAGGCGATCAAGGCTGATTCTCTGGAAGGCCGCCGCCCGAACGGAGTTGTCCGATGGGCATGAAGCATCGATGGTTCCGGATAGCAGTTGCCGCGGTCCTCCTGGCGATGTCCGGCTGCAAGCCGAAAGAGAGTGAGGCGACGCGGCCCCGGCAGGCGGGCGGACCGGGCCCTGCCGAAATCGCTGCGGCAAGGGATGCACTGACAGGCGGGATGCAGCCAATCAGCTTCGACAAGCTGGCGCGGACGCACGTCGGAAAACGTTGCGTCGTGACGGCGCGCAGCGTGCCGCTCGCCCCGCCGGCGCCGCCTCTGGGCATGGTCCGCATGATGGGCCCGATGACGATCTACTCGGGTGAAGTGCACGAGATATCACCCGGTAGCCTCAAGATTCGAGCGGCCTACCCGACTTCGGGCAATCTGAAGATCATTGAGATCCTACGCGGGGATATCCAATCGATTCACGTCGCCGGGTGACTCGCGCTGCGTGCGGCGGCGAGAAGGCCCACGTCGGGTCGAGCCACAAGTCTTCTTGCCGCCGGCCTGCATCCCTCGATCCGGGCAGTCCTCAACTGCAGGAGAGGGTCTACACGGCCTACCCTGTAGGCTCGTTTCGAATATCGAAATTCGGATTTCGATATTGCCCTGCGACCTATGCCTCTTCAATCACTTTCCAGCCGATTGCGTCGGCCAGGGCGAAGACGGGGTCTTTCAGGTCGCCGTAGCAGGTCACGCGGTGCCAGCCCCACTGGTCCCACATCGTGAAGAGCTTCTCGAGGTCGCCGAGCGGCTCGACGGCGAGCTTGGTTCGGCAGGCCCGGTCGTCCGGGTCGTTGGCGACCGATTTTCCCTGGTGGAAAAGGATTTGCTTGCGGCCCTGGTCGATTTCGAGCGTCGTGGTCATGTAGCCCAGCGGCAGGATCGAGCGGACCGAGGCGCCCTGGCGGTCCTCGGAGTGCGTCAGGATTGTGAACGGGTTCGTCGGGCCCTGCGGTCCGAAGACCTTGTTCGACGCGACGCAGTGAGCATAGATAATCCGGCGCTGCGAGGTGTCGATGACCGGGTCGGAGATGTAGCCGGGCCGGCCCACCAGGTAGCCCATGGTGAGCATGGTGATCGTCGACCGCAGATCGGCCTCGCAGGCGCCGACCAGCCCGTCGTCGTTCAGTTGGGTGAAGC
>CAYFUB010000364.1:0-4797 GCA_964346195.1 uncultured Pirellulales bacterium
AGCATCTGGCAGGCGTGCACGCACGACAATCCGTTCGGGATGCGGCTGACGACGCTGATGATCGGCAAACGCATCCCCGATAGCGCCGTGCCCATGTCCCTGCTGGCGGACCATCCCAACGTGCAGTTCAACTTCTACCGCCCGGCCGCCGGCACCTGCGAGGCCGAGATGCACTAATGCCATGGCATCAAATTCGAAATCCGAATATCGAAATCCGAGACAAACAGAAAGGCGCAAATGTCCCAAATCCAAGACAGTCCATTCACTCCGCGGATTTCGTGCCTCGAGCTTCGAAGAGTGGATTTGCCGTTCGACATCAGATTGTGTTATGGTACTGAGCACACATGGCACCTGGAGACGTGACCTATGGCCGTGGATGTTTTGATTCTGAATACAGCGGTTGTGGATCTGCGGCGACCCGACTTCGAGTTCGCCGACCGGCTCGTGGGCAAGGGCGGACTGGCGAAGTGCAAATCCAAGGACATGCCGGGCTACTCCCAAACGCAGATTAAGCAGTGGATCGACGAGGGCTTCGCCACGGCGGGCGGACCGGGCAATACGGCCCCGCTGATCGCGCGGACCGGCCTGAGAGTCGCCGTCGGCGTCAATCTCGGCAAAGGCGCCTATGACGGCCTGGACGCGCAGGGCCGATATTTTCACGATGTCATGACCGCCAACGGCATCGACATGTCGGCCACCCACGTCCATCCGAGACTCGCCACCGGCACAACTTTTATCCACAGCACCACCAGCGGCGAGCGCGGCGGCATCGCCTATTTCCCGAACGCCAACGACGACTTCGACTTCGGTATCTTCCGCAAGGCTGTGGAACGCCTCGGGCCGCGCATCGTGTACTACATGTACTCGGGCCTGTCGGAACGCGGCGACGCCAACGGTGGCGGCGACCTCGCCGAGTTCATCCGCTGGTGCCGGAGTCAGGGGGCCGTCACCATCGCCGACAGCCATACCCTCACCGGCAATCCGCACCAACTCATCGCCGAGGGCAAGCCGGTCAGGGAATATCGACTCCTGGAACCGTTGCTGCCGGAGTTGGACCTGTTCTTCACCTCCTCGGATGAAGCGAAGCTCATTGAGAACACGTTGGGCCGCAAGCCGGCGCGAGCGGGCCCGGACGAGCACGCGTACAACACGCACTTTCTCGAGTTCCTGACCAGAAGATTCTGGCAGGACGACGGGCAAACCAGGCTCTTCGGCGTCACCGTCAGCGACGGCGCGTACGAAGAGCACATCCGCCCCGACGGCCAAGCCGGCGGCCCGGCCAAAGTCACGTCCCGGTTCATGGCGGGCGAGGTGGTCGATCTCGTCGGCGCGGGCGATTCGTTCCGGGCCGGGCTCATCACGTACATTGCCAGCAACCTCGACAGCTTCAGAAGGGGCACGATTGATTTCCAGCAGGCGGTCCAGGCGGGCAATCTTTTCGCCTCGCTCTACATCAAGGCCCCCCTCGGCGACCGCTACGGCAATATCAGGCCCTATCCCAAGATGCTGCAGGTCCTGCTGACCAAGGGCGGCTTCAAGAGCTTCGAGGCACTGCAACAAGCGTTAGGTCAGGACTGATGGTCAAGCGCGCTTTCCAACCCAGATTCACAATCACCAACGCGATCACGGCCGCACTGACGCAGATCGAGCGAGCACGCGGCTTTCTTGAGGCAGCGACGCTGTCGGAGGATTGGGTCCGCGCCATGAGCGAGCAAGCGCTGGTCCTGGAGGCCCACCACACGACCCACATCGAGGGAACCCACTTGACGCTGGACCAGGCACAGAAGCTGCTGGCGGGTGAGCCGGTGCCTGAGGCGGACCCCGACGACGTGCGCGAGTTACTGAACTACCGGCGAGCATTCGAGTTTGTCTCCAAATACCTCGACAGCGGTCCGCCGATCACAGAGGGATTGATCCGGGAGATTCATAAGCAACTGGTGGAAGGCGTTCGCGGCGGCAAAGCCAGGCCGGGCCAATACCGCAAGGTCCAGAACTATGTGGTCAATTCGACCACTGGCCAAACGATCTACATACCTCCGCCGGCGCAAGACGTGCCGGTGCTGATGACCGAGATGGTCACGTGGCTGAACCGACCGGGCCAGGTGCATCCGGTGCTGGTCAGCGGGATAGCGCAGTTCCAACTCGTCCATATTCACCCATTCCTGGACGGCAACGGACGAACATCGCGACTGCTATCCACGCTCTGCCTCTATCGGGCCGGATACGACTTCAAGCGGCTATTCACCATCAGCGAGTATTACGACCGGAATCGGGCAGCATTTTATGGGGCGATCCAGAGCGTGCGGGATCGGCAGATGGACATGACCGACTGGCTCGAGTACTTCACTGGGGGCTTGTCTACGCAGTTGGGGGAAGTAAAGCAGCGAGGTGAGCGAGCCATCCATCGCGACGTGCTAGCGCGGGAATACAGACTGTCCGAACGCCAGGCGAAGGCGCTCGGCCACGTGCTCGAACATGGTCGGCTCACGCTCCAGCAGTACGCCGCTCTGTATCCGGCCATCAACCGCCGCACGCTGCAGCGAGACCTCAGGAATCTGGTGGATAGAGGGTTGCTTTCTGAACGTGGAACCAGCCCCACCGACCCTACAAAACAGTATGTATTGAGGGAACGCAAATGATGACTTACTATGACAAGCTATGACATAAAGCTATGACAAGCTATGACATGAAGCTGCGACGTGGAGGATACCAGCGTGGCAACAAAAGAACGACCGTTCGGTTGGCAGGGCAAGGTTATCAATCACGCTCAAATCGGGGGGATCGAGACCTCGGTGCTCGATGATGGGCTGGGCCGGGGGACGCGGATCGCCTGGGTCAATACGGGCGCGGGACTACGCTACAAGGTCGTCATCGATCGCGCGTTGGACATCGTCGATGCGTTCCACAATCAGCACAGCCTCGCCTGGCTCAGCCACGCGGGCGTCACGGCAGTGCGGCCGAACGCCAACAAGGGTCTCGAATGGCTCTGGACCTTTGCCGGCGGCCTGGTCACCACCTGCGGCCTGACGCACGTGGGGGGACCGGAGTCCGACACGTCCGGCGAGCGGGGACTGCACGGGCGTGCCAGCAACATCCCGGCCCAGGTGGAGTCGATCGTCCAGCCCAACCTCGTTACCGGCAAGCTGGAAATAAGCATCACGGCTGTCGTGAAGGAGTCCCGCGTCTTCGGCCCCAACCTCGAACTTCGCCGGACCATCTCCAGTCCGCTCGGCGAGCCCACCATCCGGATTCACGACGTCGTGACGAACGTCGGTAATGCCAGGACGCCGCACATGCTGCTTTATCACTGCAACTACGGCTGGCCCCTGGTCGATAAGGGCACCCGGATCATCTGGAAGGGCCGGTGGGTGTCGCGCGGCCTCGACATGGACAACGCCATTTTCAACAGCAGGCACGATTTTCGCACCTGCCCGGGCCCGCTCGACCGGCATCGGGGCACCGGCGAAGCGTGCGGCTTCATCGATGTCACGCCCGACAGCAGGGGCATATGCACGGTCGGCCTGTATAATGAGAAGCTCGGCCTGGCCGTCGCCACGCGCTACCGGAAGAGGCAATTGCCCGCACTGGCCAACTGGCAGCATTGGGGACCGGGCGAATACGTCACGGGCCTGGAGCCCGGCACGAATCCGCCCACCGGGCAGGCCGCGGCACGCGAGCAGGGGCGACTGATTCACCTCGACCCCGGAAAGAGCCGGACCTATGACCTCGAAATCGCCGTGCTCACGGCAGAAAAGGACATCAGAGAGTTCCTGAAGGCGGCGGGCCAGCAGCATGAATGAGCACGTGTTCGTGGGTTTCGGGTTCGGCCCTATTCAGGCCGGGCTCTTCGCCAAAGAGGCGTTTGACAGCGGCAACTTCCGCCGGATTGTCGTCGCCGAGATCGACCAGCGGCTCGTGGACGCCGTCCGCTCGAACGACGGCTCGTACTACGTCAATATCGCCCGAAGCGACCGGATCGAGCCGGTGCGGATCGACGGGGTTGAGTTGCTCAATCCGACGCGCCCGCAAGAGGTCGCGGCCTTGCGCGCCGTCCTTGCCGAAGCTACCGAGATCGCCACCTGCCTGCCTTCGGTCAACTTCTACGACTCGGGCCCGAACGAAAGCATCGCGGCGTTAATCGCCGACGGCCTGCACCGTCGCCGGGCCGATGCAACCATTGTCTACGCGGCCGAGAACCACAACCATGCGGCCGAAATCTTGCAGAAGTCCGTTGGGCGGAGGCTCGACGTAGCATGGGCGTCCCGCCCATGGGTCGCAGGGCCATCTTGGCCCTGCCTTCACGGGCGGGACGCCCGTGATACCATGGGCAAGATGCCCATGCTACGAGCTCAGTTTCTGAACACAGTTATCGGCAAAATGAGCCAGGTAGTAACCGACCCGCACGAGATTGCCGCGCGAGGCCTCGCGCCGATAACCCCGGGAATCGACCGCGCCTTTCTCGTCGAGGAGTTCAACCGCATTCTCGTCACCCAGGCAGCGATCCCCGACTTCGTCCCCGGTATCCGGGTGTTCATCGAAAAGGAAGACTTATTGCCGTTCGAGGAGGCGAAGCTGTACGGCCACAACGCCATCCACGCCCTGCTCGGCTTCATCGGCACGCTCAAAGGCTACGTGAAGATGACCGAGATCAAGGATGATGGTCCCCTCATGCACGTGGCGCGCGAGGCATTCATCAGGGAGTCCGGAGGCGCCCTGGCCCACAAGTATGCTTCGTTGGGCGACGAGCTCTTCACTGAATCAGGGTACCAGCACTACGCCGACGACCTGCTGGAACGA
>CAYFUB010000365.1:0-17074 GCA_964346195.1 uncultured Pirellulales bacterium
GGCTGCGTCCGCGCGGCGACCTTGTCGGCTCCACGAAAGGACGCGCCTCCGGCCCCATCTCATTCATGAGCATCTTCGACAAGGCTACGGAGGTTATCGTTCAGGGCGGCCGGCGCAGAGGCGCGAATATGGGTGTCCTGCACTGTAACCATCCGGACATCGTCGATTTCACGGAGGCCAAGGTAGGCTCGGATGCTTTCAAGAACTTCAATTTGTCGGTTGGGGCCACGGATCGATTCATGAAAGCCGCGGCCGAGAATCGGCCGTTCGAGCTGATCAATCCGCGGACGGGACAAGGCGTCAAGACCGTCGGCGCCCATTCACTGTTCGATCTGATTGTCAACGCTGCCTGGCGAACGGGCGATCCCGGCTTGATCTTCCTCGACCAGGTCAATAGGCGCAATCCGACGCCCGAAATCGGCCGGATCGAGGCCACCAACCCATGTGGAGAGGTGCCGTTGCTGCCCTATGAGAGCTGCATCCTGGCCTCGATCAACCTAGATAAGATGGTCAAGGACCGCGCTGCCGGCAAGGGCCCCAGCAAGGCCGCCGTGGACTGGGACAAGCTGCGCGACAGGATTCGCTGGGGTGTACGCTTCCTGGACAACGTCATCGATGTCAACGGGTATCCTCTCGAATCCATCCAGGCGGCGACGATGGCCAACCGAAAAATCGGCCTGGGCGTCATGGGTTTCGCCGATTTTCTCATCCGGCTGGGGATTGCTTACAACAGCGGGGAAGCCGTCGCATTTGCGACCCGGCTCATGCGCTTCATCCGCCAGGAATCCCTGGCTGCCTCTGAAGAGCTTGCGCGACAGCGCGGCGTTTTCCCCAGCTTCGAGAAATCGATCTACGCGGGGGGCAAGCGAAGGCTCCGCAATGCCACGGTCAACACGATCGCCCCCACGGGCACGATCAGTATCATCGCCGGGTGCTCAAGCGGAATCGAGCCGTTATTTGCCGTCAGTTTCGTCCGCAACGTGCTTTCCGGGACGCGGCTCTTCGAGACGAACCCGCTGTTCGAGAAGGTGGCCAAGGACCGGGGCTTTTACAGCCGGGAGTTGCTCGCGGACGTGGCGAGACATCCATCCCTGGCGAAGATCAAGGGCATACCCCACGACGTGCGGAAGCTCTTTGTAACGGCGTTTGACGTGGCGCCACGACAGCATCTGGAGATCCAGGCCGCCTTTCAGAAGTATACGGACAACGCCGTTTCCAAGACGATCAACCTGCCGAGCGATGCCACGGTCGAGGACGTTCGCGAGATCTACCTGGCGGCGCACCGGCTGAAATGCAAGGGCATCACCATTTACCGGTATGGCTCCAAAGCCGGGCAGGTCCTCTCGGTGAGCGAGGAGGACCAGGTGCAGCACGATGAGTCGCACGGCTTTGTCTCCGCAGACACCGACTACGCCGGTGGGTGCATCGGCGGCGTCTGCGACTTCTGAGCCCAGCAGGTGCCATCTCATACCGGTTACGATTGAATCATACCGATTCGGAAAAATGCTTGCGCGGCATGTCATCCTGAACGAAGCGTAGCGCCGTGAAGGATCTCGCTTGCGAGCGAGAGAAACCGCTCTTTCGGCGGCCAGATCCTTTGGCTTCGCCTCAGGATGACGGAATCGCGGACGCGCAAGAATTTTTCCCAATCCGTATCAGATCTCTCGCAGCGGGCCCCTATCCTGGAGACACGGTCAGATGCGAGTTTGTCATGTCGAGTCGCGCAGCCGCTGCGCGGCGGGTGTCGGGAAGAGACCGGTGGCGACAGGCCTCTCTGGGTGCCATGCTCGGGGCCCCCGAGACATCTGGCCTCGAAAATGGGTTGTTGTCCATTCGCAGCCGGATCTCCGAGGCGGGCCCTCCGCTGCGTGTCTGGAACCCCAAACGCACAATGACGCGTTTTGGAAGGATCCCTAAAACGCCTTATTTCGCGTTTTTGGAGCCCAACCCTCTCCGGCGTGGCCTTCGGTGTCGAAATGACAAGGCAGAGCCCCCGTCATCTTGCATCAGGGTTTTGTGGCACGGATGAGGGAGTTCATGTGGTCGTCCCGATAAATCAACTCGATGCCGGTAAAGCCGGCCGATTTCAGGTCCTCTTCGAACTCCCCAAGGGTGAACGTCCCGCCGCCTTCGGTGCCCGCGAGCATGTTGACCGCGAACAGCGCACCGGCGGGTGGCTGTGTCCGCGACGCGTCCATGACGACGTCCCGGATGACCAGAATACCGCCCGGCACGAGGGCTGAGTGAATCTTCGCGTACAAGGCCCGGTTCTGTCCACGGGAGTTCTGGTGGGCGATGGCGCTGAGCCAGGCAAAATCGGCCCCGCCCGGCAGTTCATCGGTGTTGTAGTCCCCGGGCACGAGCGTAACGCGGTCGGACAGGTCGGTCCGGGCGAGCCGCTCTCGTGCCAGCGGTATGACCTCAGGCAGGTCGAACAGGACGGCGGTGGCCTCGGGCACGGCCAGGAGGAACGCGATGGTCCATGTGCCGGAAGCACCGCCAGCGTCCAGCAGACGCTGGAAGCGAAGGGGCATCAATCTTCGGACGACCTGCGGGGCAATGGATGCCGTGAAGTTGTTCATCGCGCCGATGAAGGACTCGCAATCTCCGGTTTCGCCCCGGATGCTGGGCTCCCTTTCCGCAGGCCGGCCCGTCTTTACGATGCGGGCAAGCTGGCCCCAGCGGCGCAGGCAGTTGGCTTGGTGTCGTACCGCAGGCAGAATACCGGCCGGCGCGTCGTCCGTCAGCAGGTCGGCCACATCGGGTGGGACGGCGTACGTGTCGCCCTCTTTCGTCAGCAGCGCCAGGGCGACAAGAGCATCGAGAAGAACAGTGGTCGCCCGAGGGTCGGCACCAACCTCCCCGGCCAGCGCCTCGGCGGTGGCCGGTCTGCCCTCGAACGCCGTAAACACGTCCAATTCTGCCGCCGCACTGATGATACACGCCGCCTGAAACCCTCTTACCTTCTCAAGAAGCTCATCTGCTGTCCATGTCTTGGCCATACGCTGGATTCCTGAATGAACCTGATGCGGGCACAACCCTGCCGATATCCCCCAACGAGCTTCGGCTCGATGACACGGGCACTGCTCCCGGAGAAGGCCATAGTATAGGTACCATCGACGGTCGGCAAGGCCCCGATCCGCCCAAATTGCCGATATTAGGCAGAATCAAGGCCGCGCATCGGCAAGGATTCATCAGTTTTTCATTCTTTGGGCTTGACGAACGGGCGAAGTCCGGCTTAATTGTCCTCATTGAAACACGCCGGTGGTATGGAAACAGGCCCAGACGGCGGAGGCGGAGACTACCTGTGCGTGGATCCAGACCGGCAGGAAATGCGATTCCAGAGCTTTTAGGAGGCTACAGGATGACAAGGATCGTTACAACCGCAGCCGTGATCTTCATACTGACGATTGCCATCGGGTGCGCCAGCGACACGGGAATCAGTCAGAGACTGCCGCAACGAAGCGGCCCGTACGTGAGCAATCCCTCGGACCCGCCTCTGGCGAACCCGAGCTCGTCCAATGAGATCGATCTCGTCGAGCAAATGGCCACACACCGCCAGGCGTATCGGCGCAGCCTGGAAGCACTCATCCAGCACTATGACGCGGCCGGCAACAACGAGAAGACGATGTGGGCCCGCGAGGAACTGGAGGCGCTGGACCGAATCCCGCAGTACCGCTACATCTTCGAGGTGCCGCCGAACCTCCGGGCCACCGAGCGAATCCCGGCGGCCGACCAGTTGTATGAGGAGGCGGAGAAGACCCGATTGCGTGCTGGGGCGCCGCCTGTGCCGGCGGCGTTGAAGAATGAGGAAGTGCTGCGCGCGGCCCTTGGCAAGTACGCCGACTTGATCGCCCAATACCCGACCAGCGACAAGATCGACGACGCCGCGTACCGAATGGCCGGCATCCACGAGGACTTCCGGGACTTCACGATTGCCCTGCAGTACTACCAGAGGGCGTACCAGTGGGATCCCGGCACGCCCTACCCCGCCCGGTTCAAGGCCGCGAATATCCTGGATAGAAGGCTGCACCGCCGGGCCGAGGCGCTGGATCTGTACAAGGAGGCAATCATCAAAGAGGGACAGTTCACCGACTGGAAACTTTCGGCGGAAAGACGAATCAAGGAGCTGACCACCTCCGACAGCACCCGGTAAGGTGGGACAATTCGAACGATGGTCAACGGGTCTGACAGGTGTCAGACCCGTTTTCATTTCGGGACGGGCCGCGTGCTGCATAAGCTGGAAAAAAGAGTGATGGAGTTCATTCGCCGGCACGGGCTTTTCACAGAGGCACGTGGAATTCTACTGGCGGTGTCCGGCGGGGCCGATTCGACCGCACTGCTGCATATCGTCCAATCGCTCCGCGCCGGAAAGTTCATTGATGCGCAACTTGTCTGCGCCCATGTCAATCACAAACTGCGCGGGACGCAGAGTGATAGTGACGAGCGGTTCGTGATTGAGCAGGCAACCGAGCTGGGACTTGCCGTCGTCACCAGAGCCGTCGATGTGCGGGCGTACGCCCGTGCGCACAGGCTGTCGATCGAGACAGCGGCGCGACAATTGCGCATCACCGGCCTGCGGGAAATGGCGGCCCAGCGCGGGTGTACGTGGATTGCCACGGGGCACCAGAAGAACGACAATGCGGAGACTGTCGTCCATCGGTTGCGCCGTGGGACGGGTCTGCGCGGGCTGGCGGGCATCCGGCCGGCGCGGCGGTTCGATGATGGTGCATCGTTCGCGAGTCCGTTGCTCTGCGTAACTCGTGACGAGATCGCCGCATACCTTGCGGAACGCGGGCGGCGGTGGCGGGAGGACCATACCAATGTCGATCTCGCCTACACGCGGAACTACATCCGGCACAGGCTGCTGCCTGCCTTGCAGCAGGAGGCCCGCGGCTCTCTGGTGGAGGAGCTGTCCGAGCTGGCCGCCGCCGCAGGGAAGCTGTACGACCGAATCCGGCGGGAAGCCGAGGAGGCACGGTCGAGACTGGTAAGCTACGCTGATGCACAGGCGATTGTTGTCGCGTCCGATTTGGCATCGCTCCTCGAGCCGGTGGCGATTGAGCTGGTCCGCCAGGTGCTGGTGGACCTCGGCTGCGGCGAGCGAAGTCTGACGCAGCGGCACTACTGCGGTATCCTGCAATTGGCCCGGCAACGTCGGGAGGGAAAGGAAGTCTCGTTGCCCGCAGGGTTTGTGGCTCGATATGAACGGGATCGTATCATCCTCGGCGCCAGGGGACCGGCGACAGTACATAGGGTGGGGCCTGCCCCCGTGCAATGCGGTGCTGTGGTTATCCCAATTCCCGGAGAAGCGCGATTTGCCGGCTATGAGATCGACGCTCGAATCCTGGAGCGTCATGAGGCTGAGCCGGCGAAGATCAAAGGTGACAAGGGCGGTTTCGTCGAGTACTTTGATCTTGATCGCGTGCGGCCGCCTGTCATCGTGCGTCTCCGTCGGCCCGGCGACCGGTTCCGGCCGCTTGGCATGGCCGGGGAAAAGAAGGTCGGCAAGTTCCTGACCACCGCCAAGGTGCCGCGGGAAGTGCGCGAGCGGACTGTGATTCTCGCCGATCAGGAGAAGATCCTGTGGGTCTGCCCCGTTCGCATCGGCGCGCAGGCCAAGGTCACGGAGGCGACACAGCGGATTCTCACGCTGACAGTCAGCGGGCCGCTGCCGCAGGAAACAGTAGGGGAGGTCTGACTATGATGATTTGCAGTTCCACGCGTCGTGAATTCCTCCGGACGGTTGCCGGCACGGTGCTCGGCACTCTTCTCGTGCGTCGCAGAGCCCCCGTCAGGGCCGCCGCACAAGAGGACCGGCGCCCGCTCAATATCGTTTTCATCCTTGCCGATGACCTGGGCTGGGCGGAACTCGGCTGTTACGGCAATACCTTCAACGAAACACCCCATCTCGACCGGCTGGCGCGCGACGGCATGCGATTCACGAGTGCTTATGCGGCCGCCCCGGTCTCCTCTCCCTTTCGCGCCGCTCTGATGACGGGCCGATACCCGGTGCGGACCGGCATCACCGACTACCTGCGCCCGAACGATCCCAAGCATCTGTCCTCGGACTACGTGACGTTGCCGGAAATGCTTCGGAGGGCCGGCTACGCCACCGGCATCATCGGCAAGTGGCATCTGACCGGCTACGCCCACCACGGCGCGAAGGAAACGCCGCCCGGCGCGCACGGGTTCGATGAAGTGCTTCTCTCGGAGAACCGAGGCATCGGCGCCGGCAGTTACTTCTTCCCATACCACTTCAACCAGGACATCGAACAGCGGCTGCCCGGCAGAGAGTATCTCGTGGACCGTTGCAATCTCGAAGCCGTGGAATTCATCGAGCGACACAAGGATGAGCCGTTCTTTCTCTATCTCAGTCACTACGCCGTGCATACGAGGCTCAACGGCAGACCCGACCTCGTCGCGAAGTATGAGTCCAAGCCGGGCGCCGGCAAAGGGTTCCGGGCGGCGCGGAACAATCCGCACCTGGCGGCACAACTGGAAAGCATTGACGAGGGAGTGGGGATGATCACAGGCAAGCTCCGGGAACTCGGCTTATCTGAGAATACGATCCTCATCTTTACCAGTGACAACGGCGGTGAGGACCGTGTGACATCCAACGCCCCGTTCCGCGCAGGCAAATCCACCCTGTACGAGGGCGGCATCCGCGAGCCGCTGATCATTTACTGGCCGGACGTAACGAAGCCCGGGAGCAGGTGCGATGCGCCGGTCTGCACCGTTGACTTCTATCCGACGCTTGCAGTGGCGGCGGGCTGCGAGCCGGCAGCGGCACAGACGATGGACGGCGTTTCGCTCGTGCCTCTTCTGAAGGATCCCGAGGCAAAGCTCGAAAGAGACATGCTCTACTGGCACTACCCCCTGGAGAAGCCGCACTTTCTGGGCGGTCGGTCCGCCGGGGCGGTCCGGGGAGACAACTGGAAGCTCATCGAATTCTTCGATACCGGCGAAATCGAGCTCTATGACCTGGCGCAAGACACAGGTGAACGGCACAACCTTGCGGACACAAGAGCCGACAAGAAGCGGGAGTTGCTCGAAGCTCTCCGCACATGGCAGCGCCAGGTGGGGGCGACGTTTCCGCCGGGCCAGCCGAAAGGCAAATGAAGCGAACGAGATAGGAGGCGGCCATATTGGCGGGCGGATCCCCGGAACGCTACGACTTTTCTTCAATCAGGAACTCGCCGTACGACGCGACGACCTCGAAACCTAACCTCTTGTAACAGGCTATTGCTGGCTCGTTGTCGGTCTTGACATTGAGACCCACGTGTTCAACCTTCTCCAGCAGCGATTGGCACAGCCGGGCTGTCACCAGCCTGCCGTAACCCCTGTTCCTGTAAGCCGGATGGGTGACGACATTGCCGATCGCCGCGACCCGATACCGCTCAGAGTAGACATGCACGCCCGCCGCGCTGACCAGCGAACCATCCCTGCGTAAACCGAAATACTGCCCCGTGTCGAGCATCCGCGGATCGAACCAGTTGGCCGGATAGCCCTCGTCGTACAGTCGAACCAGGTCATCCAGGTCTTGTCGACTTAGGCGAACCGTTTGCGAGCCGTCGGGATTGCCGACCCGCGAAGTATCGCGTAGTGCCATCTTACAGTGCGGCCCATGCGAACTGAGTTGGCACGTCTGCCTGAAGACATCCTCCACGCCTGGGCTCAGGTGTGCATAGAATCGGCGTGGCAGCAGGGGGGCGACCTTCCGGAGCAATTCCTTCATGGCCGCCGGCCGGTCGGACAGCGCGATGACTGTCGCCAGAGCCTGGCCACAATAGATGAGCACGACATCGCGCGACTTTCCCCCGTCTTCCCAGCCGTACCATGTCGTATGCGGCCAAAAGAAATCGTCCAGATCGCCCAGGCCATAGATATGCAACTGGGGATTTCGCCGGAGGAAAGTCTCGATTCTCGTCCTGTCCGTCAGGACTCTGATTCCCATTGCCCGCTCACTGTGCCTTCTTCACTCTGTACCGGACGATGGTGAGATACTTCTCGGGGTCGCCTTTGAGGAACATGCGGGGACCCTTGATATACTCCTCCTCGTGCTCGCCCGCAATCGTGTATCCACCATCCTTGATGAACCGCATCAGCCGGTCAACGGTCGGCTCTTCCCGGTCGTAGGGCCCCACGTGCAGAATCTCGGCAACCTCGCCATACGTCCACGTGGTTATCTCGGCCCGCAGTCCCGATTCATCGGCGCCTTGGCCCGTCGGCGCATCGATGCCTTCCGGCAGGGGCATCGCGTAGCGTCCTATCCACTCAGTCTTGGGCGCATCGAATAACAGCGGCCAGCGTGCCCGTGGGGCCGGTTGCCTGGGTCCCTTGGGTACGCCCTTGAGCCTGAAATAGGTTTTGAACAGCAGGCCGAAAGCCTCACTGCCAACTACTGTCGGATCACCCTTGGCTTCGACTTCGAGCACCTTCTGGTCCGCCATGGTGCGGATTTGCGGCTCTTTGAGGTACTCGAACTGAGCCGGGTCCGGGCCGCCCATGCGGAACACGAAGAATGCCGCCCCTGCTGCGAACAGCACAATAATGATTGTTGCCGACCATATTATCTTCTTCTTTGCCATAGCATCCTTCCGAATCGCGATTCTGCGAGGATTGTACCACGGCCGGAGCAGCGTGCCTGATTGTTTTTTTCCGGTTCCGAGAGGGTCGGGCTGTCTGTGTGACGGCGCAACAAAGGTCAGGCACGTTTGCAATACTCTGCACCAGCGATTGTTCGAAGTCCACCAGCCGTGGCGGCTTCTTGCCCTTGCCTGGAGCGACCAGGTGACCTGCTTCGCCCGATCTTTGTGCCTGGCCGTCCACGCCGCCGGGAGACTTTGGGTTCAGGCCGCCGTCGTCTCTGACCACGCGCCAATAGGGCGTGATGCGTTTCTTGCCGGTCCGGCGGTCTTCCTCGGTGGCCTCGGAGATGATGCGCAGGAAGATGCCCATGGTCATGGGGCAGGTGGAGTCCGCCTGGAACGACCTGGCCAGACGCTGCCGGAGCTGGCCGACCGTGATCAACTTTCGCGGGGGCACCGCTCGCACCTGCTCATCGACCATCAGCGGTGTCGGCACGAGCACCCGCCGGCCGTCCATTGCTTTGATCCACTTATCCGGCACTTCCACCACCTTGGGCAGCCCGGCCACCGGGTTCTCCCGTTTCTGGCGCCAGCTCTTGCGTGTCCTTGTCATTCTGTGGCCCTTCCTAACCAGATAGTCACGGCGTTGCTTCTCGCCTCTCGTCATCGGGTCGGCACAGTAATCCAACTCCTCCCCCGTGTCAAGGTCGACCCCCATGTCCGCGCGCGCAAAATTTCGAGAGAACGACGGATGTGCATAAAGTCCCTCCGTTACCGGAGTTACGTGCGCCAACCGAGTCGTCGGATCGAGAGAAGCTGAAATTTCTCAGGAATTGTTGTTGAATCGCTCAGGACAGGGTGATAAAGTTGTATTAGTTGAAATAGTACAAGTAATCGGACGCCAGCATGCAGTTCGTCATTGACAATGCGGTGGACAGGCCGGTGTACCTGCAGATCATCGACCAGGTGAAGCGGGACATCGCGCGCGGGCGGCTGCGGGCGGAGGAGCGGCTACCCACGGTGCGCCAACTGGCCCAGCAGCTTGCCATCAATCCCAACACCATCGCCAAGGCCTACCGTCAGCTCGAGCAGGACGGGATCATCGTCACGCGGGCCGGGGCCGGGGCCTTCGTGGCCGGACTCGACAGCCTGTTGAGCAAGGCCGTGCGACGCAGGCTCATCTGTGACGAGCTCGACCGGGTCATCGTCGAGGCTTTTCACATGCAAATCGACAAGGAGACGCTGCTCGACTGGTTCAAGGCGTCACTGGAGAAATTCAATCTGTCATCGGGCAAGGGTTCCGTATGAACGACAATCCGATTATCGTGGACGGCCTGGTCAAGTACTATGACGGCCGGTGTATTCTGGACGGCATCGATCTGAGGGTCCCGCGCGGCTGCATCTACGGGCTGCTCGGGCGCAACGGCTCGGGCAAGACGACGATGATTCGCATCCTGCTGGGTCTGGAGCCGCCCACGCGCGGGCGGACCATCGTGCTGGGCCAGGATTCGCTGCAACTGTCGGCCCCGACGCACGGCCGTATCGGCTACGTCGCGGAGGGACACCATCTCATCCAGGGCTACAAGGTCCGGCGGCTCATCGGCCTGTGCCGTGGTCTGTCGTTACGGTGGAACGACGAGCTGTTCGGACATCTTCTGGAGACGTTCCGGCTGCCGATGGACCGCCGGATTAGAGAGCTGTCCGCCGGCATGCGGGCCCAGCTCAACCTGGCGCTGGCGATGGCCATCGACCCCGAACTGTTGGTTCTTGACGACCCGACGCTCGGCCTCGACACGGTCGTTCGCCGGCAGTTCCTCGAATTGGCCATCGACGTGATCCAGAGACAGGGCCGCACTATTCTGTTCAGTTCCCATATCCTCAGCGACGTCGAGCGGATCGCCGACCGGATTGGAGTTCTCGTCGCGGGCAAGCTCGTGGTGGACTGCGCGCTCGAAGAGCTCAAAGGCCGCGTCAGGAGGCTCCGTATCATCTTTCACGAGCGTACGCCGGATGATCTGTACGTCACGGAGATCATCAATGAGCGGCGTCAGGGCCGGGAGATGCTTCTGACGGTGGCCAACTGGAATCCGCAAAAGCAGGCCATCCTTGAAACATTCCGCCCGGAGAGCTGCACGGAGATGCCGATGACGCTCGAGGATATCTTCATTGAGTGTACGCGGCCGGCTTCGGCCCCTATCCTGCAGGAAAATGAGGTGTGACATGCTGACTCTTATCGGTCGCGAGCTTCAGGACCATCTGGCCTACCTGCTGGTGGCCTCTCTGTCCAGCATCATCATGATTGTCATCATGGTCTGCATGGTCCTCTGGTCGGCGGAGGAAGATGCTCTGGCGTTCGCCGTGCTGTTGACCGTTGGCCTCTTCGGAGCGTTCTACACCCTCGGCATCGCCCAGATGTACACGGATCGTGCGAATCGTCTTTCCCCGCTGCTCGCCACGCTGGCGGTCACGCGCAACCGGATCCTCACGGCCCGAATGCTGACGGGCGGTCTGGTGATCCTGCTGACGCTGGCGCCGCCCATCATTACCGCAATCCTGTTGCTGCACCACTTCGCGCCGCCGCTGGCGTTCTATTGGCGCATGATCGTGGAAGTATCCGCTGCGGTAGTGTTGACTGGTTTCGCCTGCTATTGCATGGGGCTGCTTATCGGATGGAGCACGAGCAAAGTCAGGCTGGTCGGCGGGGCCTTGCTCCTGCTGCCCCTGGTGGTGCCGATTGCCCTGGTCAAAGGGGCGGGGCCCGAGGCCATCGCGCTGCTGCTGTTGTTGGTTGTCGCTGCGCTGCTGCGCGTCTGGCACGAATTCACGTCCGTCTCGCTGTAAGGTATTGGCTATGGACGCACGAAGGTACAATTACATCAATGCCGTGGCCACAGGCGTGCTCGTCCTGATTCTGCTGTCGTCGGCCTTGTTCTGGGCCCGCTGGTACTGCGGCCAGGCCCGTCAGATGCTGCTCCCGCGCCAGTTACGGCAAGTCAAGACCAGCCCCTCCCGGCTGCTTCCCGAGGAACAGCCGGGCGACCCGAACATCGCTTCCTTCTCCGCTGTTCATGCCGAGATGGCTTTGCCACGCTCGCTCTGGGCCGGATTAGGCGCTATGCAATACTGGGAGGCGCGCCGGCCGCGGGGACCGCGCTCGCACGTGTATGCGTGGAACCCCGAGCCCGGTGGACTGCGGATCCACTATGACAAGAGCGCTGGCCGGCTCGTCTACCGCAGCACGACTGCAACCCGTCAGCCGGATGGGACCTCCGTCATTAAGAAGGTCGTCTGGTACGCCGGCCCCGAAGGTGTTGGTGACACGCCCGGTGCACGACTTGGGAGGTTCCGTTCTCCGATTGGGGCGGTGTCCGTTTTGAACGGATGGATTGTCTACGATTCTGAGCTTCGGCGCTTCTTCAAGATCGATTGGCGCAGCCGTACCGTGATCAAGGGGCCGCCGTTGCCCGCCGGTGGGCTGCATCGCCCCGTTGACTTTGGCGAGCTGCGCAAGAATCCTTCCTGCGTTGGCATCTACTTTTCGATGCCGGATGCCGAGCGTTCCGACGGTGCGTCGGATGATCGAGCGCGTCGCTCGCTGGTCATGTCAGACCCTCATTTCGCCGCGCGACGCCTCTTGGTCCTCGACGCCTCCGGTCGCATCGACCTGCTGGACACGCAGACTCTGGAATTCGTTGGCAGAGCCGGAGTGCTGCCGTCGCCGGAGACTCTTTTTGCCTCCAAGACACCCGTCACGCCGGATCAGGTGTTTGCCTATGCCATGTTCAGCCTCATAGGCAAGGAGCCCGATCAGGAATACTGGAATTATCTTGGCTGCGCGGTAGCTGCCGTCTCACGAGAGGCCACGGCCATGCGCGTGGCGGTGTACGACCCGAACGGACGGGGCCTCTCTGAGAACGCCACCAACCTCGTCGAATATGTCAAGACAAGTAGTGGAGAGCCGATGCCCCAGAGGACCCTGTCTACGGCCAAAGCTCTGTACTACGGCCTGCCGGGCGGTCCCGCGTTGACGGTTTGCGAGTTCATTCTTGAGAACCTCCATCCGCCGATGTTTCTCCTGGCGTCCTATTTCACGGCGTCGAGTTTTGAAGCGACGGCCGGGTATCGGTCGGTGTTCCTGCTGCCGGACTCTTTCGTTGCCAGGAAGGCCAGAGATGTTGACGCGGAGTTGCCGGGACGGTGGATGACAGGTCTGGCGCTCATGCTGCCGTCCATCCTGCTGGCTGCCGCGCTGGCGGGGAGTGTAGCGCGGGATAGCAGGAGAATTGGCCTTTCATCTCGTCCACGGAAGGTCTGGATTGCCGCAGCCGCCGTGTTTGGCATTCCTGCGTACGTCACGTATCGTCTCACGCGACCGGGCGCAGCGCTGGTGACCTGCGGGAACTGCGGCCTGGGCCGTCGGACCGACATGGAGAAATGCCATCGCTGCGGCAGCGTCTGGGCCGTGCCCGAGTTGACCCCGCCTGCCTGGCGGGTCTTGGGCGAACAGGAGCAGGCCGCCGAGGGATCGCCTGCCGGGACGCCGGAGACGACCTTCGAAGTCCAATAGAAAGCGATGCGCAGCCCAACTGCTCGTTACTCTCCCCCGGGCGGCTGCCTTATATGGGCGAGGACCGTTCTGATGAGTGACGATAGCGGCTACATCCAGTTCCTCGTCGAGGCCCGGTCGGGTGGTCAGGCCGGCATGGGCCGCTTGGCCCTGCTCGTCTGGGAGCGCCTGTATCCGTTCGTCTTTCGCACCACGCTGGACCGCGACGCCACCGAGGACATCATTCAGGAAACGCTGCTGGCCATGCTCCGCCGGATTCACTCGCTCCGCAACAGCGAACGCTTCTGGCCCTGGATTTACCGCATCGCCTGGAGCAAAATCCAGGACCGCCTGCGCGACCGCCGGCTCCAGTCGTCGCTCAAGAGCACCCTGCTGCGCCGGCGAAACGCCGCAGGTGAGCCAACCGAATTCGCCGACAATCCTCTCGACGCCAAGATCTGCGAAGAGACTCTGCAACGGGTCTGTACCGCCGTCGAGCGGCTCAACCATCGCCAGCGGGAAATCCTGCGGCTCCGCTGCCACGAGCAACTGCCTTACGACGAAATCGCCTCTCTTACCTGCACTACCCCCGAGAAAGCCCGCGTCCACTTCCACCGCGCCAAGAAATCCCTGAAGAAGTGCCTTGCCTGCTCCGTGTGAAAAGGAATCGATGTCTCTGATGTAGGGTGTGCCGTGCACACCGTAACTCTACGCAGTGATTGCATGGCAACTCATGCTCACTCACCAGCGACGGTGATTGGACCAAAATCCGGCACCACAGGTCTCCGTCCGCCACAACGGCACAGCCAATGACTCTCGTAGTAACCTTCTTTCACCCACTGGTGGAAGCTGGAATATGCCCACGCATGAGGACAACCTACAAGCAAGTGTTTTACCGGATTGTAGTGGATGTAGTTGACATGATGGATCATGTCGTTTTCGTCGCGAATGCGGTGTTCCCAAAACCGTTTCTGCCAGATGCCCCGTTCCCGGTGCCCTCGACGCGTGGAGGAGATAGGCACTTCGTCACCATGTTCAGCGATCCATTGTTTGGTGAACAGTCTCTTGATGCATGACCATCGAGCAGAGTAATTGCTGTCATTCGCAGGCAAGGTCCATATGCAATGCATATGGTTCGGTAGCAGCACAACCGCGAGGATGTTGAACGGCTGCTGGGCTTGTACCATGCCGATAGCGGTTCGCAGGTACGCACGAGCCTCGTCATTCAGAAATAGGTTACGCCGCTGAGCCGTAACAACGGTGAAGAAGAACGTGCCTCCCGCCTGAAAATGCCTACGGTAATTGGGCATACCATCTGCAGGCCACAGACTAACCCGCCTCATGATAACGAAGTCGTTTCTGGATAAGTCGCTCAATCTCGTCTCTGATGGGATCGATCTCATCCCTGATCTTCTTGTAGGCATTGGTCCACATCTTCATATCGCCATCGCCCTCCCCACATTCCCTGCAGATGATCGCCTCCCCTATTATGTCATCAACCTTCTGGAACTGTTGAAACAGGTCCGAACTCAGGAAGATTCTATTTCTTATCATGTAATTGTGAAAGTCGTGAAATGCACCTTTGGCATTCTTCAGATCATGCCAGAATTTCCTCTCCATATGGTATGTGTTCCTGTCATCTTCTTTCAGCAGACCTTCTTTTTCGAAATCATATAGGTCGGATCGGCGAAGGAATTCAGCCAACTGCGACTCCTCCATTCTGTTCAAATCGGGATACTCCTGATACAGGGATGTCAATCCTGAGGTCCGGCCCAAAGCATCCTGGAGTTTGTTCCAAGCCTCTGGCAACACTTCAAACTCCTTCTGATGTATCTTTGTCAAACGGTTGAATGTGGAGTTGATCTTATGACGCAGTTCCTCAAGCTCCTTGGCTTGCGCGTGCTTGTGGGCCTGCAACCGGGTCGCGAACTTGTCCTCAATCCATTTGGAACCCAGGAACCTGAATGCTGCGAATGCCACGGTGACCGCACCACCGAACCAGAGTACCGTCCGGCCCAGCCACCTGGACATTTCCTGTACCCAATCCATTTCCGTCTACCTCCCCAAGCGATCGCAATTCGCCACGCCAGCCTTCCCGGATCCCTACTGAGCGTACCGGAATGGGAGCAAGGTCGCAAGAACAGAAATGGTGTGCATGGCACACCCTACAAATGCCGACGATGTAACAAGACAAAGCGAGGCAGGCTTGCGGGCCTGCCTCGCATAGAGTACTGGTGGGATCGTGGTGCTCGTCAGGGCCAGAACTGACGGAGGTAGTCGATGCTCCTGCGGGCGACGGTCTCGGGGTCGGGATCGTATTTGAAGACCTCGACGGAAAGCCATTCGTCGTAGCCGATGTCCCGGATCGTTTTGGCGATGGGGGTGTAATCGACCTTGCCCATGCCGGGGCCGTAGAGGTTCGGGTCGTTGACGTGAAAATGGCCGACGTCCGCCGCCTTCACGGAGCGGATGATCACCGGTACGGGCTTGCTCTCGGAACTCATGGCCTTGACGTCGAGATGTATCTTGAAATTCGGATGGTTGATTTCATGAACCATTTTCATGCCTTCACCGACTGTGTTGATGAAGTTCGTCTCGGCGGGTGATAGCGGCTCGAGACAAATGGTCAGGCCCGCCTCGGCGGCCCCTTCGAGCACGGAGTTGAGGAGATCGACCGCCCGCCGCCAGGCGCCCTCTTTCGTCTGGCCCCCCGGGATGCTGCGCTGCTTGGGCGAGCCGAGCACGAGGACCCTGCCGCCGAGGTCGCTGCACAATTCCAGCAGGGCGGCCAGGTAGTCCCGCGTTCGTCGCCAGATGGCCTGGTCCGGCGTGGTCATGTGCAGGCCCTGGGGCCCGGCGAACAACCAGTGCAGGCCGACGACCGCAAGGCCCTGGTTTTCGATGGCCCTGCGGATCTCTTTGCGTTGGGTCCGCGTGATCTCCTCGACGGAGGAAGCCAACGTGAACGGCGCGATCTCGATACCCTGATAACCGAGCCCCGCCGCGACCGAGGCAACCTCTGCCATCGGTCGGTTCTCGAACATCTCGTTGCACAACGCTAATTTCATTTGTCACCAAACGATTATGGATGATTGACGATGGATGATTGGAAGAGAGGTCCGAACCTTGCTTTGTCAATCATCCATTATCCCTCATCAATCATCAATTCCTCACACTTTCTCGGGGATCACGAACGGCTCGCGATAATTCCGCTTGATGAACATATTGGCCAGGTCGCTGTTCTCGCCGACGTACTGCTCCTTCTCGGGATCCATCGTCAGGACCGGACCCAGCGTGATCGGCTCTTTCTCCAGATCCACCTCGTTGGCGGCCAGGTGCTCCAGCATCCTCTCGAAAGAGTCCATCATCTCGGCGTTGTCGCCGATGGCGGCCTTGATCTCATCGACCGTTGCCTTCTTGCCCAGGCGGTGGGAAGTGTTGGCCATGTGGCACAGGGAGGCCGAGAGGTGTCCGACCTCGATATCGGAGTTCAGGTCGCTGACCTTGCGGCTGCGGACGGCCTGGATGAAGTTCTCGTGGTGCCCGGCGCCACCGCGGCCGGAGAACTGTTTGATCTTCTGGCCGTCATTGTCGTATACCCAGCCGCCACCGTCATCGCAGGGGAAGTAGCCGCCTTCACACTGCACGCAGTCGCCGACGCGCGTGCCACGGTAATGGTCCATTGCCTTGTCGCCTTTCTTACGCGGCAGCCCGCGGACCTCGAAGATCAGCGGCGCCGGCTGGTAGTCGAAGAAGGCGATCTGGGTATTGGCTGTTTCGCCTGCGTCGCCGACTTCGCTGACGCCGAAGCGGCCCCCGATGCTGAAGGCCCGCGTCGCCAGCCCCGGATCGCCCAGTGCCCAGCGGGCGATGTCCATCTCATGGGGGCCCTGGTTGCCGATGTCGCCATTACCCGTGTTCCACATCCAGTGCCAGA
>CAYFUB010000366.1:0-3014 GCA_964346195.1 uncultured Pirellulales bacterium
ACGGTCCGTGGCGCGGGCAGAAGTCCGACATCCACGAGGGGGGCCATCGGGTCCCCTTCCTCTGCCGCTGGCCCGGCCGCATTGAACCCGGCACACAGAGCCGTCAGACAATCTGCCTGACGGATCTGCTGGCCACGTTCGCCGCCATTTTGGGCGAGCGGTTGCCTGTTGAGGCGGGGCAGGACAGCTACAATATCCTGCCGGCCATGTTGAATCCCGGCCTGGAGAAACCGATCCGCGCGGCCACGGTCCATCATTCCGGCAACGGCATGTTTGCCATCCGCCAGGGTCCGTGGAAACTGATTCAAGGCCTCGGCTCCGGCGGCTTCACCGCCCCGCGGCGCATCGAGCCAAAGCCCGGCGGGCCCCTGGGACAGCTCTACAACCTCGAACAGGACCCCGGCGAACAGAACAACCTCTGGACCGAGCGCCCGGAGATGGTGGAACGTCTCAGCGCCCTGCTGGAACACTACAAACAACAAGGCTACAGCCGACCCATGCGATAGGAGATGAATCGAGATGACGGTATCCAACTGGACGCGTCGTGATTTTCTGAAGGCGCTGGGCCTGGGGGCCCTTGCTTTGAACGTTCCGGCGGTTGCGGAACGTGCGAAAGAGGCTCAACGTCCGAACATCATTCTGATCATGTCGGACGACATGGGCTTCTCCGACCTCGGCTGTTACGGCGGCGAGATCCACACGCCCAACCTGGACGGCCTGGCCGGGGGCGGCCTGCGCTTCACGCAGTTCTACAACACCGCCCGCTGCTGCCCGACGCGGGCCTCGCTCATGACGGGTCTCTACCAGCACCAGGCGAGCGTCGGACACATGATGGAGGACCGGGGCTATCCGGCCTACCGGGGCGACCTGAACAACCACTGCGTCACGATTGCCGAGGCGCTCCGGCCGGCCGGCTACCGTACCTACATGACCGGCAAATGGCACGTGACGCACTATACGAACAAGGATGGGCCCAGGCACAACTGGCCGCTCCAGCGCGGCTACGACAGATTCTACGGCACGATCACCGGCGCCGGCAGCTTCTATGACCCGACGACGCTCTGCCGCGACAATACATACATCACACCCCAGAACGACCCCGAGTACCAGCCGCGGGAGTTCTACTACACGACCGCCCTCAGCGAGAACGCCGTCAGGTACATCCGCGAGCATCATGAGCAGTCGCCGGACAAGCCGTTTTTCATGTACGTCGCCTTCACGGCGGCGCACTGGCCCATGCACGCCCTGGAGAAGGACATCGCGAAATACAAGGGCAAGTACGACCAGGGGTATGGGCACTATCGCGCGCAGCGTTTCGAGCGCATGAAGAAAATGGGCCTGATTCGCAAGGACTGGGACATGAGCCCGCAGGCCGGCGACTGGGAGGGCGTCGAGCACAAGGAGTGGGAGGCCCGTTGCATGGAGGTCTATGCGGCGATGATCGACAGCATGGACGAGGGCATCGGGCGGATCGTCGCCGAGCTGAAGAAACAAGGCGCATTCGACAACACGCTCATCTTCTTCCTCCAGGACAACGGCGGCTGCGCCGAGGGCATGGGCCGCGCCGCGAACGTGAACGTCAAGTGGGTGGACAAGTTCGAGAACCTCGGGCCTATGAAGCCGGACGAGCTTCAGCCGCAGATCTGGCCACCGATGCGCACGCGTGACGGTCGGCCGGTGCGGGGCGGACCGACGGTCATGCCGGGTGCGGCGGATACCTACGTCGCCTATGGCCGCAACTGGGCGAACGTCTCCAACACGCCCTTCCGCGAGTACAAGCACTGGGTCCACGAGGGCGGCATCTCCACGCCCCTGATCTGTCACTGGCCTGCCGGCATCAAGCCGCGCGGCAAGCTCTGCCACGAGCCGGGACACCTCATCGACATCATGGCCACCTGCGTCGATGTTGCGGGGGCACAATACCCGACCGAGCGCCAGGGTAATGCGATCCAGCCGATGGAGGGCGTGAGCCTGGCGCCGACGTTCCAGGGAAAACGGCTGGCCGAGCGGGCCATCTTCTGGGAGCACGAGGGCAACCGGGCCGTCCGCCAGGGCAAATGGAAACTCGTCTCGAAGCACCCGGGCGATTGGGAGCTTTACGATATCGACGCCGACCGGACCGAAATGCACGACTTGGCCGCAAAACGCCCCAAGAAAGTGCAGGAATTGAAAGCGCTGTGGGAGAACTGGGCCGCCCGTTGCGGCATCCAGCCCTGGCCGGTGAAGAAACCCGGACGGAATTGATTACGTTACTCGTAGGGTGGGTTACGCCCTTCGATCCTGGTACAGGTGAGCAGTGGATGGTGGGTGGAACCCACCCCGCCGAATGCTTGGATTGAAAAAGAAGTCCTTTGCGGTGTGTCATGTCGAGCGAAGCGCAAGCGTAGTCGAGACATCTGGCCACGAATATGGCGTGTCTCTCCTTCGCGGCCAGATTTCTCCGCGCGGCCTTCGGCCTTGGTCGAAATGACAAGAGGTAGGGTTGCCGCGCCTGACGAAGAAGTTGCAACAAAGGTGATTGGAGTGAGCCATAGCATGCGTGCGAAACTGAATCGACGGGAATTCCTCAAGACCATCGGGTTGGCGACTGCCGCCGTGACGGTACCGGGATGCGCGAAAGCGCTCACTGCCGCCGCCAACAAGGGCAAGGACCGGCCGCCGAATTTCGTCATTGTCTTCATCGACGACATGGGCTACGCCGACGTTGGTTGCTTCGGGGCCGAGGGCTATGGTACGCCCAACATCGACCGGATGGCGGCCGAGGGCACGCGTTTCACGGATTTCTACGCCGCCGCGTCCTCCTGCACGCCGTCACGGGCGGCGTTGATGACGGGCTGTTATCCGCAGCGGGTCGGCCTGCCACACGTACTGGGGCCGGGCGCGAAGATCGGGATCAGTGACGGCGAGACGACCATCGCCGGGATGCTCAAGGGGACCCCCAACGCGAAACGAGGCGTTGGGGACTCCAAGCCGCTCGGCTATGCGACGGCCTGCTACGGCAAGTGGCATCTCGG
>CAYFUB010000367.1:0-5829 GCA_964346195.1 uncultured Pirellulales bacterium
GCCCTGAAGTACCGGTCGGTGCTCAACGCCATTGAAGATGTCACGGGAGACCGGATCGAAGTGCTCCATCTCGTCGGCGGCGGGATTCAGAACGAGCTACTCTGTCAGTTCACCGCCGACGCTACCGGCCGGAAGGTCATCGCCGGTCCTACCGAGGCCACGGCCAGCGGCAACATCCTCATGCAGGCCAAGGCCGCCGGCCGGATCGAGAGCACCGACGAGGCCCGCCAGATCATCCGCAATTCCTTCGAACTGAAGGAGTACATGCCGCAAGACACCGGCTTCTGGGACCGCCAATACAACAGATTCGTAGAGAAGAAATGACTCGGCACATGTAGGATGGGCTTCAGCCCATGCTGCTCTCATCAGCATCCGAAACACCGCATGGGCTAAAGCCCGTCCTGCATGACCGGATTCCCGCCGGCGCGGGAATGACCGTGAAGAAGACGATGACCCGAGAGGAGACGGCAACATTGATTGAGCAACTCGAGCAGCAGTTGGACAACTTCGACGCCGCGGAACGCAGGCAGGCGTTGCTGTCGCTGCTGAAGAAAGTGGAAGCCGGCGCGATTAGCCTGCCCGAGCCCGGGCGGTTCGTGAATCTGCACTGCCACACGTTCTTTTCCTATAACACCTATGGCTACTCGCCGACGAAATTCGCCTGGCTGGCGCGTAAAGCGGGCCTGGCGGTCGTCGGGACGGTCGATTTCGACGTGCTGGACGCGCTCGACGAATTTCGCGAGGCCTGCCGGCTGCTGAACCTGAAAGGCTGCTCCGGCTTGGAGACGCGCGTCTATGTGCCCGAGTTCGCGACGCGCGTCATCAACTCGCCGGGCGAGCCGGGTATCTCCTATCACATGGGCGTCGGATTCCCGCGCTCGCAAGTACCGGCGTCACAACAGGATTTCCTCAAGAGCCTCAAGCAGACGGCCCAGCAGCGCAATCGCGATCTGATGCAGCGGGTCAATCAGTATCTCAGCCCCATCGAGCTGGACTACGAGCGGGACGTGCTCGTACTGACGCCCGCGGGCAACGCGACCGAGCGACACATGTGTCTGGCGTACGCCCGCAAGGCCAGAGTGCGCTTCGGCACAGGCACCGAGGACCTGGCGGCGTTCTGGTCGCAGAAGCTGGCTGCCGATGCCAAAAAGCTCGGGCTGCCCGAAGGCCGCGACCTGCTCAACACGATTCGCGCCAAGACGATGAAACGCGGCGGCGTGGGTTACGTCCAGCCGGACAAAGGCTCGTTTCCGCTGATGGCTGACACGAACCGCTTTATCCTCGCGGCCGGTGGGATGCCCGTGCACACATGGCTCGACGGCACCAGCGACGGCGAGCAGGCTATCGAAGAGCTCTTGGACGTGGCGATGAGCACGGGGGCCGTCGCGCTCAACGTGATTCCCGACCGCAACTACACGCCGGGAACGCAGGACCAGAAGGTCAGGAACCTCTACGAGGTCATCGAAGTGGCCCGGCGGCGTCATCTCGTCGTCGTCGAGGGCACGGAGATGAACAGCCCCGGCCAAAAGTTCGTCGATGATTTCGATACCGCCGAGCTTGCCCCCCTGCGGCCGGTGTTTCTCAAGGGCGCACATATCGTCTACGCCCATTCGGTGCTCCAACAGCGATGCGGATTCGGTTACACCAGCGCATGGGCGGACAAGCACTTGGGGACCGCGGAACGCAAGAACGCCTTCTTTGAAGAGGTGGGCGCGACCCTGAAGCCACAGCAGGAAGATACGTTGAGCGAGTTTGGCGACGCGGCATCACCAAAGAGTATTCTGAGGATGATACAGACGTGATTACCGAGGCCCCGATGGCAGCTTGGTTCGTAGTGAAGCCGTCAGGCGTTTCAGTAGCATGAGCGTCCCGCCCATGAACGGCCCCCAAGCGCGATTTATCGCGTTTGGGGAACCCGTCCCCGCTCGCCTCAGTAGCATGGGCATCCTGCCCATGTGTCGCAGGGCCATCTTGGCCCTGCCTTCACGGGCGGGACGCCCGTGATACTCATGGGCAAGATGCCCATGCTACTATGCCCTTACGGGCACACTACAAACGGACGGCCGTGCGGAAAGTGAAGAGCAGTGGTTTGTTCGACCACAAGGATAGAAGACATCCATGAATGAGAGAATACCTGCGAAACAACGCGCCGTGCAGTTGGTCGGGCCGGACCAGCTTGTCCTGAACGAGTCCAAAGATGTGTTCCAACCCGGGCCGCATCAGGTCCTGGCGCGAGTGGAGGTCGTGGGCCTGTGCTTCTCGGATTTGAAGCTGCTCAAGCAGTTCACCGGCCACGTCCGCAAGGGTCCCATTGTGGCCGGCGTCGATCTCGAAATCCTCAAAGAGATTCCGAGCTACGTGCCGGACGAAGCGCCGACGGTTCCCGGACATGAGACCGTGGTCCGGATCGTCGCCGTCGGTCCGGGCGTCGAACGGCACAAGCCGGGCGAGCGGTACCTCGTGCAGACCGACTATCGCTGGCTCCACACCGCCACCTCGAACGCGGCGTTCGGCTACAATTTCGAAGGGGCCTTGCAGGAATATGTCCTGATGGATGAGCGGGTCATCACCGCGCCGGACGGCGAGTCCATGCTCATTCCGGCCGGCGAAGAGCGTTCTGCCTCGGCGATCGCGCTGGCCGAGCCCTGGGCGTGCGTGGAGGACGCCTATGTCTCGAAGGAGCGGACCACTCTCGAAGCAGACAGCCGGATGTTGATCGTCGCGGACACCAAAATCCCCGCAGGTCGCATGACCAACCTCTTCCAGCGCTATGGGACACCCGCCAAAATCACGTGGGTCTCCAAGCTGACGCCGTCCGCCGATCTGGGGGCGCAGGTGACCCGCGTCAAATGCGTCGATGAGCTGGAAGACGCGGCATACGATGATGTCATCTACTTCGGCTCAAATGCGCAGACGGTCGAAGAACTGTTCCCCAAAATCGCCGCGAACGGCCTGTTGAATCTCGTCCTCGGCGGCGAGCGGTTCCGCCGGCCGGTGGTGACCATGGTGGGCCGGGTCCATTACGGCGGAATTCGCATCATCGGGACGACCGACTCCAACCCCGTCGAATCGATGAAGCATATCCCCAGGACCGGAGAGATTCGCCACGGCGATCGCATCAACGTGGTCGGCGCCGGCGGGCCGATGGGCATGATGCACGTCGTCCGGAACCTCTGCCAGGGGATCGAAGGCGTCAGCGTGTTCGCGGGCGACGTGGACGACAGCCGGCTGGTCGCGTTGACAAAAATCGCCGGGCCGCTGGCCCAACAGAATTACGTCGAATATGGAACGTACCGTGCCGGCGAGCAGGAACCGCCGGAGGACGCCACATACACGGTCCTGATGGCCCCGGCGCCCGAGCTGGTGGCGGCCGCCGTGCGGGACTCCGGCCGGCGCGGCATCATCAATATCTTCGCGGGCATCCCCGCAACTGTCAGCGGCGAAATAGACCTGGACGCGTACATCGAGAAGCAGTTGTACTTCATCGGGACCAGCGGCTCGACGCTCGACGATATGAAGCGTATGCTGGAGAAGGTCGAGTCCGGCCGGCTGGACACGAACGTGAGCGTCGCGGCGATTTCGGGGCTCGAAGGCGCCGTCGAGGGAATCCGGGCGGTCGAGAACCGGACCATTCCCGGGAAAATCCTGGTGTACCCGGCCTGCAAAGGCCTCGGCCTGACTCGACTGGAGGAACTCGACAAAGTCCTGCCGGACGCGGCGATGCATCTGAAGGACGGCCTCTGGACACTGGAGGCGGAGAAGAAGTTGCTCCAAAGGTTCTCGAAGAATCACGGATGACCGACCTCGTTGTCATGCCGAGCAAAGCGTATGGCTCCTGTGGGGCGAGCGTGGGCTCCCAAACGCGATTTATCGCGTTTGGGGAACCCGTCCCCGCTCGCCTCAGTAGCATGGGCATCCTGCCCATGTGTCGCAGGGCCATCTTGGCCCTGCCTTCACGGGCGGGACGCCCGTGACACTCGTGGGCAAGATGCCCATGCTACGAAGAACAGACGCTTCGCCCAGGATGACAGATGGAAATGAGTTCGTCATAGAATTTGGAAGTTGGAAAGGACAAGAGGATGAAACGGAACGGGAGAACCACATCACATCGACATCACCATGCGGCGGACCTCGGCGCGTTGTTGACAGTCATCGGCTGCCTGGTCTGCCTCACGACAGGCCCGGCGTTCGCGCAGGGCCGGGAATTCAGTGGCCTGAACATGAGCCTGGGCGATCTGCCCCGGCTGTCGAACGCCCAGACGCGCTCCATCAGCCCGGAGAACTTCACCGGTGAGAAGGGCAAGGGCGGCATGGCCACCGAGGGCACCGGCCAGAGAGCCGCCCGCGAGCTCGGGCAGGGCTGGAAAATCTCGCCCTCGGTCGTGATCAATCCGAATCAGACGTTCGTCATGGCGGATATCAAGGCGGCCGGCGCGATTCAGCACATCTGGATGACGCCCACCGGTGACAACCGCATGAACATCCTGCGCATCTACTGGGACGGTGAGGAGAATCCCTCGGTGGAGTGTCCGGCGGGCGACTTCTTCGCCTGCGGCATGGGCGAATACACCCAGGTCACGTCCCTGGCCGTGTGCGTCAATCCCAAGAGCGGCTTCAATTGCTACTGGACGATGCCCTTCCGCAAGGGCTGCAAAATCACCATGACGAATATCGCCGACAAAGCGATGGTGCTGTACTATCAAATCGACTACACTGTGACCAGCGTGCCGCAGAATATGGCCTACTTCCACGGCCAGTTCCGCCGGGTCAACCCCCTGCCCGACAAGCAGGACTATACCATCGTGGACGGCATCAAGGGACGCGGGCATTACATCGGGACGTACATGGTCTGGGGCTCGAATAGTCCGGGCTGGTGGGGCGAGGGCGAGATCAAGTTCTTCATGGACGGGGACAAGGAATTCCCGACCATCTGCGGCACGGGGACGGAGGACTATTTCTGCGGCTCCTACGGGTTCGAGAAACCCAAGGGGAAGGGCTATCAGGAATTCAACTCGCCTTACACCGGCATGCCGCAGGTGATTATGTCCAAGAAGCAGCCACGGTTCGGCCTGTACCGCTGGCACATCATGGACCCGATCCGGTTCGAGAAGGACCTGCGGGTGACCATCCAAGCCCTGGGCTGGCAGAGCGAGGGCCGCTACCTGCCCTTGCAGGACGACCTCTCCTCCGTCGCTTACTGGTACCAGACGGAGCCGCACGCCCCCTTCCCCAAGCTGCCGGACAGGGAGGCATTGAGGATTGTGCCGAAATAGGCGATAGTACTGTCATGCTGAACGGAACAAGATGCAGTGAAGCATCCGGCCATCGACTGAGAACAGCATCTCGTAGTGTGAATGCCTTCCCGTTCGTTACCCAGATCCTTCGCTCCGCTCAGGATGACAATAATCGGGCGCCGGGTGCCATGCTTACGCTGGCGTAAGCATGTCTTTCCCGTCGAGTGAAGCATGTCTACGCAAGCGTAGACATGGCACCCGTAGCAGTTAATTTCTTAGGAGCCTTTCATGGGCCTTTGGCCCGCCGCAAGGGGATGAAAATGGCTATTTCCGGAGGAGCAAAGTGTAGTCGAAACATCCGGCTATGGATATGATGCACCTCCCGTTCGCGGCCGGGCCCTCGGCTGCGCCCGGGGTGACAAACATTATGACTTCGACATTTGAAGAGGAGCACCATGGCGAATGCAAGGCGGATTGAGCAGGCTTACAGACCGGCGCGCGAGCGGTATGCGGAACTGGGCGTGGATACGGAAAAGGCCCTGAGGCGGCTGCGCCGGGTCGCGATTTCATTGCACTGCTGGCAGGGAGACGACGT
>CAYFUB010000368.1:0-10852 GCA_964346195.1 uncultured Pirellulales bacterium
GCCCAACGGACCCTTCGCGGAATGAGGACACCCGCGCTTTCCGTGCGCGACTGACTTTTGTTGCGAGCCTAACGTAGGGGCGAATCATCATTCGCCCCTACCTGGTCTCGCTCTCTGACCGGATGCTTCGCGCTGCCCCTGCTTGACACTGGAAACTTCAGACTTGAAAATCCCTCCCAATCGGCCCTACGGTCCCCGACTTCGGTTTTTTTCGGAATTGCAGGCTTGCCGGCTGTTACTTCTCTCCTGTCATGTGCCTTAAAAAGGGGGGTGGGCATTTTTCGGTGCTCATCGGAGGTGGCCGAAAATGAGAGCGGATCGACTGTTATGCCTGATGGCGGCCCTGGCCCTCCTGCCCTCCAGATGGTAAGACTCCTCACCCGCCACGGCGCCGGTGTCAAGGGAAGACAGGAAGATGGACGCATGCCCTTGCATTCGGCCGCCTTCCAGGGCATGAGAGATGTTGTTGAACTGCTCTTGACCCAAGGGGCGGATATCAACGCAAGGGCTGTGCATACCAACCGCTGGTTGGCGAATCTGGATTCAGAGGCCAGGCAGGTTGCCGACAAGACGCCGTTGCACGCCGCCGCCCGAGGGGGGTATGACGAGGTTGTCAGGGTCTTGGTCGCTGCGGGGGCCGACGTCAATGCGAGGAACAACGCCGGAGCCGCTCCTCTGGTTGGTGCGTTATATGACGGCTGGGTCGAGGTCGCAAGGACGCTGATTGCCGCCGGCGCGGATAAGGTCACGCTGAGGGAACATCCACGAATGATGTACCTGTATAGTGAGCAAAAGCAGGTGCGAGAGCCGCTTCTACCAACGGCATTACAGTTCGACCATGTCCCACGGGGATGGTATCACCTCACCGGCAGTGCCGACCCCAATGACGCCGACCGCTGGGAAGAATGGATAGGACTTCTCGTTGCCAATGGCGCCGACGTCAATGAGAGGGACGAGGAAGGTAATGCGCCCCTGCATTTAGCTGTGCGCATGGGAAACGAAGCTCTGGTCCGGGTGTTTGTTGATCATGGTGCGGACGTGAACGCGAAGAATCGTCACGGCGTCGCGCCGCTGCACTACGCGGCCGCCGGGGAGCGCCCAGACCTCGTCTCGTTGTTCCTGGCAGGCGGGGCTGATGTGAATGCGACCGACAATAACAGCGACACCGCCCTGCACAAAGCAGCGCTGCGCGGACACAAGGGAGTCGTTGAATTGCTTGTGTCTCAGGGCGCCAATGTCAGCCTGCAAGACGCTGGCGGCCGCACACCGCTGGACGAGGCCGGCCGGCGGGGGCACGCGGGCATCGTCCAACTACTTACTGCCAGGATGAAGGATGCACATATGGGCGATCGGGAGCCCGTGCGAAAAAACTCTCAGGATGGACGCGGGACTGCGGCAGAATGAGCCCCACCAGCGTGGTGGATGGCGGGGGATTTGCTTTACATGCCGTGGTTTCGGCTGTATGGTGGTGGCGGTCGTTGGACCACCGGCGGGCGATGAAGGCCTGAAACGGACTAGGGCGACGGCATCTTGCGCGGGGATGGGGGCTGAGCCGCCGGGCGCGGAGGATGGTTGTCTGTGGTCGGAAAGGACGGAAGATGACGGACATGCAGGTGCGTTTCGTGAAGCTCGAGCCGATGCGGGTGGCGAGTGTCCGCGTGGTGAGCGACTCGCCGGAGCGGGACGCCTGGGAGAAGCTGCGAGCCTGGGCCGAGCCCGCCGGACTGCTGGATGACCTCAACCAACATGCGATCTTCGGGTTCAACAACCCCCGGCCCCGTCTCGGAGACAAGCGGTACGGGTACGAGTTCTGGATCCGGGTGGACCCGGACGTCGAATCCGGGGGCGAGATCAAGGTCAAACGCGTCGAAGGTGGTTTGTATGCCGTGGCGACGTGCGAGAGCCTCGCCGTCGTCGGCCAGACGTGGAAGAGACTGTGGGATTACGTTCGGTCGCCGCGTTGCTCCTACGAGTGGCGGCAAAGCCAGGAATTGGAGAAGCCGCACAACCCGCGCCTGCCCGCGAACAAAATCATACTTGACCTCTACTTGCCCGTCACGGAACGACGCGGCAAGCGCCGGGGGACCGCGGCGGGGCGTTCTGCATGAGCGGTACCATCGTCAGGGTTATTGACGTGCGAGTGCGTTCTGTGGAGAGACTGCATCTGTCATGCTGAACGAAGTGAAGCATCTGGCCTGCGAACAAGAGGTCTGTACCAGTAGCGAACGACGCCTCGCGTGCGGCGCCCAGATCCTTCGCTGCGCTGAGGATGACGGAGTCCGCGATTCAGGGATATTACCATGCTGACATCATCCATATCGAGACGACGGTTCCTGAAGGCGACCACTGCCGGTCTGGGTGCGCTGGCGTACGGCCGGGTGCTGGCGGCGGGTGCCACGGGGGCGAAGCGCAAACGGCCGAACATCATCTTTCTGCTCACGGACGACCACCGGTGGGACATGCTGGGGTGCATGGGCAACCGGATCATTCAGACGCCGAACATCGATGAGATGGCTGCCGGGGGTGTGCGGTTCGTCAATATGTTCGTCACGACGTCCATCTGCGCGACCAGCCGGGCCAGCATCTTCTCGGGCCAGTACGCGCGGCGGCACGGCATTCATGATTTCGTCACGGCCTTCTCGGCCGAGGCCTGGGACCAGACCTATCCGGCCCAACTCAGGAAGGCGGGCTATCGGCTGGGACTGATCGGCAAGTACGGCGTCGGGCGCGACCGGGACTTTCGCAAGGATACGTTCGACTACTGGCAGGGCATCCCGGGCCAGCCGAAATACGAACATCGGGATAGCGACGGCAACTATAAGCACCTGACGCAGATGTTGGGCGAGCAGTCGGTCGAATTCCTGCAGGGCGGCACGAAGGAGCAGCCATTTTGTCTGTCGGTGAGCTTCAAGGCCCCGCACGTCCAGGATGAAGACCCGCGTCAGTTCATCTACGACCCGGTGTACAAGGACCTCTATAAGGACGCAATGGTCCCCGTGCCCAGGACGGCGACCGATAAGCATCTCCAGGCGCTGCCGGAATTCCTGCGGGACGACGAGACGACGGCCCGCGTGCGCTGGAAGAGGCGTTTCGCCACGCCGGAACTATATCAGGAGATGATCAAGGGCTATTACCGCCTCATTACCGGTGTCGATGTTGTCGTGGGCCGGATCCGCCGGGAGTTGGACCGGCTGGGACTGGCGGACAACACCGTTATTCTCTTCACGGGCGACAACGGTTTCTTCCTCGGCGAGCACGGCCTGGCCGGCAAGTGGTACGGGTATGAGGAGTCGATTCGCGTGCCGCTGGTTGTCTACGATCCGCGCCTGCCGGCAAGCCTGCGCGGCACGGCCCGGCGGGAAATGGTGTTGAACGTCGATCTGGCTCCCACGATGCTGTCGCTGGCGGGCGTGGCGGCGCCGGAAGTCATGCAGGGGGCGGACCTGTCGCCGCTGATTCGTGGCCGGAGCATCCCCTGGCGGACCGATTTCCTCTACGAGCATCTGTTCGACCTGCGTCCGGGCGGCCGGACTACCAGCCTGATCCCCAAATGCGAGGGCGTCGTTTCGGAGCGATACAAGTACCTGCGCTACGTGGAGCAGAACCCACCTTATGAACAGCTCTTCGACCGCAAGAACGACCCGGGCGAGGAGCGGAACCTCGTCGGACACACGGACTACGAGCCCACGCTCCAGGCCTTCCGCATTCGCCTGCACCAGTTGACCGCGACGTGCCGGTAGCTCCTTTCGCCGTGTGCGCTGCGAGTTGACATCGCGCACGCCTCGCGGTATCATGCCCCACTTCTGGTGGTGTGGGAGGGTGCCATGCCTACGCTCGCCCAAGCACGCGTGGGGCAGTGAAACAGACGCGTCCGCGCACGTATGGACACGTGTTTGTGACAAACCGAGGGGATTGCGATGGCCAAGCACAAGATTACGGTGGTGGGGGCCGGCAATGTCGGTGCAACGACCGCCCATATTGCGGCGACACGACGGCTGGGGGAAATCGTGCTGGTGGATATCGTTCGGGGCCTGGCGGAGGGCAAGGCGCTCGACATGGCACAGGCCAGTCCGATTGCGTTATCGGAACAGCGGGTTACGGGCACGACGGACTGGGCGGCGACGGCGGGCAGCGATCTTGTCATCATCACCAGCGGGGTGCCGCGCAAGCCGGGGATGAGCCGGGACGACCTGCTGGCCACGAACGCCGGAATCGTCAGGGACGTCAGCCGCAAGGTCGCCGAGCACTCGCCGAACGCGATTGTCATCGTGGTTGCCAATCCACTTGACGCCATGGTCCACGTGGCCGCGAAGGTGACAGGTTTTCCGAAGCAGCGCGTGATGGGGATGGCCGGGGCGCTGGATTCAGCCCGGTTCAGTTATTTCCTGGCCGCGGAGATGGGCGTCAGCGTGGAGGACGTCAAGTGCGTGCTCATGGGCGGTCACGGCGACGACATGGTCCCCTTGCCCCGGTTCACTTCGGTCAGCGGCATCCCCATTGCCCGGCTTCTCCCACCAGAGAGGATCGATGCGCTCATTGACCGCACCCGCAAGGGCGGTATCGAGATCGTCGATCTGCTCGGCTACAGCGCTTATTACGCACCGGCCGCCGGGGCGGTCAAGATGGCCGAAGCGATCCTCGGGGACTCCAGAAGCATCATCTGTTGTTGCGCCTGGTGCGACCGTCAGTACCAGGCCGGCGGCCACTTCGTCGGCGTTCCCGCGGTTCTCGGCGCCGGCGGCGTGGAGAAAATCGTCGAGCTGAACCTCGACGAATCGGAACAGGCGCTGTTCCGCGCGTCGCTCAGCCACGTCAAAGAGCTTGTCCGCCGGGTGGACGAATTGCTGCAACGGTAGCATGTGACTGAGTTTCGTAGCAAGCCATGAAACTGGAGAGAAATCTCGTGCGCAGAGTCTGTCATCCTGAGCGTAGCGAAGGATCTGGGCATCGCAGGAGAGATTTCGTTGGGTGCGCTACAGACTTCTCGTTCCATGGCCGGATGCTTCGCTACGCTGGGCATGACAACGGGGGCTACCTGCCACAAAATCAAGTCGCACCCGCAAATGCAGGATCCGTTGATTTTCCTTGCGTTTGGCTTGGACGGCGGTGTACACTACGCGACTTTTAACGGGTCCGTAGCAAGAAAGAGGCTCGAACGCACATGGAACTGATAAAGAAGATCAAGCAGGCCGAAGCGGAGGCACAGGAGATCGTCGAGCAGGCCAAAGCCGAGGCGGCGGCCCTGGCCGACGAGGCCCGCCAGGCTCGCCGGCAGCGTCTGGAAGAATCCGAGCTGCAACGGAAGAAGACAATCGATGCGGCGGTCGAGAGCGCCAGGAGCCAGGCCCAGGTCGAGGTCAAGACCTTGCAGACGCGGGGCGAGCAGGAGCGCCGGCAGTTGCGCGAGCGCGTCAAGGACAAGGTCCCGGCCGCCGTTGCGAAGGTGGTCGAGCATCTGAAGAAGGGTTGAGCATGGCCATTGCCCCCATGGCGAAAGTGATGATTGTCTGCCACCGCTCGCAGGCGTCCGACCTGCTGGAGGCGCTGCAGCGCGAGGGCATTTGCCAGATCCTGCGGGGTGATGAGGCCGCCGTCGGTCGCGATGCCCCGGAGCTGATCGTCACTCAGCAGCATCCAAAGGACCTGGAAGAGCTGATCGGCCGGCTCGACAGGGCCATGACGTTCCTCAGGGGCTACGCCGGGAAGGAAAAAGGCAGTGTGCTGGCGCCGCGTCCCGTCGTGAGTGGACGCGAATACGACGCGGTGGTGACCGACACGGAGATTCTCACGGCCGTGGACCAGAGCGAGCGGCTGCAGACGGCGATGGAGAAAGCCCGGGCCGAAACCGACAGCCTGAAGAACATGCTTGGCATTCTCGAGCCTTGGTCGGCCTTGGAGACGCCCGTCGAAGAGCTGTGCCAGCTTCACAGCGCCGCGTGCTGGATCGGGCTGATTCCCACTCAGCATCTGGATGTCGTGATACAGAACCTCGCCGAGATGGGTGGCGAGCTGCAGCAGGTCGGTTTCACGGGGACCCGTTCCGCGTGCCTCATCGTGGCCCTGAAGGAGAACGCCGACCCGGTGCAGAAGCTCTTGCGCTCGGTGGAGTTCGAGGCCGTCAGTTTCGAGCGGATGAGCGGGACCGTAAGCGAGCTGGTCGAGGAGCACCTGGAAAAGCTCCGGCAGACTCGGGAGCGGCTCGAGACCCATACGCAGACGGCGGCGGACCTGGCAAAGAACCTCCTGAAGATCCAGATTCTCCACGACCATTACCGCAACCTGCTCGCGCGCGAGCAGACGAAGGACCTGGCCCCGGCCACGGTACACACCGTGATCTTCGAGGCCTGGGTCAAGAAGAAGAATCATCCCCGGCTGGAGGAAATCATCTCGCGCTTCTCCACGGGGAGCGTGGACCGGATTGCTCCGGCGCCCGGTGAAGAGGTGCCGGTCGACGTGGAGAACCCGCAGTACATCGAGCCATTCGAGGTCATCACGCGGTTGTACGGCATGCCGCAACCGTCCAACGTCGATCCGACGCCGTTCCTGGCGCCGTACTTCGCCGTCTTCTTCGGCATCTGTCTCGGCGATGCCGGCTACGGCCTGGTCCTGGCCATCGCTGCCGTGCTGCTGGGCCGCAAGATGCAGGGGGACAGGAAGCTCGTCTGGATGCTGGCCATCTGCGCGGTCCCCGCCATCGTCGTGGGCGTGCTGACCGGCTCGTGGTTCGGCGACGCCGTCCAACGATTCGTGCCGGGCATGCAGGGCAGAGAGGTCGCCTTGTGGTTCGATCCCATGAAGCAGCCCATGACCATGTTCCTGGTCTCGGTCGTGCTCGGCTACGTTCACCTGATGACGGGGCTGCTCATCGCCTTCCTTCACAACCTGCGAGCGCGTGCCTACGCCGCCGCCCTGTTCGAGCAGCTTACCTGGCTGGTCATGCTCAATTCCATCGTTCTGTTCGGGCTGAGCAAAGCGGGGTACCTGCCGGCCGGCGTCGGCGCGTTCTTCGGGCGATTGGCTTTGGTCCCGGCCGTTCTGATCGTACTGTTCACCACGCGCGAAGGCGGCTGGGGCGGCAGAATCGGCATGGGTCTCTACAGCCTCTTCAGCACCGTCTTCTACCTGGGCGACGTGCTCAGTTATCTGAGGCTGATGGCCCTGGGCATGGTCAGCTCCGGCCTCGGCATGGCCATGAACGTCATGACCGAGCTGGCGGCGAAGCTGCCCTTTATCGGGATCATCGTGGCCATCCTGGTCTTCGCCGGGGGCCACCTCCTGAACCTGGTTCTGGCGGTTCTCGGCGCCTTCGTCCATACGATGCGTTTACAGTTCGTGGAGTTCTTCCCGAAGTTCCTGGCGGGCGGCGGCCGGCAGTTCGAGCCGCTGCGCAAGGAGTACAAGCATATCAGCCTGGAGACGGCGTAAGTCAGCAACTATTGCACAAGAAAGTGAGGTTCGGCAATGGATTACGGAATGGCGTTGGCCCTGCTGGGTGTGGGCATGGCGATCTTTCTCCCGGGCATTGGCTCGGCGTTGGGCATTTATGCGGCCAGCAAGAACGCGACCGCCATCTTGAGCGAGAAGCCGGAACGCTACGGGCAATTCTTTATCATGGTCGTGCTGCCCGGCACGCAGGGCTTCTACGGCTTTCTCGACGGCCTGATCGGCATGCTCAACCTCGGTTTCTTTGCCGGTCCCGGGAATCTGGTCAACGTCTCGGTTCCCATGGGCCTGACGATCCTCCTGGCGTGCCAGCCCATCGCGATTGCCGGTCTGGTCACGGCCATCTTCCAGGGTCGCACCGCGGCGGCCGGTATCCTGATGGCCGGCAAGAGACCGGAGATGGCGTTCAAGGCCGGCGTCGTGTACGCGGTCATGGTCGAGATCTACGCCATTCTCGGCCTGCTGGCTACCCTGTTCATGTTGCTGTACGGCGTCAACTGGCCGCAACCCGCGTAAAACCATCGCTATTGCTTCGATTCGGGGTGTAAGCCTATGGCCGCCGAAAACGTCATTGAGAAAATCCTTGCCGACGCCCGCGCCGAGGCCGAGAAGATCAAGGAGCAGGCCCGGGAACGCGAGGCCGCCGAGCAGGCCAAACTCGACGAGCAGCTCAGCCGCTTCCAGGAGCAGACACAGGCCCTGGCGACCAAAGCGGCAGAGGATGAACGCTCACATATTCTGGCCGCCGCCCGCATGGACATCGCGAAGGCGTACCTGGCCGAGAAGACGAAGATTCTCCAGGAGGTATTCGAGGAGGCCCGCCGCCGTCTGGAGTCGCTGCCGGAGCAGGAGTATCACGACCTGATGGTCCGGCTGATGGCCGAGGCCGCCGACACGGGCGATGAAGAGGTCCTGGTCGGCCGCGACGAGACCCGTATCAACCAGGACCTCGTCAATCGCGTCAATCAGCAGTTGGCCGCCGGCGGCAAGGGCCATCTGAAGCTGTCCGGCGAGAAGGCCCATATCACCGGCGGCTTCATCCTGCGCCGCGGCCGGATCAAGACCAATGTCTCTTATGACGTGTTGCTGGACCGGGCCCGCCAGGACCTGGTGATTCAATTGGCCAAGGAGTTGTTCGCGTAGATGCTGCTGTTCAGAGCGGAACAATCCTATTCGGAGTTCTATCGCTACCCGTCAGTGGGCGGTGACGATTTTCGCTACCAATACCAGACGGCGCTCGTGCGGGTTTTCGAGACCCAGATGCTCACCAAGGGCACGCTCGTGGACATGGCCAACGCCGAGGACTTCAAGCAGGCCGCCGAGCTGTTGTCGGGCACCGAGTACGCGTTGCCCGCCGGGCACGACAGCACCGTGCTGGAGGAAATCCTGCAGTTGCGCCGAACCGCCGTACGTGACCTGTTTGACGAGCTGATCGTCGATAAGCCCATCGTCCGGCTGTTTCGCTCGCGCGACGACTACTCCAATCTGCGTCTGGCCGTCAGGCGAGCCATGACCGATCGGCCCATCGGCACTGATTACAGCCCCGACGGCAACGTGTCACCCAAGCAGTTCGAGCAGGTGTTTGCGGAAGAGAGTTACGAAGTCTTCCCCGACTATCTGCAGGAAGCGACGGAGCGGGCGGTGCTTGCCTACTATCAGAACAAGGACATCCGCCAGATCGATTACGCGATCGACAGCGCGCAGAGCGAGCACAATCTCGCCACGGCGCGCCGCATCGGGAGCGTCTTTCTGTTCAACCTCTTCCGGCTTCAGATCGACCTGACCAACCTCCGGACGATGCTGCGCCTGAAGTTCACCGGTGCGGCGGCGGCCTTTTTCGACGAGCGGGTGTTCCTGAAAGGCGGCTTCCTGGAGATGGACCGCCTCCGGCACGCCCTGGACCTGCCCTACGAGGGGATGGGCTCGCTGTTCTTCATCACGCCGTATTACGAGGCGGTCGAAGCCGGTTCGAGCTACCTGGGGACCCAGAAGTCGTTTCTCAAGCTCGAGCAGCGCTGCGACGAGTATCTGCTCGGCTACCTGAGGACGACCCTGGAGATCATGACGGGCCCGCAGCCGATCATCGCTTACCTGTTGATGAAGGAGCACGAGATCCGGATGGTCCGCCTCGTCCTGACGGCCAAGAAGAATCATCTGGAGAACAAGCTGATCCTCGAGCGTGTCTCGTGAAGCGTAAGAAGAGTGGAGGAACTGACAGATGGAAGAGGCGAATGAAAAGATAAGGAACTTCCGGGATTTGCACGTGTGGAAAAAGGGAATAGAGATTGTAAAGGACACTTACGGAGTCACCAGGGGCTTTCCTCGATACGAGGTCTTTGGTTTGAGCAGCCAGATGCAGCGCTCGGCGATCTCGATCCCCTCGAACGTGGCCGAAGGATTCAACAGGGTCCATAACAAAGAGTATCAACGTTTTCTGTATATCGCATTGGGTTCATGTGCCGAGTTGGAAACGCAGGTCGAGATAGCTGCCGAGCTGAAGTACCTGGCGCCGGACAAGAAGGCGGCGCTTCTGGAGAAGCTCGACCATGAAGCCCGTATGCTGAGGAATCTGGTAAAGAAACTCGATTGAGCGGTTGTCGAGAAGTGGGTCCTATACGCTTCACGCTTCACGCTTCACGAGGACCGAACAAATGGAAGGCAAAGTCGCAGTACTAGGGGACGCTGACTTCGTGATGCCGTTCTCGGCGTTGGGCGTCGATACCTACGCCGTCGGGCACGAGCGCGAGGAGATCGTGGCGGCGGCCGGAAAGATCGTCGAGTCCGAGTACGCGCTGCTCGTGGTGGCCGAGACTATCGCCGCGATGGCCGACGAAGTCCTCGCGGCCGCAGAGGCCAAGCCGATGCCCTGCGTGGTCGTCGTCCCGTTCACGACGGAATCGGAGGGCTTCGCCTCGGAGGCCTTGGGCAAGGTCCTCAAGGTCGCGACAGGCATTGACATTTTTCGTGGTGCATAGCTCACGAAGAAACTATGACACCGTGCGTACGGCGAAGCACGCATGACGCACGACGAATCGAGGTTGTTGACAATGGTAGAGAAAAGACAAGGTCGCGTTGTGAAAGTCGCGGGGCCCGTGGTGGTCGCCGAAGGGATGGCGGGGGCGCGAATGTACGATGTCGTTCGCGTCAGCGCGCTCAACCTGATCGGCGAGATCGTGGAGTTCCGCGGGGACCGGGCCTCGATCCAGGTGTACGAGGAGACCACGGGGATCGGGCCGGGCGAGCCGGTGGTCGATACCGAGGCGCCGCTGAGCGTCGAGCTGGGCCCCGGACTGATCGCGAGCATCTACGACGGGATTCAAAGGCCGCTGGATTCGCTGGTCCGGGCCGAGGGCGACTTCATGAGCCGCGGCAGCGCCATGCCGGGTCTGGCCCGGGACAAGAAGTGGCA
>CAYFUB010000369.1:0-18603 GCA_964346195.1 uncultured Pirellulales bacterium
CCTTTCGCACGCTTTGAGCGAGATCGATATCTGCCTCAAGCCTGTAACAGGCGGTAAGATCACAGTGGTTGATCGCGTCCAGGTCTTCCATGGTGGCGATTCTGTACGGGTCCTCTGCTGTGCCGCTGCCCTCCAGCTCGTGCGGCTCAAATGCATCGGAGTGAACCGTCAGCAGTGGGTATCCTCCATCTTCCGGAATGAACCACAGATCGCCTGTGCCGTTTTCTCGCTCGCCGACCCAATCCCAGCCTGCTGCAAGGTACGTGGCCGCGTCCTGCATCTGGGTCGTGAGCAATCCCGTACCACCACCACTCACACCTGTTCCAGTTGTCTCGACATTCCAGAAGCATCCCTTGACTTGAGTCTGCGACGCCTTGCCGGCTAAGCCACCGATATCTGTGCTTTTCTGGCCGCCCCAGACCCGCCCGATAGCGTAGCTATCCGAAATGAACGTGCCACCAGTTCCGGCCAATCCTCCGAGTGAACTGCTGCTGTCGCCACCGGAGACATTTCCAGTTGCGTAGGAGTCGTTGATGGTGCCACCGCCAGCCCCGACGAGCCCGCCAAGCCTATGTCCTCCGCCGTCGACAGACACGTTGCCCGTGGCATAAGAACTGGCAACAAGTACACCGAAGTGTCCACCTCCGACGAGCCCGCCAAGCATGGCGCTGGCCCGCTCGCCGGAGACATCGCCGGTGGCCCAGCAGTTCACGATCTCGCCACCGGAATTCTGGCCGACGAGGCCACCTCCGTAATTGAAATCCGCGTGAGAAGTGATTATGACTCTGCACCCAGCGCGGCTGTTCACAATGGTCCCGTAACTATTGAAGCCCACCAAGCCGCCGATGTCGCTAAAGCCGGAAACGTGACCTTCTGCCCAACAGTCAACAATCTCACCGCGATTGAACCCCGCCACCATACCGACACCGATATTTCCATTGACTTTGCCGCTGACGCCACATCGGACGATGCGCCCCTCATTCCAGGCTGCCAGAGGGCTACACTGAGTTCCACCTTGCTGCGGCAGATTGGCATCCTCCACCCTCAGGTCGGACACGAGACCCCCTTTGGCGACGTTCCCAAACAGGCCGATCGAGTCTCCTTGGCCCACAAGTGTAGCACGCTCGAACGTCAGATTCTTAATACTGTGCCCATGACCACTGAAAGCGCCGGTAAAAGGGGTTCCCTTCAAGTAGTAGCGGTCTTCGCTGGGTGCGATGAGAGCCTTCGTGAAGATGCGGCCGCCGGGCAAGTTTGGGTCCAAGTCGATGTCGTTAAGCAGGACAAAGTGCTTATCGAGAAGATTGGGGTCCGAGCCGATGGAGATAAGCTGCTCGGCGGTGGCGATCTGGTAGGGATCGTTCGGCTCGCCCGTGGCGCCGGCGAAATGATACGGCTGGGCAGCAAGCAGACTTGCCCAGCCCGACAAGAGAACAATTGTCCCGACAATGAGCCTGTTCCTCTTTGCGTTCATCATCATCTCCCGTCCTTCAAGAAATCTCGCGACGCCAGACTCAATTCAGAACCGAAATAAGTTAGCTGCCCGCGCAATTGACCCAATTCATCCCTTAAACCAACTGTGCTGGATCGAACTTAGGCGCATTAACACCCGAAGCGCAACGCGGCCATCCCACTCATTTCGGCTTCACTACATGTATCTGGCCATACAGGCCACCAACCAACTTGTCGCAGTTCCATCAGAGGTGCATAACTACCGATATCATGGCAGACGCGGGCGAAGCCCGCAAGTCGAAAGTGATGGGAACATAGCGACAAGTGATAGGTGATAAGTGATAAGCAAGAGGGCGGCCGGGGGCCGCGGCGCTCGTGAAGCGGGCCTCGTGAAGCGTCGTGCGGGAAGTGTAAAGCGTTATGGCCGGAGGTTCCTCCTGTCATGCTATTGGCCGAAAGCGGAAAATGCCCGCGGCCGGAGGCCGTCCCATTGATGATCGATGTCCCGGATCGGGGTCCGGGGTGACACACGATTGATGATTGGGAAGACAGATTCCGGCCTGTTGGCCGGCCGATGGTGTTGCTTTTTCGGCTGCTTTGCCGTAGGATGACTGATGTATATAGCGTAAGGGTAAGGCTATGACCGAGGAACAGCTCTTACAGCGGATTGTATGCGACCCGAAGGTCATGACGGGCAAGCCGGTGATTCGCGGCACGCGCCTGACCGTGGATTTCATCCTGAACCTGCTGGCTCACCGCATGAGCGAAGAGGAGATTCTCGGCGAGTACCCCGGCCTGAGCAGGGAAGATATCCAGGCCTGCCTGCTCTTTGCGACCAGGACGCTGAAGGACACGGATTTCATGCCGCTGGCGGCGGGTTGATAAGGTTGCGGGATGCGGTTCCTTGTGGGTGAGTGTACCGGACCGGCGGCGGCCCGATGGCTGCGCGAGCAAGGCCACGATGGGGTTTCGGTCTACGAGCAGGCGAGAGCCTCGGCGGATGATGTCGTCATCGAAATGGCGAACGATGAGGAGAGGATTCTTATCACGAACGACAAGCACTTCGGGGAGAAGGTCTTTCGCAGCGGCAAGGCTCACGCCGGGGTCGTCCTGCTGCGCCTGAACGATGAGCGCCCCAATTCGAAGATCCAAGTTATCGCACGGCTTCTGGAATTGTATGCGGACAAGCTCCAGGGCTCGTTCATCGTCGTTTCCGAACAGCGGATCAAGATTGGCAAGCGACGCCGGTAACAACCGAGCGGCCGGCGCGGGAGAATCCCACACATCCTGCTGGTAGCCCACAAAGCGATAAATGCAATTGCCTCCGGCCGGAGGCGGCGCTGGGTCAATCTGCCAAGACCCCTGCCTTCGCAGGGGCAAGTGTGTCTGCGGATGAGGAACAGGTCTCAGGGGCCGGAAGATCCGGGAATGCCATTCTAAGCTGTTCCCGGAATTGGCGGGGAGTTTCAAGTATCACGCAACGGCCCTGTACTTCAAACTTCACACTTCAAACTTGACACTTCAGGACCTCAGATGCAAAGGCTTGCACTTTGTTCTGCCAGTCCTCCTGGAGCGGGCCCTTGAGGCCGGTCACGATGATCTTGCCTTGGGCGACTTTGACCAGGCCCTTTTCTTGCAGGATTTCGCTCATGACAGGGATGACGCGCTGCCACTTGGCGCGTTCCTCTGGGGTCGGCATCTCCGTGGTCAGGAGGGCGTACTTCGTTCCCGCCGGCAGTTGGAGCTTCCTCAGGAAACGGCGCATAGCCCAGCGGGGCTTGCCGCAACGTCCCGGCGAGCTGAATAGGTACAGGTCGGCCGCCGGCATCTCCCCGGGCTTCGCCTCCCGGATGTGATGGACGTTGACAGCGACCCCCCGGGCCGCCATGTGCTTGCGGAACTCCTCGGCGACCGCAGCGCCATTGCCATACTTCGAGGCATGGAAATATTCGATCTTCATGCAGTCACCTGTTTCCAGCTTCTCTTGCGATATTTCATCATAACCCTGTGGCCCGGCCGCGGCAAATGGAAAAGGTTTGCAGATAACAGCGGTGGGCAGTGCACAGCCTGGCGGAATCCGTGTTCATTCGTTACAGGTGAGCCGGGGCCGGGATGGGCGGCATTCGATGTGTCGCCTGACCGGCCGCCATTCGGTGGTGTCCTCGGATATGAAGAATGGACCGGAGACCTTCCGGTTCCGTTACTGTCTTGTATCGTGTTGTGGCTTGTGCCACTTTCGGCGCCCACAGCTCACGAGGTACCCCAGGGCAACGCTGGCTGCGAGCAACACGGGGACCGACCACCCGCGCACAAGGGCGGGACGCTGGAGCGGGTGGCTTACCTCAGTCACAGAGCCGCTGCGGGGCGGTCCCGATGCGGCGCTCGTCCGGCCGTCGTTGGCGTCCGTGGAGCAGACGCACGTGCGCGGATCGCGCGTGCCCGTACCCTTGGCATTGGCGACCCCCCCAATGTTCTCGCCGACATAGGGCACCAGCCGACCGCCGGTCCACTGGTACTTGACCCCCGGAAGATCCTGGTCGCGGACAATCGTTCCGTCGGGCATATCTATCTGGAATGCCCCCATGGCCTCAAAATCCGGATTGAAGGCGATATTGGCGCGCTTGATGACCCGTGTGACCGTGCGCTGGTAGCCATCGTCACCCCAGATGCGGGAGAGGAACGTACCGGCAACGGGGACGAACGTCTCGCCGATGCGCTCGATGACCACGTTGGAGAGGGCGATCTCCAGGCGACGGTAGTACCGCAATAAGCCATCTCCTTTACGCTCGTACGATTGTCGGAGAGGTTTGCCCCACGCCCAATCATCGGCGTCGACCCGGATGTTGGCCTGGCGGAGGCAACCGCCGTTGTCCTCATCCACCCAGAGCGTGTAGGTTCCGTGCGGAGTGTCCGCCTCCAGGACCCAGCAGGGCCGATCCACCACCAGCTCTTTCTCGAGACGCAGCGATGCCCGGCTTGGTTCTTTCTCAAGCACCTCCGTCCAGTCGCCCGCATAGAGGTTGTGGGGCAGCAGGCCGTCCAGGACGTTGCTGCCGTCGGACGAAAAGAGGACGCGTTGGGCCAAATCATCCTTCTGGCTGACCCATCCGTGGGTGGCATAGCTCAGAACACCCTGGCGATGCCAGGCTCTTTGTCCGTCCCACAAAGATCTGACGGTGTAACCATCCGCATAGAATTCTCCCTGCGGATTGGGGAGGTACCGCGTGAGCGCAGAATCCACTTGGCTGCCCCTTTGGCGATACTGCCAGATCTGCCGTTCGATGGGACGCTCCTGCTGGTACTCACGATTGTCGGTCATGAGCTTGGCGATCTCAACATCCATCGCCAGCGGCGGACGGCTCAACCGGTTCTGGCGCGCCGTGTGGATGATCTGGCGGATGAGAGTCTCGGTGCTGGCTGGCTCCGCGGCCTGCACAGCCGAAGAGGTCGCGGCAAGCACCACGATCGCTGCCGCACGTACACGGGTTCTGCCACACATGGGCGGCTCCTTCTGCGCTCAACAGGGCCGGGAGATTGTCCAGCAATCCCGGGCGAAGGCACGCCGCGACCAAACCGGGAGGGCGCGCGGGCCCGTGCGGGACCTGCGCTTTCGCCGGACGGCCGTGGACGCTTCTACGGGCGAGATACGGTATTCAACATCACAACTGCGTCGGCGTGCAGTATGCGTCCTCGGCGTACTCCGTGCCGCAAGGATAATTCATCAGACAGTTGCATCCCTTCTCGTGCTCCGGGTGACAGCACGCCTCACAATGCAGACTCTGTGTGGGACTCCCCTGGGGGCAGGCTTCAGGCGCCTTCGGATGCGAGTTGGGAACCGTTATCGATCTGTACTCTTCGGCTCTCGTCGACGGCAGGTTCGCGAGCAGCAGAGACAACACGACAACCGTCGAAACGGCAATCAGTACCTTCTTCATAAGTGTCTCTCCTTCATTACGTTCCGAGGACCCCGGAACAATGCCCGGGGGAGCTTTGCACTCGGGGGCCGTTCGTGGGCACATCCCGGTACAGCGTCCTTGTTCCGCAGATGAGGGCGGGCCCCGACATCGTGCGTTGACGTGTCCGACGAAAAAGAACCGGTCTTGTCACCCGGTGCTCGTGTGGCAGCGGCCGGCCGGCCTCGGGGAGACAAGGGCGGGACGCCCGCGCCACTTTACGGGCCGCTGAGGTCGATCAGGTTGTAGCCGGCAGCGGTGAGGCCTTGGCATTTATGATTTACTATTTACGATTGAGGTTTGTTTCGCGTCGTTGGCGTATTTCGCGGTTTCACAAACCACTGAGGTTGATCAGATTATAGCCCGTAGCCGTGAGCCTCTGATTCGTTCGGTAGAAGGGGTGCGAATAGCGGGCTTTGGCAGCCGGGGTGTCGGCGGCGTTGCGGTCGGACCAGATGCGGATCGTGCCGTCGGGATAGTAGCACAGGACCTGCTCGCCGGGACGGTCCAGGAACTTCGAGGCCATGGCGACGTGGCCGCCGATGTTGCCTATGGTTTTGCCGGTGTTGTCCACCACGGCGCCGCCGCCCTCGGCGAGGCCGCGGATTAGCTCGTGGATGCCGTCCCCGTTGAGGTCGACGGGAAGGGTGCAGAAGATGCTGAAGGGCAGCTCGCGCTTCGCGCCGGTGAAGGCGTTGTAGGTGAACTCCTCGACGCCTTTGCGGAAGAAGCCTTTCTGGCCCGCGGACTTGGAGCCGATGCGGATGGCCATGGCGGTTGGCGCGCCGTCTTCGCTCAGGCGGGCGGTCCAGCCCATGTCCATGTGGCCTTCCTTCAGGTCGCCCCAGATCCGTCGGCCGGTGTCGTCGAACAGGGCGACGCGCGGGGCGCCGCCGCTCTCGCGACAGGTGAAGAGGAACCAGCGATTGGTCGTGCGGTCGAGGACCGGCTGGACCACGTCGGAGTGGCCGCGATAGCTGTCCCGGTCGCCGCAGAAGAGTTCCTTGCCCGTGTCCATCTCGATGCACCGCTCGCCCCAGAATATCTCGTCGGTGCCGTCGTGGTTGATATCCACGATGGGGCACATGTGGCTGCCCCTGGCACCCGGCGTGTCCCCCTCAATCTTGTGTTCCCAGCGCAGGCTCAGGTCCGGGTTCCACGCCTGGAGCGTCATGGGGCCGTAGGTCCCCTGGGCCGTGACCAGCACGGGCCGGCCCTTGACGTGGCCGCCGAGGATGAAGTTGCGGAACGTGTGGCTGGGGCTCTGGTTGCGGTCCACTGCGGGCCAGGGCGTCCGGCCGAGCGTCTTGCCCGTTCGGGCGTCGAGGCGTTCCAATCGCCGGCCGCGGAGGCTCAGCGGGTGCTCCTCATCGACGTTGTTGACAAACCAGATTTCATCGGCGCCATCGCCGTCGAGGTCGAAGGGGAAGAAGGGCGTGAACCAGATGCCCGGAATGACGCCGGGACCGAGCTCTTTGTGCCAGACGTGTGTCCCGTCGAGGGCAAGGACCGTGATTTTCAGCGGATGCTTCGGGAAAAAGAACATCTCGACGTACGGGTCGATCTCGGCATCCTCGCAATAGGCGACGAAGAGGCCCTCCCTATCACCCAGGTCCACCGGCACGGCCCGGCACTGGCCCAGCGTCGTGCCCAGGTTCCATTCGAGGACAACGTGAAGATCGATGGCGGCATTCGCGGTCGCGAGGCCGCAGTGGAGGGCGGCGAATGCGAGCAGGATTGCCGCGTGGGAAAAGCGATGGGATCTGAACATTCCTTATCTCCTTGGAGCCTCTGACAGGATGAGGGCACGTCCAGAGGCAGCTCCGGTTGCCGTTCTCGACGCCGGTTTGTCACCCCTGCACTGCAAGGGCGCAACATCTTGTTATTTTAGCAAGCATTCCTGGTGGCCCCATCCCGCCCGGGGCGGGACCAGAACAACGTCAGTACCGTACCCGGTTCAATCGCGGTCCCTCCCGCAGAGGGGACGGGACAGGCCTCCTGACTTGCCCCCGCAAAGGGGGCATTCCACCCTGCCTGACTCCGGGCACGGGCGAAAGAGACTCCCACGACCTCGTACGTCTCGTATCGTAAAGCAGGGATGCGACGGCCGTCCAATCAGGCTCGGTGGTCTTAACCAGCCCTACCGTAAGATCGGCCGCCGCCTCGGCAAACTCATCCGAATACGCGGGCCAGATCGAAGCTCTCCTGCCTCCCATTCGGCAGCACCCCGGATCACTAGTGTATGCTACGTCAGGGAAGGAACCCTATGTGCTTATCAGGCTCTTGAGGCTGCCACCCAAATGGTGTCCGCGAAAGAGCCCTACTGGGAAGGCTCCTAAGCGGCCGTGCAATCTCCTACTGGGCCTGTTCCTGGCGGGTTCGGCGTCCTTTTCCTGGGGTTCCCACACGCATTATTTCGCGTTTCGGGGCTCCCCTGTCCCCTCATTCCTGCGTCGGCCCGTCCTCACCCTCGGCCCATTGGCTTGCGTGCCGGGCCGGCGGCCCAGCCGAGCTTGGTCGCCAGGGTATCCCAGCGGGTCCGTATCGGGTTGTCCACCACCAGAAAGCTGCTTTTCTCCCGGGCCACGGCGACAACATCACCGAGCGATAAGCCTGATGAGATCTGGCCGTCGATGGAGACGGTAGTACCCTCGTTGATCCTCTCACAACTGATCTCGACGGTGCTGCCGGCGTCGATAACGATAGGCCGGAAGCTCAGGCAATGAGGGCAGATGGCCGTGATGACCATGGCCTCCATGGAGCCGGCCAGGATGGGACCGCCGGCCGACAGGTTGTATGCCGTCGAGCCCGTAGGCGTCGAGACAATCAGCCCATCGCTGACGCAACTGGCTACGTGTTGACCGTCCACCGCGACTTTCAATTCGATCACCCGAAAGGGCGGACCTGCCGTGACGAAAACGTCGTTCACGGCCTTCGAGTGGAACCTCTCGCGGCCGCCGTGGGAACTGCGGCGCACCCGGCAGCCGAGCATCATCCGCTTCTCGATGGGCGCCTTGCCTGAGACAATATCGTCGTACCAGTCCTTGAACTCGTTCACGCTGAATTCGGCGAGGAACCCGAGTTTGCCCAGATTGACGCCGATGACCGGGACATTGGCCTCGCTCAGGGTCCGCGCCGCCGAGATGATGCTGCCGTCGCCGCCGAGCACGACGGCGAAGTCACAGTCGCGCAGGATCTCCGTCGTACATTGGACGATGTGACAAATGCCGGCGATCTCGGCCTTGCCTTTGAGGAATTGTGCGAAATCCTTCATGGCCTCGGCCACCGCCCCCTTCTTGGGGTCGCCGAAAATCACCAGCCTGGGCAGCGAACCCGAACGCGATACCTCGCGTTTGGCAACCCGTAGTGACTTGCCCTGTCCCATATCGATCCCGGTTTGCTGCCACGGCCTGCGGAATCACGCCGGCGGCGCGGGACGCCGGATGGTCATCTCACCGTGCCGTCCCGTTCAGCATGTCCTTGACCGTTTTCACTATCTTATCGGCATTTATTCCCGCCTCCATAAGCTGGACGTTGCGGGTATCGTGTCCGATAAAGCGCCGGGGCGCGCCGAGCGAGCGAATCCTGCTTCCATCCACGCCGTGCAGCGCCGCCAGTTCCAGTACGGCCGAGCCGAAGCCGCAGGATAGATAGTGGTCCTCGACCGTGAGCAGGCCCTTGCCGCGCGACAGCAGATGCACGAACTTCTCATCCAGCGGGGCGGCGAACCTCGCGCTAATCACGTCAACGCTGATTTTCTCGGAACTGAGCGTCTCGGCAGCCTTCAGTGCTTCCGTCAGAACGCTGCCGTAGCAGACGAGTGCCAGCGACGACCTGTACCCGCGTTTGACCAGTACGCTCTTGCCCAGCTCGAAGGGCTTCTGGGACGCCGCGCGAACGAATTCCTCCGCGGGAATGTGGTCCTTCGGGTAGCGAATGACGACCGGCTGCGCCTGGCCCAGAGCGAATTGCAGGGCCTGCCCCATCTCGAGGGCGTCGGCGGGGGCGGTCAGGACCATGTTGGGCAGTATCCGCAGGTAGCCGATGTCCATCAGCCCGTGATGGGTCGCGCCGTCCGAGCCGACCATGCCAGCCCGATCGACGCAAAAGACGACCGGCAGGTTCTGCAAGGCCACTTCCTGGAAGATCTGGTCGAAGCTGCGCTGCAGGAACGTCGAGTAGATACAGACGACCGGCCTCATGCCGGCCTTGGCCAGTCCCGCCGCGATGTCCACCGCCGCGCTCTCGGCAATGCCCACGTCGTAGAACCGCTCCGGGAACTGCCGGCGAAACTCCACCAGGCCCGTTCCGTCGCACATCGCCGAGGTGATGGCCACGATGCGGTCGTCCTGCTGGGCCAGGGCGGTCAGCGCTTCGCCGAAGGCCTCCGTGAAATTCTGCCGGTGGTCCCCGGCGGTCGCTTCCACGGTATTGTCGCCGTTGATCTGGAACGGACCCGTGGAATGAAACCGGGCCGGACCCTTGTCGGCCGGGTGGAAGCCCTTGCCCTTTCTCGTATACACGTGGAGCAGGACGGGGTGGTCCACCTGGCCGAGGGTCTTGAACAACTGGATGAGAGACTCGACATCATGACCATCGACCGGGCCGAAATAAGGGATATTGAGACTCTCGAACAGTTGGCTGGGCGACAGCACCATGCGGATGCTCTTCTTGATTTTTTCGAGCGCGTCTTCGATGCTACGGCCGATGCCGGGCACGTGTTCGAGAATGTTTCTTGTCGTCCAGCGCAGGTCCTCGTAGGTCTGGCTGAGGCGGACCTTCGAGAAGTACTTGGCAACCGCCCCCACGGTTGCGTCGATCGCCATGCTGTTGTCGTTGAGGACGATGAGCATCTGCCGCTTGACGAGCCCGAGGTTGTTCATCGCCTCGAACGAGGTGCCGTTGACGATGCTGGCGTCGCCCACGACGGCGATGATCCGGGGGGCCGGGAGCTTGAACTTACCGAGCTCCCGGTGAAAGGGCTTGGGCAGGGTTTCGTCCTTCTTCGTCCGCAACTGCTCGCCCAGGGCCATACCAATGGCGGTCGCGATCGACGTGCCGGCGTGTCCCACGGCGAACTGGTCGTAATAGCTTTCAACCGGGTTGGGAAAGCCGCTGATGCCCCCCGCATGCCGCAGCCGCTCGAACTCCGTCTTGCGGCCGGTGATGATCTTGTGTGTGTAGCACTGGTGGCCCACGTCCCACAGCAGCTTGTCCTGCTTGAAGTCGAAGACGTAATGCAGCGCCAGAGTCAGCTCGACCGCACCGAGATTGCTCGCCAGATGCCCACCCGTCCTGCTGACAGTATCGAGTATGAACTGCCGAATCTCCTCGGCCAGTCCGACCAGCTCAGCGGCCGAAAGCTTCCTCAGGTCCGCCGGGCTGTTGATCTTTTCCAGGTACTTGTTACTCATATGCAAAGCCATCCCCAAGAAAACCCAAACCGCCGCATTTTACCCGAAGGGTCGGTCATTTGCAGGCAAATAGCGGGTTTGCCGCAAAATTTGTATGCAGCGAATTCTCGTGCTGGGCCGCAAACACGGGGAAGGCGTCACGTAAACCCCAAAAAGTTGTCCGCGCACAGGAATTCGCGTAACATTTGGGGGTGGCAATCACCCTTATCTACGGCTGACATGAGCGAATCCAGAGACCACATCCAGTTGGTGCGGCAGGCACAGCAGGGCCATCCAGGGGCGAAAAGCGACCTGGTCCGGATCGTCGAGCCCCGGCTGACCGAGTACGTCGGACGCCTGACTCTGAATCGCGATCTGACGACGGACATCGTGCAGGAGAGTATCGCCGAAATGCTCAAGATTTTTGACACTCTCAAGGACCCACAACGATTCTGGTGCTGGCTGTACACCATCACGCTGAACAAGGTTCGGGCACACTACCGACGGCGGTGGCAGCGCAGGGAGAAGTTGCTGTCCGAGGTCCAACAGGACTGGCTTGCCTCCAAAGATCAGGACGTGCTGGCTGAACTTGTGATGGAAGAGTTGAAGCAGATCGTGGTCCGGGCGGTCGCCGAGCTGGAGCCCCGGCAGAGGGCGGTCCTGACCATGCGCTGCTACGATCAGATGTCCTACCGCCAGATCAGCCAGGTGATGGGCGGCACGCAGTTGGGGGCCAGGGCCCTGTTCCATCGGGCCAAAAAGAGCATGGCACGTCTGCTGAACCTGCACGGGATCGACAAGAGCGCGCTGCCGGTAGCCTTGTTGTTTTTCGGCAAGCTCAGCGCCCGCAGCGAGGCCGCAGCCGCGGGAGTATCGATCACCGGCTCGACCTTGCACGTCGGCCTGTGGGTTCCGCTGTTGGCCACCGCCGCTCAGCCCGCTCTTCTAGCGACCTTGTTGGGAACGGTGCTGATCGGAACCGGCGGCGTCCTGGTGACCCGGTCGCAGGCCTGGAATGGCGCCCCGCGACAGGTTGCGGCCCGCCCGCAGACCCCACCGGCGCAGGCGATTTCCCAGGACACCTCGTGCTGGTACTACTATCCTCCCGCCACGGTGGATATGGTAATGATCCGGACCTCCGGTCACGCCGTTGCCTACAGCCAATGGCTGCAACAAGAGCAGGCCAATTACTATCGCGAGGGTGACACGATCTACATCAGGAACCATCGCCAGTTCGCTCCCGATCTCTCGGTCTGGCGGCTGCCCACCGACCCGCCCGCCCTGCGACAGTTCCTGCACAGTCAGGATGGGCGGGCTCTCGACCTGGAGTATGTGGCCCCCAGCGTGCGGGGACTGCTGGTGGCTGTGGAGCAGGCCCATGCGGACGGGCGCCAACAGGTGACCTTGAGTTATGACGTATCGCGGGAGGATTACTTCCGGCACGACTGGTCCACCGGCGCAGCGCTCGTGGACCGGCGCGACGACGCGCATCGCCGGGGATGGACGCCCTTTCTGGTGAGCGGACGAATGGGCACACAGTCCGTCTCGGGTCGGGGGCGGTTGCCCTTCGTGGCCGCCGCAGTCAACGACCACGGTCCCTGGCTGCAACTGATGCTGGACAACGGCCTGACGCTGGTGGACTCCGGACGCGCGGCGGAAATACACGATCAGTCCGACGCGGTGCTGGCCCGCTATCCGGGTGGCAGCTTCTTTCAGGGTCTGGGCCGGCCGTGGACCGGGCTGCACACCATCGATACGATTCGCCGGGACGCCGCCCGGGCCGGGGTTCCCTTCACGACCCGGCCTCTGGCAGATGGCCGGCGCGTCGAGATCCTGCTTCACGGCCCAGGGGTACGCCTGACCTATCGCGTACACCTGCACCAGGACTGGATTGAAAGCATCCGCTTCGACAAAGAAGATGTGACAATAGGAGAATGGACATTCAGCTATCCTGCGCCCGACGAGGCCGACCCACACCGGTTGACGGTCCCCTCGTTGCCGCACCGCCGCCGTGCAGGTGCACCCGTGCCCCGCGGCCTGTGGCTGATGCGACTGGTGCAAGGATCGCTGGCACAGTAAACACAGTTTTTGCGAGGGACGATGAACTGGCTTCTCACGCGCCCTCCAAGGAGACCTGCTATGCGTACCAAATGCAGTGCCTTATTGCTCGTGCTATCGCTGCTTACAGGATTCTCGCACGCGACGACTTGGTATGTTGACGCCGCCACCGAGGAGTCCCGCCGCACTGGCTGCTTCATCTATCCATACAAGGACATTCAACCGGCGATTAACCTCGCCGGGGATGGTGACACGATCCTCGTCGCCCCGGGGCGTTACATCTCACAAGATCCGTGGAAATACGGCGAACTCAACTTCAAGGGCAAGAGCATCCGCTTGGTCAGTTCCGCGCCCAAGGATTTCAGCGTCGCGGAGAAGACCATCCTGTGTGGGGTAGTCATCTTCCGAGGCGACGAAGACCCCAACTGCCTGTTGCAGGGCTTCAAAATCCAGAACCACACCTGCGGCGGCATTCTTGGCAACGACACCCAGGCCACCGTCAGTCATTGCATCATCAGCGGCAACGGGCCTTGCGGCGCTACGGTGCTCAAGGACGTGCGGGGCGAGGTTGCCAACTGCCTGATTGTGGACAACACAACGTTCCACGGCTGCGCGGTGCAGCCGGTGGTGTCGGGCTGCATGTCCCTCGTCAACTGTACCATCGCCAACAACATCTCCGGTGTAGGCATCGATCAAAACCCGCTACTGAGCACTCTGCCGACTATTCGCAACTGTATCATCTACGGGAATCAAGGCACGCAGATCATCTCGTTCCCCACCGTCTCGGTCCCTCCCGGGATACCTTCACCCTGGGACATGCACATAAGCTATTCGCTGGTCCAAGGCCAGACCGGGCCGGATCGGAGGCCGGCCTTCGATGGCGACCCGTGCTTCGTGCAGCCGGGCTACTGGGTAGGAGACGTCCTGGTCGAGGGAGACTACCATCTCAAGAGCGAGGGCTGGCGGTGGAGCGAGCAGCGGGCGCACGGGTCGCACTGGTATTACGACGCCGTGACGAGTCCGGGCGTCGACGCTGGCGATCCGATGGACAGCCTGGGTGAAGAACCCGAGCGGGTGCCCGATGATCCCGAAGGCCGCTGGGGCTTCAATCACGCCATCGACCTGGGCGCCTACGGCGGCACGATGCAGGGGGCCATGCGCCCGACCATGGGCTTGGCGCCGGGGATCGGAGCCGTGGATCTGCACGATTTCTGGCCGTTAGTCGTGGGCTACCGATGGCTGATGCCCGGCCGCGAAGGGACCAATCCGCAGTTTCGCGTCGTGAGCCAGTTAGGCTACGGCGTATACCCGGTCCGCGCCGTAGAAACTGCCAACGCCCCCGAGTGGGCACCGGAGAGTCACTGGGTCTACATTGATTACACCTTATACATGACCCAGGACACCACCGTGTTGAATCTACTATGGGACAAGCAGAATCTGCAGCCGGAGGTCCCTGCGCCATTCCACGCCATGTATCCGATGTACCTGGTCAATGGTTCGACGATTCAGACGCCGTATGATCCGTTCGCGAAGGGGACGCCGGAATATCGATCCGCAGTCGTCGTGCGCGGCACGCTCGAGGGGGTACTCAGAGGCACAGGCGTGGACCCGGCCCAGTTCCCCGCCGGCTCCTGGCACGACGTGATTGCCCTGCGCGAGGAGAACGCCGATGGCACGCCGGGCGAGCCCATCACCATCTTCGCACGCGGATTCGGCCCGCTGATGCTGGCCGGCCAACCTGTGGAGCGGGCGGAACTCTGGGCGACAGGAATTCGGTAGATCCGGGATTGCATCGAGGGAGACGTCTATACAACGGACAACTGCGACATTACAGATCACGACCAAGGGCATGACGCTGATCGAACTGCTGGTCGCGGTCAGCGTCGTGACCCTTTTGATGGGGATACTGTTGCCTGCGCTGAGTCAGGTCCGGCGTGCAGCCCACTCCATGATCGGAGGCCACCGGCAGCGGCAGGTGGTCCTGGCGGTGAGTCTCTACGCGGCCGACCATGAGGGTCGGTACCCCGAGTCCGTGGCGACCTCCGGCATGCTTGGTCGCACCTGGCACTGGGAGGAGCCGCGTATGATGAAGGCCTGCCAGCCGCGTGCCGCCGGCTATCAGTGCTCCATGGCCAGTTATCTCCGCGCCTACCTCCCCAGAGCCATCGTGTTGTCGTGCCCCAGCAGTCCCGCCGTGTATCCGTACCTGCAGGACTTCTGGCGAGCCGGCGAGCTGTGGGATAATCCCAACACCGGTTTCACCGATGATAGTGTTCTGGGCAGCTTCTGTTTTTACTGGAACTACGTGGGACACCTGCCGGAGCAGCAGCGTCCTTTCCGCGGCCCACAAACCGACTATGGGCGGGCCGGGTGTAGCAGTCTGCTGACCAGCGATTACTTCGGCTTCAACCACTGGCGCAGCCCCGAAGCCTTCGGAAGCTGCGAGCGCCTCGCCCATGCCGAAATCACCGCGGAGACCCACGAGGCCGCCGCCCACTGGTCCCACAAGCCCCGGGGGCAGCCGGACCGGGCCGGCGTGCAACTGAAACTCCAGGCCGGCTTCGTCGATGGACATGTCGAGGCCTATCGCCCGGCTGAAACCATCATTCTGGAAGTGGCCGAAGACTTGGACGGCACGACGCCCGCCTTCAGCGGTATTGGCCTGGGCGCGGGGCAGTTCTACATCCCCGCCAACGCCGCGACATCCCGGCGGTGAGGCTCGGCCGGGTGTCACTCAAACCGAAAACCACTGGTATCTTGCGTGGCGCGCCCGGAGTCCGTTGGCCAGTTGACACGGAATACAGCCACGGTTAGCACCATCATAAGCTATGGCGATCCTTCGGAACACGGTAGATGTCACGAAATTCAACCGGGACGCAGTCCTGCCGTATGAATTGCGACTGCAGGATTTCCAAATGCAAGACGTTTACGACTTCTTCTGTGACGTGAATTCCCTCCTCGCCGCGAAGGGCCTGCAACGCCTGGACGATATGCTTCGTCCCGCGATCATGTCGGGTGTTCTGTCGGACATGTTGGCAGCAAGTCTGGCCAAGCATTCTCGAGTTCTGAGAGAGAACCGCTATTTCAACGGCCATCCCGATTTAATCGTGCTGGGCGTCTACAGCGGCAATGCCGTAAAGGCGGGGACTGAAGGCCTGGAGATCAAGACAACCAAGAAAGCGGGAGGCGCGGCTGACACGCACGGAGCACGTGACGATTGAGGATTTTCGGAGGAACCCACGTAGCGAGCTCGGAACTCGAACGGCCACTTTGCACAAAGCCGGAATCCAGAAACTCCGGGCGAATTGGATCTACCGCCTCTAGGGGTCTCCGTTGGGCGAAAGCTCCGCCAAGCGTGGGATTGCCTTACAGGCCATGTCAAAATAATACTCGTCCTTCTCAACACCAACACTGTCGTAACCCAGCGCTTCCGCCGCTGCCAGTGTCGAACCCGCGCCGGCAAACGAGTCAAGAACGACGCCCTTGCCCAACGGCAGAACCGCGCGGACTATCTTGCGCAGAAAAGCCTGCGGTTTCAGGCTTGGATGGGGCGCCAAGTTCCGTTCGGCGCTGCGCGTCGGGGCGGATTCGATGACGTCACCGAACGGTTCGTCTCTGGATGGGCGCCGCAGCCCGCCCGTACCCCATTTCCTGAGATTGTCCTGGACTCTCCCCCGAATCGGTCTGCGATAGAGAACCCAGGGCTCCCACATCGAGCGGGGCATGACGCTGATTTCCGGGAACGCCTCGTGCGCCGCCTTCGGCCGGTCACCGCCTCTCATCGTCATCGTCAGACGAATGACCTCGCCGCGCCGCTCAAGACCCGCCCCGGCCAGAGCCCCTGAGACGATATACGAAAGAAGGGGATTGGACGCCACAACGACGTGTGCGCCGGGCACGAGTTTTGGCGTGAGGATTCGCGCCCACAAGGTAAAGAACGTGCGGATACACTCAAGTTGCTCGGGTGTAAGGGTCGTAAACCTCGGCAGCGGAGACCTGACGTGCCCATCGAACGAGGGCGGAATTCGCCAGACACCGCCTTTGCCATCACGCAACTTGGTCTGCTGCTCCGGCGTGTATTCGTGGAGCCCATACGGCGGGTCAGTCACAACCGCGTGAATGGAATTGTCCGCCAGGTGCTCCAACCACTCGAAACAATCCGCGTGAAACAGTATTGCCTTTCCGAAACGGACAGGGTCACGCCACTGTTGTATCTCGGGACATTCCCGCGGGACGACACCGGTAAGTCTGGCGTGAACCACGTAGCGGCCGCGGCCTTCTCGCGCGAACACCGAAGGCGTGTTCAAACGGAGATATGACCGAATGGATGAAGTGGGAGTGTCTCCGATCAGATGGCATACGCGCTCCTCTATCTCCTTCACGGAAAGCGGGCGTGCGGACACGGACATGACCTGGATAATGGCATCACGCACGCGCCCCGGCGCATATCTTACTTGTTTTTCCATGGCTCCGAGAATAGACGTCTGGACGTCTCATGTCAACAGGAAAATGGTAAGAAGGTCCAACGGAAGGAAGGCAACACTCGGGAAGACCCCGCCTCACGCACCGCGCCAGGGACGGGCGGACCGAAGGCGAAAGACTAAAGCAGAAGGATCGAAGGCAAGAAGAGCAGACGCTGGCGCACAATCCTCTGGTGCCGTCTCGTTGCTGAAGCCACAGGTCTTTCACGGCGCGGACTTCATTTGTGAGCCACAGGAGAATCGCTTTTCATCGAGATGCAACCCGATCTTCCTTATCGTCGAATCGGAAGCCGCAGGTGTCTTGCGTGATGTGCTCGGATTCGGTGCGCGGGTACTTGCGGCAGTTCAGCGGGCGGATGGGGTAGATGGCGCAGCGGCTCTTGCCGTCGTCGGTTCTGAGAAACGGGCACACGTTCGGCAGCTTGCAGCAGGCCCCGCACTGGACGCACCGGCCCGTGCGCTTCGGCGCGACAGGAAGCACAGATGTCAGGGTCCGCCGGAGTCTGGCGCCCCAGGTATTTTTGGGGTTACCGGCCATTTCTTCCCTCGACAGGGTCATGTGTTCTATTGGGCTTCGTCACACGTGTCGGGTCGATTCGGGTCCATCGCCAGGATCTTCGCGGCCAGCGCCCGGGCCTGTGAACCTTCTTTCGCCAGGCAACAGACCTGTTCGGCGACGGCTTTGGCCCCGGTAAGGTCATCGTCCTCAACGTGGACAAGCATCTTCACGACCAGCGACGAAATATGCTCGGGATCGCGCCCGAGCAACTCGTCGGCCGCACTATCGGCCTTGCGCGGGTTGTTGCAGTCCAGAGCATAGAGAATGAACGCCTCCAGCGCGGCTTCACGCCCTCGCGCGATGGGGCCTGTCGAGTAGAGATCGATGGCGTTGCGCATCACTTCGTCGCCCGCGTCCTCCCGGCCCAGCTTGAACAGAACCCAGGCCGCCTCCCGGAAGCGCAGCAGATAATCGCGCGAGAATACGTCTCCGCGCAGCTCCATCAGGCGCAGCAGGTTGACGAACATCTGCTCGTAGTCCTCCTCCCGCCGGGCGGCCTCGTATGCCTGCTCGTATTTCGCGACGCCCTCAGTCGCGGTCTGGAACGTCTGGTAGCGGCGCAGACGCGCCTCCATGTCTTCGCCGGTTACGTCCTCGATCACCTTCAGCAGGTCGCTGCCCGTGCGTGAATCGCCCCCGCTGAGGGCGTCGATAATCCTGCGAACGCAATCGATGCCGTGTCTGCCAACGATCGCCTGGGCCTCGGC
>CAYFUB010000370.1:0-3925 GCA_964346195.1 uncultured Pirellulales bacterium
TCTTGCACCATTTGAACATATTTGCCTTCTCTTCGAAGTAAACTGACCGCCTTATTGTGACTGATCTTATACAACCATGCTGGAAACTTGCGGGGGTCTTCTAACTTGCGGATCTTCTCGTACACAGCCAGCCAGGTTTCCTGAAGGATATCCCAGACAGCATTTTCGTCCTCGACAATGCGCCGCACGTAGTAATAAAGACGCGGCTGCCAACGATTTACCAGTTCTTGAAAGGCCGGCTCATCGCGCTTCTGGCAGCTAAGAACCAAAATTGCGTCGGCCAATTTGTCTTGTTCCATATCGTGTTCCGCGTCGTCATTGTCTGCGATTGCGGCAATACCGCCTGGTCTATCTGGGTAAGGATTACAAATCCTTCACATCATAGACGCCTGCCACTTAAAAAAGGTTCAAAAAAGCTGAACCGGTCATCCTGTCCTCACGAGTTCTGGGCTGGCAGCCCCTGTGGTCGCGGAGAGTTGCGGCTTTACCGTGACGGTCAATGGAGTGCCTGGCCGCCTGATGGACATATTGGCGATGCTGCCTTTGAGACGCTTATGGAGCAGGTTCCCGCACCCGGTGCCATCCTCCTCGACGGTATCGGCGCCAGCCTGGTCGGCTGGCTGCGCAGGCAAGGCACACTATGAGCAGTCGACGCGATGGCAGAGGGTCCCCGGGCGCGGCATCTCGCGCCCGGCGGCCCCTCTTGATCCCTGGCACCGGAGACTGCCCCGGTCCGTTCGCAATGACATAGAGGCAATCTCTTGCACCTTTCGCAGTGTCAGAGGCTCTCACGGGCTGGTCCAGCCGATGGCGTCAAGCGCCGGCTGGATTTCGGGATTGGCCATGAACAGGTCCCAGCACAATTGCGTGCGGTAGTTTTCTATCATGATCACAATGGGTCCCTGGTCGATGGCCACGTAGCCCGGCGCGAACCAGTTTTCCGTAAGATTAAAGGCGTCGAAGAAGCCGAACGGCCCCCATAAGTCATTGCCGTAGGTGTGATAAAGGTGCTTCAGGGTCGCCAGGGACTCGGCCGGGACGTAGGGCATGGCGCTGAGTGCCGCCGTGGGGGCGATGGTGCCGTTGTCGTTCGTGGGTGAGTGGTCGGTGTAGCCCCACGGGTTGAAGCTGGCCGTCAGGCCCCACACCAAGGCACTGTACCCGGCGTGTCCGCGCGGATTCTCGATGCAATAGGCACGGTTGATCAGGGAGATGTTGCGGCTGTTGTCGAAGTAGTTGCAGAAGCTGTCGCTCTTGTGACGCGGGTCAAAGCCCAGGTGGCTGTAGTGGGTGAAGAACAGCGGTCCGCCCATCTGGGGGCCCACCCACTGTCGGTAGCCGTAATAGCTGTTGCCGTTGACGTAGCCGGCGGACTTGGCCCAGCCGTTGTAGTAGCACGAGGCCGGTATCGCATGCGTCGGGGAGGCAATCGCCAGGAGATAGGTGATCATGCACTCATTGTAGCCGCGAATGGCATGGTTGATCTGCCAGCCGTAGTTGGGGGACCAGTGCCAGTACAGCAGTTCACTGCGCGACTGCTGGCGATACCAGCTCCATTCGACCTCCTCCCACATCTGCGTGGCTCGGTCGCGGATTTCCGTCTCGACGGGGTCGTTCGCGTCGGCGAAGTATTGGCGCGCCGTGAGCATGCCCTGCACCAGGTAGGCGGTCTCGACCAGGTCGCCGCCATCATCGTACTGGCTGAATGGCTTGGTCGTGCCTGTGTCGCCGCGGATCCAGTGCGACCAGGCGCCGTGGAAACGGGAAGCCTTCTCGTCCAGGAAGGTGAGAATCTGCAGGACACGACCGGCCGCCTGGGCCCGGGTGACGAACCCGCGCTCGACGCCGACGCAGATCGCCATCAAGCCCATGCCGGTGCCGCCGGAGGTGCAGACGTTGCTGCCGTGGCCGAACCCGTACCCTTCCCTGGCCAGCCCGCTGACCGGATGGCCGTAGTCCCAGAAATAGCGAAAGACGGCTTCCTGCACGGAAGTGAGAAGCTGTTCGTCGGTCATTGTGTAGGAGGCGGCCCGGACGATCGGCGAAGGTCCGGACTCTCCGCCGCCGCGTATGGCCGCTGCCTTGACACGGTAGTAGTACGTTTGGTCGTTGACGCCGAAGAAGTCGCTGTAGACGGAGGCCTTGTGCACCGAGTCGTTGAGCCTGACAAACGGGCCCGTTGGGGAGTCGGCGCGATAGACATTGTAGCCGTCCAGGTTGGGGTCGGCACTGAACGGCCAGCGCAGATCGATCCGGCTGTCGTGACCGGTGGCGATCACGTCGTGGGGAGCAGGTGGTGGTGGCGGCGGAGCCACCGGCTCCAACTCCGCCAGGACACCAATCTCCTCAGCGGTGAGCGCGCGGTTGTAGAGACGCACGTCGTCGATGAGGCCGTTCCAGTAGCGGTTGGGCGCCTGTCCGTTTTCGCCGATGAGGACCCGGGCCCATTTGCTGTTGATGCGGCCGTGCAGTGATTTGGAGTCCACGCTGCCGCCGTCTTGATACAGGTGGAGCTTGGCGCCATCGTACGCGCCGGCGATGTGGTGCCACTTCCCGTCGTTCACGTCGCCGCTGTAGACTTCCGGCCAGCCCCCACCCGCCAGGCCCAGGCACAGAAAGGCCACGCGATTGTCGTCCCGCGTTCGCGCCAGGACCCAGTCGTCTCCTTTGGTGACGATGGCATTCCAGTTCCGGTCGAGCTTGCGGACCTTGATCCAGCACGCAACCGTGATCTTGTCGGTGAACGTCAGGGACGGATCATCACCGACATCGACCCAGTCACCGTTGCCATCGAGGTCCAGGCACCAGCCGCGTTGCGGATCGTTCACCCAGGTCGGGTCGCCGAGGAGCGTGCCGTGATTGCTGCCGGCGCTGTCGTTGGCGTTGCCGTCCAGTTTCCAGTGGCCGACCAGGTTCGGATCGGCCGCCGCCGCGCCGGCCGACGCGGCCGGCATCAGCACCGAGGCCCACACCACCAGCGCTGCGCACACGATGCCAACGATATGCCTTTTCATCGTTCGTCTCCTATCACCGTGCCATCATTCCTCGCCGGCGTGGATGACTGGGAATTCTGCCTTCTCTCCCATTTTATCGCCGTCTGCTGAAAAGACAAGGATTGTCTGCAAATACCCGGTCTGTGCTTCCCGGGACGCGCTGCCCCAAAGGTTTGACGGCCGCCGCAAGTCTGGCGATTTGAGGCACGCCGCCCCTGCGACCAACGGTCTTAGAACTCCAGCAGCTTGCGGACATCCTCGATGGTGCCCTCCTTGCTGACCGGACGGCCGGGTCCCGACTGATTCTCGAAGACCAGATACTCCTTCTTTGCCTGGATGGGAAGGGACAATTCGTAGGGCTGGCAACGCTCGATGGCAGCCACGGCGCGTCGCGCGCCTTCATAAAGGGCCTGACGCGTCTGCTCCAACGGGTACAGCTCGGCCGCCTCGCGTGCGAGGCCCCGTTTGACGGCCACCGTGACGCACGCGCGCCCGAAGAACTGGTGGGCCTCCCGGCAGGCAGCCTCATCGCCGGTCACCATGATGGTCGGGACGCCGTAGCCCTCGGCGACCGCCGCACACTGGGCCAGCTCGCCCGATTCCACACCGTTGTACCAGTAGCGGTTCTCCGAGCGCGACGATTGCGTGTGGCAGAGCACGCCATCGGGCGTGCCATTCATCGCGTGGGCGCCCAGTTGCACCATCCCGGCGAACGAGCCATCGAGCTCCGTGAGCGGGCCCGGCCGGGGCCGGCCGGTGATGTACCTGGCCCCCGGCTCCATCAGGTGCGGAACGAACGCCCCCGCCCCGTGGCCGTCCAGCACGACGATGTCACTCGCGCCGCCGGCCCGCAGCCCGCGGACCACGGCCGCGATATCGCCCATCAGGTACTCCTTCGCTTTCTCGTTCAGCGGGCCCGGCTCGCGGGTCTG
>CAYFUB010000371.1:0-5510 GCA_964346195.1 uncultured Pirellulales bacterium
GGGCGAATCGTGGCCTGCGGGCATGATGGATGGCTTCTCGAAAGAACAGAAGACCCTGACGTGTCAAGGCTTTCCCTTAATGCCCTGCAATGGCTGGCCGGGCCTGCTCGGCCTGCGCGCATTGCGTTGTATACCTCCATCGGTACACTGGTCACGACGAAAACGCTGTCCACTGACATCATGAGGGAACTGTCCGAGGACCAGATCACGGTCACCAATCTGGCTGAACCTGCTTCTCCTGAAACGCTTGAAGGCTATGTGGTACTCGCGATCGCGCGGCCCCATACCCGACTCATGGATGCTGACGAAGCAGAAGTCATCTGTCAGTTTATTGAAGAGGGAGGGGGAGTGTTCCTGGCGGGGCTTGGTTGGTTCTGGGCTGAGTGCAACCCCACATTACCCATGTCGGACTTCCCTCTCAATGTACTCGGCAGTCGTCTGGGCCTGACGTTTCTGGACAACAGCGTGTGGCAGCAGAGCCGTGAAGGGGAGCCCATACCGGCCACATTTCCAGTGGACAAACCCAAGCGATGGCTTCCCAGACCTACAAAGGTGTTCCAAGGCGATGAGCCGGCCGATCAGAACATACATGCGTTTGTTCGCAAGCATAGGAAGTCACACAACTTTGCCATTGAGGGTGAACATGTCGTATTGAGCCTGCCGGCGTATGGTTTCCTGAATTTACGCAGCCCAACCAAGGCTATCAAGGACCTCGATACGATCTACAAGACACACGCACGTCTGGCCTCGAATACTCCTTTTCACGGTAAGAAGATCAGCGTTGTAGTCGTAAACAGACTCTCTTACCACCTGTGCTCGGGCAACCCCATTCTTATTCGCCGAGATCGAGTACCAGTAGTTCTTAAGGACTTCAATGGGCTGGGCCATCCCGGCTGGGGGTTAATACATGAACTCGGACATGATTTCGTGGCCTTTGCACATAAACATGCGTACCAACTCGGCCACGGCGATAATGAGAGCTGGGCCAACATATTCACGACCCATGCCTATGACACACTGGAACTTAAATACGATGAGCACGATACGCATTGGCGTGAACAACGGAACGGCATTGCTTATTACTTCGCGAACCAACCGGATTATGAGAAACTCAAGACGGACGGTTGGATTATGCTCAGCCTGCTTACGGTTATTAGAGAAACATACGGCTGGGATCCTTTCTACAGCTTCTTCAAGAAATGTGCGAATAAAGCCAAGACGGGATCGACACCAACCACCGAACAGGAGAAGGTGGATTTTCTCGCGTCTGGATTGAGCGTGGCAGCAGGCGTTGATCTCAGTTCGTATTTCATTCGTTGGGGATTCCCCCTCTCGGAGTCAGTAATTCATGAACTTAAAACCCTGCCCAAAGCTCAATTGGACAAGACGGCCAGGTCTATCGCTGCTCGTTTCAATATAGATGTCAACTAATTCGTCTCCAAACTGTCAGTTAGCTGAGGGCGAACGTATCGCTCCACTCGGACCCCTCAAAGCTGTCGCTTCTCGGGTCCGGTGAGCTTCGCGTTCAGCGGTTGCAGGAATAGCGACATGGATGTGACGAAACTACCCTTCAATCATCTCATCGGGATTGAACCGGGCGATCCGGGCAGTGACCTCCTGATCGGCGTGAGGGTTTTGTCCATGGAGTGTCGCAATGAGAAATCCTTGCAGACCTCCGTTTCATTCTGTCACGCGGTCGGCAGAAAAACGGCGAGCCTCGCGCTTGTGGTGCTCTGCTTGGCGGCCGGTGCGAAAGCGGACATCTGGCATGTCGCTCCTGAGACGCTGCCGGGCATTGACCCGAGCCGCCAGTTCCGCACGCTCGGCGCGGCCGTGGCACGCCTTGAGCCCGGCGATACGGTGTTCGTGCATGGCGGCATCTATCGAGAGAGCGTCGCCATCGATAAGAGCGGTCAGCCCGAACAACCCATCACCGTGCGGGCGGCCGAGGGCGAGTACCTTATTCTCACCGGCACCGACCATATTACAGACTGGACGCCGGAGCCGGGTGAGAGCCGGATGTACAGCACGCCCTGGCCGCACAAGTTTGTCGCCTGGAACAAGTCCTACACGCACCCGGATGATGATTACCATCGCCTGATCGGACGTTGCGAGCAGGTCTTCATCAATGGCTACCCCCTGCGACAGGTGCTGGAGCGAGAGCAGCTCAGCCGGGGCACGTTCTTCGTGGACATGGACGCCCAGCGCCTGCACATCTGCCCCGCCGATAACCAGGAGATTACCCGTGGCAAGGCCATGGTGGAGGCTTCTGTCCGTAGCCAGGTCCTCAGTGTCAAAGGGGACCACGTCGTCATCAAAGGATTCCGCCTTCGCTACGCGGCCAACCGGGCACAGCAGGGCGCCGCCCAGTTCTCTGGCACTCATATCACCGTCGAGGATTGCGTCTTCGAATATACCAACGCCGAGGGCGCCGAATTCAAGGGCGAGAATATCACGGTCCGCAACTGCACCTTCCAGCACAACGGCCAACTCGGCTTCGGGGCCAATCGTGCCCACAACCTGCTGATGACCGGCTGCACCGTGCGGAACAACAACACGAAGGGATTCGACCGCGGCTGGGAGGCCGGCGGCAACAAGATCTGCCTGACACGCCGGGCCGTCCTGGAGAGCAGCACGTTCGTCGAGAATCGCGGCAACGGCATCTGGTTCGATATCGGCAACGAGGACTGCGAAGTCCGCAACTGCCTCATCGCCGATAACGAGAACGCCGGCATCTTCTACGAGATCTCCTACGGCCTACACGCCCATGACAACGTGATCGTCGGCAACGGCTTCGCCTTCACGCCGGGGGCCTGGGGCGCCGCCGCCGGCATCAGCATCTCCAGCTCGCCGGGATGCACCATCGAGCGCAATCTCATCTTCGGCAACAAGGAAGGCTTCAACTTCCGCGAGCAGCTCCGCCGCACGCCCCGTATCGACAACAGAAAACGCGAGCCGGTGTGGAACCACGATGAGATTATCCGCAACAACATCTTCGCCTACAACCGCGACGCCCAGGTTTGGGGCTGGTTCGACGTCCCCGACGAGCGCCACTGGCCAAGGCCGTCGCCCGTGACTCGTGCCCCGTCGCTCGCAACGGAAGCATCATCGAACACTACCGACCATCCAAACGGCCTGTCGTTAGAAGACCTGAACCTCACCTTCGAGAACAACCTGTACTGCCCCGGCCCGGGCCAGGGCCTGTTCAACTGGGGCGTCACCTGGAAGAAACACAAGCGATATGAGAATCTCGACGACGTGCGAAAGGAACTCTCGCTGACCGAGGGCGGAAAGGTCGCGGAGTTCCACGTAGAGGACTACTCCGCACTCGATTTCCGCCTTCCGGTCGATAGCGCCTCTGCAACTATGGCCCGTTACCCTCGGGGAGCCGTGCCAAGCACCCAGCTTGGCGTCCTTCCATAGCTGCACAAAGGCGGGATGGTGCACACACAGAATGCACCCTAATTCTGTCGAAGCTGTGTAACGGGACAGACGAAACCTCTGGCAAGACGCCCTCCCGGCGACACCAAGAAACGCTGTCCAACCTCTTAACTGACGAGCTTACTCTAAAATACATCGATCATGCAGCATTGACAAGCATGAAGAGAAGCACCAGGCCCAGCAATACCGTTATGGCGACTTGGACGTACATCGGTACATGGTTTAATCGAGATCTGCCGGCCTTCTGGTCGGCTTTATCTACACCAGCCAACTTCCGTCGTTGCTCGTCGATCTCCTCCATGCTCGCGCGGATCTGATTCATCCTCGTCCGGACCCAGAGCAGGAAAGAGGCATGGCAAAGACCGACGAGCAGGACAACAGGGAAGCCAACTACAACGACTATAAGCCGCTCAACGTTCCTGGCCTCCCCCTTCAGCAGGCTTGCCGCGGCAATTGCAAACACCGTCCAAATGCTGAGACTGAGCTTCCATTCTTGTTGCGCCTTGAGCTCAAACTCTCGCCATCTGTCGTCCGCCAAGTCCTTCAGGAGATCACAACGTTTCTCGTCGTCCATTGCAGTGCCTCCAGATGCTCCCAGACATCGTTTGTCGATACCGCGCTCATGTGAAACGTCGCACCTTCGCTCACAATCACACCTCCGTGCCACCTCCGTGCGGCACCAAGCTCCATCAACGCCGCATGACCATTATGTAGTGTGGCAAGCATTCGTGACAAGTGAGAAACACGAAACGAGGGACGAATCCGGGGGAGACAGCGGCAGGCGGCTGGAAGCTCTCTCAGCGCTCGCATTCGGTGCTCGTTCGGACTTGATGCTTATGTGCGTGCATCCACACCCATGTGCGATCCTATGCCTTTTGGGTCGCTTCGTCGCTGCGCGGGTTGCCGCGCCATACCGGTTAATCGTGTCGCAAGGCGATGACGGGGTCGACGCGGGCGGCGCGGCGGGTGGGGAGGATGCCGGCGGCGAGGCTGACGAGGATCGAGAAGACGATGGCGCCAAGGCAGAGCCACCAGGGGAAGCTGAAATAGTCCATGCGCGGGGCGCCCTGGCGCGCCATCAGGCCGTTGATGACCTCATTGATGACCATGCTCACCATCCATCCGAGCGCGAGGCCGAAGAGGCCGCCGAGCAGGCCGATGACACCGGACTCGAACAGGAAGATACGCTGCACGTCACCGTCCGTGGCCCCCACCGCCTTCATGATGCCGATCTCGCGGTATCGCTCCAGGATGGACATCACCATTGTGTTGACGATTCCCAGCGAGGCCACCGTGATCCCGATCATGCCGACGGCGATCAGAAACATGTCCATGATGAGAAAGCCGGTCCGCATCTCCTCCAGTTGGTCCATCAGGGCAAACGTCCGGTAGCCGCGCGATTCCAGCTCCTGCTTGACCGGCGCGACGTACTTGGGTGAGCGGACCCTGACCGTCACCGACGAATAGTTGGCCGCCTCGCCGGCCGGCCGGAAGAACTCCCAGATGCTCGTGAGCGCCAGCTTCCGCATCCCGCCGGCCGCCTCCGGCTGAACGTACACATCGCCCATGCCCCCGAAGGGCAGCCGCTCGGCCACGCCCACAATCCTGAAGCGATAGCCCTTGCGAGCGAAGGGCAGGCCCTGGTCGCCGCTCGAAAAGACCATCCGAAACAGGTTCGTGAGACTGAAATCCAGAGTCAAAGTGGCCACCTCGATTTCCTGGCCGAGCGCCTCGGACGGCTCGTTAACGCCCAGACGCCGCAGCAGGGAATCCGTGATCATCAATTCGTTCGGCTCGCACGGGTCGTAGCAGCGCCCGCAGCGCAGCGGCATCGGTCCCGAGCGACAGATGTCCGCCGGCAAGACCTGGACCAGGGTAAACTGCTCCTTATCGCCGAGACAGATCTGGGCCGGAAAACGCAACTCGGGAAACGCCGTCTCCACGCCTTCGATCTTCCGTGCCTCTTCGAGAAACCGAGCGTCAAGTGCGGGAGCGTCACCATCGTTGGCATCCACAGGGCCGGCCGCTCCCTCCCTCCCGCCGGCGTCAGGGTCGTCGGGATCGCGAGA
>CAYFUB010000372.1:0-2662 GCA_964346195.1 uncultured Pirellulales bacterium
TAATAATAGCTTGTCTTCTAATATCTTGCAAACCCGCTGTACGGCACTGTCGGGCGTTGTGAATGCTTGTCGACAGACTGGCATAGCTTCTACCTTTCGTACTCTAAGCTAACCTATCCGTATTGTAAACTGGAGACCTTGGGCAGGTCGACGGGGATGTCCTTGAAGGAGGACTGGCCCTCGTAGGCCAGATGCCGCTGCTCGTCCACGCTGCGATAGACTTTGCGCCTGCCGTCGGGAATCGGGGTCTGGCCGAGCTTGTGGGCTACATCGTTCTTGAAGCTCAGGAACCGTACAACCCGGGGGCCGTAGCGCTCCTGCTCGTACTTGTACAGGTTCACCACCGGCACGCCCTCGACGTCGAAGCTCATCAGCCGCTTCGACCAGCCGGTCGGAATCGTCTCCGTACCTTCGATGGTATAGAGGAAGTACTCGCTGAGACCCTCCTTCACAATCTCCTTGGGCTTATCGGCGGCTTCTTCCGTCAACACCTGAAACTTGACCGCGCCGCCCCGCATTCTCCCCGCCACCGCCGGCCGTGTTGCGGGCACCAGTCCCTCTCCGGGCCGGCCGTAGGGGTATTGCCGCTGGGCCAGTTGGGCGATCTGGTCGAGGATGTGGACTTTGCCGACGATGAGGCGGGTCTGGGCGTTCTCGTAATCCTCGCCGCTGTTGTTGGTCACGCGGACGTAGCCCTGGAGGCGCATCGTCTTCTCGTCGCGCGTGAGCGTGCCCATGTAGAAGGCCCGCCAGGTCAGGCCGCTGGGCAGATAAGTGATATCGACCGGGACCGGGCCGCTGACCTCGCTCTGGATGTTCCACAATCCGAGGTTCCTCACGCGCGGCGGATAGACCAGCTCGGCAATGTCGATCCGTCCGGCGTGCGCCTTCGGTAGCATCTCCAGGCTCGTCGGGTCGATCAGCGTGTTCTCCCAGGAGAATTGCAGCGCGTTGCGACCCTTCTTCAAGGTCAGGGCCCGGCTCTCGCGCACCAGCGTCATGTCGGCGGAATTGTAGATGGTCAATTGGACGGTGTCGCGCGAGGGCAACGTGGTCAAATCCACCTTGGCGTGCACAATGCCGCCAGATACAACCAATATGGTCAAACACAAAGTCATATGTCTCATAGGGCCACTCCTATCGATCTTTGACTCGAACTGATCGATTCGCTTGCAGATAATCGCCGCAAATCTCCCGGTCCCGAAACTCGCGCTCGTTTGTCATCCTGAGCGAAGCGAAGGATCCGGGCCGCGAAGTGGAAGCTACCCAGATGAGTGAAGAGGCCTCCCATTCGCGGGCCAGATGCTTCACTGCGCTTCGCTCCGTTCAGCATGACAGCGGAACCGGTCATTTGAGGCTCCGATAATCAATGTGAATGACTGCTTACGGGCGGACGTTGCGGCGGTGATAGTGCATCGTCAGCTCTTTGACGGCCGGGCCCTTTTCGGTCCGGGCGGGCAGCTCGATCTCGAACTTGAGCGTGGACGCGTCCTTCTTCGTATAGTCCTTGTCCAGGGTCAGCCGCTTGCCGTCGAGGGTGCATCTCTCCATGTCCCACTGGCCGGGGATGTGCTGAATCATCGTCAGGACGGCGGGGCTGTCCTTGAAGTTCTCGATCTTGGCCGTGATGATTTCGTCGGTGTCGAAGAGGACCGTCCGGCCGGGGTCGTTCTTGTGCGTGGGGATTTGCGTGTCCCGCATCTTGCGCTGCGTCACAACGATGTCCCGGCTGTCGCCGATATAGAGCTCCATCTTCTCGCCGACGGGGACCAGCAGGGCGTTGTCTTCGCCGAGGAAGATGGTGCTGCCGTGGCCGTCCTGCTGGAACAGGCGGGCCTTGCCGCCCCAGAGGGCGTTCTCACCCAGGCCACTCTTTTGGTCGTTGGTGATCTCGTAGCTGACGGGGATGCCCACGTTCTGATTGTTGAGCTGCTCCGGGTCCCACGGCAAAGAACCGGCATCGAACGTCCAGATCTTGCGGACCGGGACGTTGGGCTCGCTCAGGAAGAGCATCTGCTTGGTCTCCTCGTGGTCGATGCCCTGCTCGAAGGCCTCGCCGTAGTCGAGCAGGACGCGGGCCTTCTCGAAATCCTCGCCGGAGAAGTTGCGCAGGATCAGGTAGCTCTTGAGGCCCACCTGGGTCTCGGCCTTGTTCGCGACGGCCTTATAGGTGATGAGCCGGTCGATGTTGCGCAGCAGATAGCTGATGCGGACGTTCTCGGCGTAGTCGCCGCTGCTGCTGATCTCCCAGACCAGCGCCGCCTCGCCCGGCGGATAGCTGACGCTCAGCAGCGTCACGTTGTCCGGGTGGTCGAGGACCTCCAGGCGAATCGAATCCTCGTCGATCTGCACGCCCTTCCAGGAGAAGTCCACTTTGTTGAGCCCCTTCTGGAGCGTGAGCACCCGCTCCTCCTCGATCAGGGTCGCGTTGGGGTTGTCCAGCCGGATGACCGTCGCCGCCCGCTCCGGCAGCGCCACCAGCTTGATCCGCGCCTGGGCCCCCGCCGCGACACACAACAGAATCAAAACACCAGTCACAGTAGCACGTTTCGCGTTCATATTTGCGCCTCCCAAGAAATCAGCCTCTCGGTGGGGCAAGCCCCACCCTACAAACGTTCCCGTTGCCTCATAAGGATCGGGGTGGCAGCGTCAAGCGCAGCTT
>CAYFUB010000373.1:0-12228 GCA_964346195.1 uncultured Pirellulales bacterium
GCGAAGGGGTCCCCAAACGCGAAGTAGTGCGTTTTGGGGCCCCGAACCATCTGGCCATCGAATGAGGGGTTTCTCAAGTGCGCAGCCCAGATTCTTCGCTTCGCTCAGAATGACATTGCCGTTTTGAGACGGTCTCTTAGAGGGCGGGTGAGAGGCCAGATCTTCTCCGGGTGGCAGCGTCAAGCGGAGCTTGGCGATGGTCTCGTGTCCATTCGGAGGAGCCATCGCCAAGGCCTGCGGCCTTGACGCTGCCACCCATCCACTCACGAGAGTTCGGTTGACGGGCTTCTCACACACCCTCTTAGAGGGCCGGACTCGCGCGGGAGCCGAGGGCCAACTCACCCTCGAATATTGTCCGCGGGGCTCAAGAATCCGGACTGCATCAGCCTGCGAACTACCGTTAGACAGCCGGCCATCAGCTTCTCTGAGTCCGTCTTTACGTAATCACCCACCTCAGCGATGAGTTCGCGTAGAGTTCGCCGGCCGTCACAGCCGGCCAGAAGCTTCGCGATATATACATCGGCATTCCCGGCAAAGGGGAGGCCCTCGGAGGCACAAAGCCGTTCGGCGCGGACAACCCACCGGCCGTCTTCCACGGACAATTGATGCTCCAGCCGGTGGTGCTTGTCAAAAAGCAGGCGGCATTCGAGCAGATCCCGATCGTCATCGAGGCCCTGCAGCAGGTCCTCCGCCGCAAATATGCGCTCGATCTGTCCGTTGGCCGAACCTGTGCAGCAACCGGTACCGATGGAGTGGGCTCGAAACCAGTTCTTCTGCGTGTCGCGCCGGCGCATGATTAATGTTCCGGCACTGATCCGCCGGATTCCCAATTCGTCATAGTATGCCATCCACTCGTCCAGATACCGTCCGTACTCAGGCGCGCCCTTCCCGACGCTGGTCTGGAGCCAGTCCGCGGCATACGCCAATGGGTCCAGGGACCGAAAACAGACCAGCAACGTATCACAACCCCTGCCGGCGACCCAGGTTCGCGGCCGAACCTCCAAATCGTCATCATCCTGATGGTGCCAGTTAAACAGTATGCAGGCGAATCCCCCCTCCGTCAGCCGCGGCCCGGCTCCTCGTACAACCTGTTCCGAGACCGCGTCGCCCGGCAAATCGGTATCGCGAAAAGCAAAACGTGATTCCGGGGAAATCACAAAAGGCGGATTGCACACGATCAGATCGAATTGGCGGTCCGCCACCGGTTCGTAGAGGCTTCCTTCTCGCCATTCGACGCCGTTCGTGCCGTTAAGAAGCGCATTGAACCTGGCAAAGTTCAAGGCCCGCGGATTGGTGTCCGTACCGGTGACGTGGTCGGCGTGGCGGGCCGCCAGGAGCGCCTGTATGCCGGCACCTGTCCCCAGATCCAGCGCCCTCTCGATCTTGCGCCGGACCGTCAAGCTGGCGAGAGTCACAGAAGCCGCGCTGACGCCAAGAACGTGATCGGGCGGCAGGTTCCTATGGATTCCCGGGTCAAAATCGCTGGCCACCAGCAGCTCATGGTAGGGTCCCAATCTGGCATTAGCCTGGACGACCCCGTTGCGACGGTCCAAGAGGCCAATGGCGTGCAGTTCCTCCACGTTGAGATCCGGCAGCTTCTCGTGAAGCGCGGCCTCGGGAACCGCCCGGCCCAGCCAGAACAAGCGAACCAGGATATGGTATGGATTGTCCGTTCCCGCACGCCGGTAGACGACCTCCAAATCCTGCCGTTCATGCGCGCACGAAATCCCCAGGGTCTCGGCCAGGGCCGTCTGCGTATACCCGGCGTCCTCCATGACCTTCTTGAAGGTTTCGGCGTCGAAGGCCCGGCCCAAACGGAATACGGTTGCCCCGCGCGTGTGCGCCATAATAACTTCTCACCCTCGCGTTTCTCCAAATCTCCGTGCCACCTGCATCGACAACAGCCACATGCCCGGCCCTTTGCTTGTGATTCCCACGTCACATATCCGGCTCTGATGACGAAGCCACACTCCCTTTTGCTCATGCCCGCTCTTACTGAACGCCCCTCGTTCTAGCAAGCTGGTCCCGCAGAGCCCTGTGAGGCGGCCTTTCCGGTTGGCCGAGACCGTTGACCCCGTACTGAGGAGTCTTTGCGATCGTGTAGATTTCCTGCTGCACTCTGGTTCCCGTAGCCCAGGCATCCGTTTCTTCAGCGAGTTCGAGGTAGTCTACGCCAGAGCGTGCCTGAACAACCTCAGATATTTGTGCGGTTCTGCCTCCACCTGGTGTCATCTTCAGACCAAGCTTGCCCAACTTCACTGCTCGGCTTGTCGTCTGGCCAAGCATGGTGATGGTGAAGGCAGTTGGCTGAGCGATGCCTTTTCCTATCAAGCCCTTCTTGGCAGTCTGGAGCTTCCGTTCAGGATAAACTGAGTGCCGCCAGGTCTGTGCCTCTCGCAGGAAATCGCCGGACAAACTCTTCTTCTTGGCCTTCTTTGCTGTCTTGAGCGGAATCCACATCCTGCTGGCAATCAAGTCCGCCGTGAGACCCAATCCTCCCTTCTGCTCCTTCATCCCCATGTAGATGGCCATACGGAACCATTGCTCACAATGTCGGCACTCGTGATAGATCGTGTCGGCCGCTTTAGAGATGAACTGCCAAAAAGCGACGCGATTGGCGGCGGGAAGGCCCGCTGCCCAAATCCGCTGAGACAGCTCCACCTGCCAGCCGGAAAAGGCAAACTGACCATTGGCGGTGAATTTGACATCATTGTTCCACTTTGGCCCAGGCTTCGGAACGCCGCACGCGTTCAGTCGTCTGCACGCTTGATCGAGCATCTTTTCGCCCAGCGTCCTTATGTCCGACGCAGACCACAACCCCTTGTTTTCGTTCTTTTTTGCCAGCTTGCATATCTCCTGGGCATACATCTTGATGTGCGATTCTTGACGCAGACCTGTGCTCATGTTGATACCCCTTCTGACGGCCTCTCTGTTTGTCGTAAAGGACCAGCTCCGAGCATCGACGCAACTTCTGTTGCCACGAGCGATTCGGACAGGCCCGGGCTGCCGGCATCTGTCATAACCGGCGACATTCCTCTACATGGCGCAGCAATCATAACGGCCCACGCGCTCTGTTGTGAGCATTGACACCGTTCAGATATGGCCGCTCGAACCGTGTATTCCCGGAGCCCCGGGGATGTCCGGCCCGCTAAGTCGGATCAGTCGGCCTGCCGGAATAACCTCACCCAGCCCAATACTCTCATGTAATGGCGAGCGCGCCGATATGCTGAGGATTGTGCCGTCGGGCGCAGCCGGAGTCAATCCGAAACCTGCGGAATTCGCAGATTTCGGCGGCGACTTCAACAGCGAGGTCCGGATGCGGTCCACATCGGGTTGTGCGCGCGGCGAAGGTTCCGGCGGGTGAGGCCGGGTCAAATCGAACTGAGTGTTCTGCGGGGCGTGACTCGATTGGCCGCCCGGATAGGTAACGGTACCGTTCCGGCGACAGGCGTTGCCGAATCGTGCGGTGGCGCGTGTTGACAAAGTACCGGTCGCCTCTCAACGCGTTAATGATGCTCTTTGCTCGTCCCTTATTATCCCCTCCCGCCGGTCTTTCCCTCCACTTCCCATGGGTCTTCTGGAGAATCTCGGATTCGGTCCCCGTCCGATGCCCCTGCTGATACTGCCCGGCGGCCTTGTCGTATCGCTGCCCCTCGCGCCGGCCCATTTCACCGCGTTTTCTGACCTCCGCCTGCCCTTCGGCTACTTTCATGACGCCCTCCAGCTTCCGGATTACCATGTCGGAACCTGGCCCATCGTGGATCCATGTTGTCCGGCTGTCGGGACCCGCATCCTCCGTCCAGCGCCACGTATCAGCCACTGCTTCGTCTGATTCGCCGCGATGAAAAGCAGTTCCGCAACAGTACACGGTGACTATCCGGGCCATGGCGATCCCCTCGTCAAGCCAGAACTTTGACGTTGGAGCCTGGGGCCGCACACTCCAAGCGGCCTAAGGGCTTCGGGCACAGAGACTCGGCCCTTGCAGCAATACGAATCAGCAATTGTGGGACGGTCATGCCATGTTGCAGTACTACTTTATGGCCGAGGAACAGCCTGAGAGGTTGCGCTTTCAGAGCAGTGCTTGTATGCCAAGGACTCGCCCACAATTCGCTCACCCGCCGGAAAAACCGTACTCCTTCAGATGGTTCCAACCCGGGCGACTCGCGGGATGCCTTCATAAAATACCCTGGGCCGCACTTCTATGAGTATATTGTTGCACCGAGCGACAAGATGTCGAGCTGCATTCGGCAAACTTGTGCCCTTTTCTCACCACGCTCATTCGCAATCACTGGGGTGTGGCAACTTACCCTCTGACAATACTGAGCTTCAATCCGGGCAACGGCAAGACTCCAGCATGCATGAGAGATTTCATGCAAATGCCCTGAAAAAAAGTCAAAGAATGTTGACAGACCCTCCCAGCGGCTCTAAAATTGCAGAGTGATTGCAGGTATGATAGGCTCGGCCGATGCGGTTTGCTACGGAAGATGCAGGTTGGTGTGTTCCATAGGAGGAGTGTGCGAAAAGTGGTGGCCCGTGGCGTTTGTACGTCTGAGCTTGGCTCCTCCAGAGTGTCCACGTGCAGAACGCTGGGGTTTCTGCTATAGCGGCATTGTTTGATGAAGAACTCGGCCCTGTGCGATTCCAAAACAACAAGTCTGTGCGTCAACATAGCTGATGTGGCGGGAAGTTGCCGTGGCGATTGACGTTGAGAGCCTGCTTTCCGAGGTAAGCCCGGAGGATCCCTGCGGTGAGGATCTCTCCTACGATCCCTCCTTCTTGGCCCTGGAGGACGCGCTGCGGGCCAAGCCCGCCGGTGGCGTCGTGGCGGGGGTCGAAGAGACTATGGACGAGCCCAACTGGCGGGACGTGCGCGACAGAAGTCTGTCGCTCTTGCAGCGATCCAAAGATCTCAGGGTGGCCATGTATCTGACGATTGCCCTTTTGAAGACCGATGGCCTTGGGGGCCTGACTGATGGGCTGTCCCTGATACATGGCCTGCTGGAGCGTTTTTGGGATCATCTTCACCCGCACCTGGATGCAGAGGACAACTACGACCCGCTGGAGCGGATGAATGTCCTGCAATCGCTGTCCCCGGCGACGGTGAGCGAACAAGACCCGATAAGGTTCAAGCAACGACTTTCCGAAGTGCCGCTGTGCAGTTCGGCGCGGATGGGCAGGTTCAGCCTCAGGGACATCCAGTTGGCCAGGGGAGAGATTCCGGCCGTCGGAGACGATGCGGCCCGGGTTCCCGACCCAGGCGTCATTGATGCGGCCTTTCAAGATACCGCAACCGATGACCTGCTGGCCACCTCCCACGCTGCCGAAGAAGCCATTGAACACACAGCCGCCGTGGCGACTGTGTTTGCCAGGCAAACCTCTCAAGGGCAAGCCCCGGACCTCAGCGGGTTCCAAGTGGTTCTGGGCAATATCCACAAATGCATCCAGGAATACCTGGCCAAGCGAAATTATCGGACTGTGGCGCAGCAGGATTCGGCCGGGGACGCCAACGCCGGCACAGCGTCATCCTCCGGCGAGATCCGTTCCGCCAACGATGCCCTCCTCGCCATGGAGAAGATCTGCCAGTATTTCGAGCGTCATGAACCGTCCAGCCCTGTGCCTTTGCTCCTGCGCAGAGCCCAGAGGCTGGTCGCAAAGACCTTCTTGGAGGTCATTCAGGACGTCTGTCCGGACGCCATCAGCCAGATCAGACTGATCGGGGGGGTAGACGACAGTAGTTCCGATGGTGCTGCATAAAAAGACGTTGATCGGTTTCCAGAACGCCCACAGCTTAGGGCGTTCTTCGGTCACCTGAGAAAGGAGCAAGCATGGCCAAGAAGAAAAGCAGCCAAAAATTCATAGCTCGCAACCGAGCCCCGCGCGTGCAGATAGAGTATGACCTCGAGCTTTACGGCGCGGAGAAGAAAATCAACCTTCCTTTCGTAATGGGGGTGATGGCCGACTTGTCCGGTCAGCCGGCCGAAGGCCTGCCGGCGGTTGCCGAGCGCAAGTTTCTTGAGATCGACGTTGACAACTTCGACGAGCGACTCAAGGCAATGAAGCCGCGAGTGGCCTTTCAGGTGCCGAACACGTTGACGGGCGAGGGCAATCTCAGTGTCGATATCACCTTCGAGAGTATGGATGATTTCTCCCCGGAGGCCGTCGCGCGCAAGGTCGATGCCCTGAACAAGCTGCTGCAGGCCCGGACGGAGTTGTCGAATCTCCTTTCGTACATGGACGGCAAGAGCGGTGCGGAGGAGCTCATCGCCAAAGTCCTCAAAGACGAGGCCCTGCTCAACGCCCTGACTTCCGCGCCAAAACCCGAAGCCGAATCCACTGGCGCTGGTAGGGAGGAATAACCCGATGGCCGAGAAGAGAGAAGAAGAAATGCGGGCACCCGAAGCTGCGGCTTTGGAGCCGAGCGAGTTTGAAAAACTTCTGCAAAAGGAGTTCAAGCCCAAGACCGACCATGCTCGAGAGGCTATCAGCATGGCCGTCCGGACGTTGGCTCAACAAGCTCTGGCCGAGACGGCCCTCGTCTCCGCGGACGCCGTCGGGACCATCGAAGCCATGATCGCGGAGATAGACAAGAAACTCTCCGAGCAGATCAATCTGGTCATGCACCACGAGAACTTTCAGGCACTCGAGGGTGCCTGGCGGGGCGTGCATCACCTGGTAAACAACACCGAGACCGATGAGATGCTGAAGGTCCGCGTGCTGAACCTTCCCAAGAAGGATCTGGCCAGGACGATCAAGAAGTACAAGGGCACGGCGTGGGACCAGAGCCCTCTATTCAAGAAGCTCTATGAAGAGGAGTTCGGTTCTCCGGGCGGCGAGCCTTACGGCTGCCTGATCGGCGACTACTATTTCGATCATAGTCCTCCGGATGTCGAGATCCTCAACGGGCTCGCCCAGGTTGCCTCTGCGGGTCATACGCCGTTCATCAGTGCGGCGGCTCCCACCTTGATGAACATGGATTCCTGGCAGGAGCTTAGCAATCCGCGCGACCTGACCAAGATCTTTCAGACGGCGGATTACGCCCCGTGGCGGTCGCTGCGCGAGTCGGAAGATTCACGATACGTCGGCCTGACGATGCCTCGGTTTCTGGGCCGATTGCCCTACGGTTCAAAAACGAATCCCGTGGAAGGGTTCGATTTCGAGGAGGACACGGCCGGAGGCGACCACTCCAAGTATCTTTGGGTCAACGCGGCCTACGCCATGGGTGTGAACATCAACCGTTCTTTCAAAGAGTTTGGCTGGTGCGCGCGTATCCGTGGCGTGGAAAGCGGCGGGTTGGTCGAAGGGCTTCCCTGCCACACGTTCCCGACCGATGATGGCGGAGTCGACATGAAGTGCCCGACGGAGATCGCGATTACGGACAGACGGGAAGCGGAATTGGCCAAGAACGGCTTGATGCCCCTGTCACACTGGAAGAACCAGGACTATGCGTGCTTCATTGGCGCCCAGTCCCTGCAGAAGCCCACTGAATATGACGACGCCGATGCGACCGCCAATGCCAAACTGGCGGCGCGACTGCCGTATCTGTTCGCCACCTGCCGGTTCGCGCATTTTCTGAAGTGCATCGTGCGGGACAAGATCGGCTCCTTCAAGGAGCGAGAAGATATGGCAAACTGGCTCAACAAATGGGTCACGCAGTACGTGACCAGCGACCCACATGCTTCCGAGGAGGTGAAGGCCCAGTATCCGCTGGCGGCCGCGGAAGTCGTGGTGGACGAAGTGGAGGGGGACCCCGGATACTACTCGGCCAAGTTCTTCCTGAGGCCGCACTACCAACTCGAAGGATTGTCTGTGTCGCTGCGGTTGGTGTCCAAGCTGCCTTCCGTCAAGAGCGGTGGTTAATACCTTGGTGCGACAGATAGGGCGACCCACGGGGACTTGGCGCGTTTTCTTGTAGTTGCGTTGCATACGAAAGTGAGCGGTAATCTAGTAATCTTGAGAAGGAGTTGATAGTATGGCTGTTGACGTTTTTTTGAAGATCGACGGTATTCCCGGCGAAAGCACCGACGACAAGCACAAGGAATGGATCGAGATTCTGTCATATAGTCATGGCGTTTCCCAGCCGGCGGGAGGATCGCGAAGCACCGGCGGCGCCGCCTCCGGAGGGCGCTGCGATCACCAGGATTTCTCCATTACCAAGTCCATGGACAAGGCCTCGCCCCCCTTGAACGAGCACTGTTGCAACGGTACGCATATCAAGAAAGTGACCCTGGAACTCTGCCGGGCTACCGGGGACAAACAAAAATACATGGAGTACGCACTGGAAGACGTGATTGTCTCGTCGGTGAGCATTGGCGGCTCTGCGGGCGGGGAACTGCCCATCGAATCGGTGACGTTCAACTACGGCAAGGTAAACTGGGTCTACGTGGAAACCGACCACGAGACCGGCAAGAAGGTAGGCGAGGTCAAGAAGTGGTGGGATCAGATCACCAACAAGGGCGGTTGATAGCACGGCATCGAGAGCGCCGGCTGCCGCCGTACGTTGGTTTGTGACCTCGATGTGGACCGGCGAACGGACGGTGTCGAAAAAAAGGAGCCAAGGCTATGCAAGCGGAAGAAGCGTTGCGAGCAGGCCGGCTTGAGGAAGCGTTGATCGCGCTTGAAGACCAGGTCCGTGCCGATCCCGCTGACGCCAAGCTGCGTGTGTTTCTCTTCCAGTTGTTGTCCGTCACAGGGGACTGGAAACGAGCGATGACCCAGCTCAACGTGGCCGCCGAGTTGGACGCCGCGAACCTGCTTATGGCCCAAGTCTGCCGATCGGCCCTTGCCTGTGAAGCGTTGCGGGCCGAGATATTTGCCGGCAAACGGTCGCCGGTCGTTTTGGGTCAGCCGGATGCATGGATGGGTCTGCTGATTCAGGCAAACCAGATGCTCGGTGAGGGAAAGTACGAAGCGTCGCAGAAACTGAGGGCGCAGGCCTTTGACGCTGCACCTGCAACCGGCGGCTCGGCAGACGGCATAAGATTCGAGTGGATCGCGGATGCCGATTCCAGACTGGGGCCGGTCCTTGAGACCATGGTTGACGGCAAATATTGTTGGGTGCCGTTCGCCGCCATCAGCCAGATACAGATCGAAGCACCCACCGACCTTCGTGATCTCGTCTGGCTGCCGGCCCGCTTCATCTGGGCCAATGGCGGGGAGGCCGTCGGGCTGATCCCGACCCGGTACCCGGACTCTGAGGCCAGCGAGGACAGTGCCATCCAACTGGCACGCAAGACCGAATGGATCGAGCGACCAGGAGACGTCTATCTTGGCCTCGGACAGCGGATGTTCGTCACAGACAACGGTGAACTCTCTCTGCTCCAGGTGCGACGACTGGAACTAGATCATTCGCAAGCAAGCTGACAAGGTGGTGACACGAACAATGGCCGAACTCGCCCCGCTGGATCGTCTACAGCCGTGTCTGCTGGATCGTCTTACGGATCATGAACCGGAGGTGACTGGGGAAGGCCGAGACCAGCGCGTCATATCGGTGCGGAAATACCGGGAAGCGGTGCTTCGCGACCTGGAGATGCTTTTCAATTCCAGAACATACCCGCCGGGACATGAGACATATGACTTCGTCGAGGTGGAACGGTCGGTGCTGAACTATGGTGTCCCGGACCTGGCCGGCACGACGGTCTCCTCGATCAGTGCTGATGAATTTGCCGGCCGGATGAAACAGGCGATCCTGTGGTTTGAGCCCCGAATCTCGCGCCGCTCTCTTTCTATTCACATCGTCCCTTCACCCGACCGGGGCTGCGGCTCTGCCGTACTCTTCGAGGTCGAAGGCGACCTGTGGGCCCACCCGTTCCCCGAGCATCTTTTCGTTAAGACGGAGGTTGACTTGGAAACGGGTCGTTACAACCTGAAAGGCGAGACAAGTGAATAGGCGGCTGCTGGATTTATACAACCGCGAGCTGGCCCACCTTCGGGCGATGGGGGCTGAGTTTGCCCGGGAGTTCCCGAAAATCGCCGGACGTCTGGGGGGCCTGGACGAGTTTCAGCCCTGTCGAGATCCCTTTGTGGAACGACTGTTGGAAGGCTTCGCCTTCCTGGCGGCACGCGTGCAACTCAAGCTCGATGCCGAGTTTCCGAGATTTACGCAATCGTTGCTCGAAACCATTTATCCTCACTACCTGGCCCCGACGCCCGCCACGTGCATGGTCCAGTTCCGACCGGATCTTGCGGAAAGTGGATTGGCGGACGGCTTTACCATTGTGCGAGGCTCCTCACTGTACAGCAACCTGGGCAAAGGTGAACAAACCCGATGCGAATATCGCATCGCCCACGACGTCACCCTCTGGCCGGTTCAGGTCGCTCAGGCGGATTACCACACACGTGCGCTTGCTTCACTCGGGGTGCCTGAGCTCCCCGGCGTTGCGGCGGGGATGCGAATTCGACTGCAATCCACGGCCGGTCTCCGCTTCAGCGAGTTGAAAATGAATTCGTTGACCTTTCACCTTAAGGGGGTCGGCGAGACGGGCATGCATTTATATGAACAGTTTTTTGCGGAGGCCCTGGCCGTTGTGCTCCAGCCGGCGCGCCGGCCGATAAAGTGGCAGAAGACCCTTGAACCTTCTTGTCTCCGCGCCGTCGGCTTTGAGAACGACCAGAAGCTGTTGCCACACGATGCAAGGTCATTTCAGGGCTACCGGCTCTTGCAGGAGTACTTCACGTTTCCGCAACGCTTCATGTTCGTTGAGATCGCAGATTTAGGTGATGCTGTCAGGGCCTGCGATGAAGACCAGTTGGATCTCGTCGTGTTGTTTGGGCGGCGGAACGCGGAGCTGGAGGGCACGGTCAGCGCCGATAATCTGGGCCTGTTTTGTTCGCCCGCCGTCAATCTGTTCGAAAGGCAGCTGGACCGCATTCAGGTGTCCGATCGATTCTTTGAGTTTCACGTTGTCCCGGACCGCACCCGGCCGCAGGACTTCGAAGTCTACCAGCTCACAAAGGTGACCGGTTACGGGGCAGGTTCGGAACCGCTGCAGGAGTTTTCCCCTTTCTATCTGGCGCGCGATTGGACCGATAGCGACGCGAGCGGCTACTACGTGGTCAGCAGGCTTCCAAGACCGCAGTCTGAACGCGAGCAGGCGAGGGGCCGGAGGTCGCGAAGCTACGCGGGCAGCGAAGTCTACATCTCTCTCGTTGATTCTGCCGCCGCCCCTTATCGTGCCGACATCACGCAGTTGGGCGTGGAGGCCCTGTGTACCAACCGCGATCTGCCGCTGCACATGGCCGTCGCGCAGTCCGGCTCCGATTTCAGCATGGCGCAGACGGTGCCCTGCACGTCAATCCGCTGCCTGGGCGTTCCGACAGCCCCCAGACCCTCGTGCTGCGAGGGAGAACTGGCCTGGTGTATTATCAGTCATCTGTCGCTGAATTACCTTTCGCTGGCCGACGACGATCAAGGGGCCTCAGCGCTGCGCGACATTCTGAGACTGTACGGGGACAACAACGACCTGCAGATTCGCAGGCAGATCGAGGGTGTCAAGTCTATCTCCTCGAGGCCGATCACGCGGAGAGTGACCGTGCCGGGATCGATCGCCTTCGCGCGCGGGCTGGAAATAACGATCACCCTTGAGGAGGCGTCTTTCGAGGGGACCGGAGTGTTCCTGTTGGGCGCCGTGCTCGCGCGGTTCTTTGCCAAATACGTTTCGATCAACTCCTTTGCCGAGACCGTCGTGACGACGGTGGAGCGTGGAGAGATAATGCGATGGACCAGCAAACACGGTCTGCGTCCCGTTCTCTGACCGAGGCGTTAGGGGCCAGGCCTTTTGATTTTGACTTTTTTCAGGCAGTTCGGCGTCTGGAATGTGCACATCCCGAATTGCCGCGGGTCGGGCGCGCGCTGCGGCCGCAGGCGGATGTGGTCAGATTCTGCCAGAAGGTGTCGCTGGGCTTTGAGCCGTCAGCCATCGAAGCCTGTTATGAGGCAACGGACAAGCATCCGGAACAATTGGTCGTCAATTTCTTCGGTCTTCTCGGCACGAACGGCCCGCTGCCGCTGTCGATAACCGAGTATGTGTACGACCGGCTCCATAACTATCGAGACAGGACCCTGGCCCGTTTTCTCGATATCTTCAATCATCGGATGCTGTCGCTGTTCTATCGCGCCTGGGCGTGCAACCAGCAGACCGTAAGCCATGATCGCCCAACGGAAGACTGGTTCAGTCTCTACATCGGCTCTGTGTTTGGGATAGGACCGAGGTCATGTCGACACAGAGACGT
>CAYFUB010000374.1:0-8585 GCA_964346195.1 uncultured Pirellulales bacterium
GGGCCTGCTCGATAAGCTCGGCGGCCGTGTCGGCGCGTGCTTCGCTCGTCGGCCACGCCGCCAAGGTGAGCAGTAGGAGAATCGTCGAGATGTTTCCGGCTAAGACCTTCATGACGCGACGGACTCTCCAATTCTTTTGCCGCGATCGCGGCGCAGACCCTCGGCGCCGACGGACCTTTCCATCGTTTGTCGATTCCGACCCGCGACGGGACACAATCGCACGCTCCCGGCTTGCGAAGCAGGACCTGCCCTTCACCAACGTAATGAGCGTCCCGAATCAACACGTTGTTGGTGCAGGGTTCGAAAATATCTGTCGTCCGGGCAGCCCGTCCGTCTCGTGCGCGATGGGACAGCGCAGCCGTCGCGTGTTCCCTGTGAATGGGGCTCGACGAGCGTGACCCAGTTCCACACCGGTCGTCCTTCTTGTCGGCCGCCGGGCCGGCGCATACCCGTAGGGACGGGGATTCCGCGCGGGTCCTGCGTCGTCGGCCGCAGTTCCTGTCGGCTCAGGCGTCCGGCGATTCCAGCCGGCGCCATGCGAATGGAGGAGGCAGGATCCTGTTCCTCACGTATTGCGGCCTTATATGTCTATTGCCGTTCTGGGGCGCGCGCATTACCGGGAAAACACGGTTTCTCCAAAAATTTTTTGTCGGTGTCGAGTGTCGTGCGGCAGGCTCTTGGCCGCGACAGGCTGGCGCTTGCCGCCATCGCCCATCCTCAGCGCTTTGAAACCTGCACATTTTTCTTGAAGAGTCCCTGGGTCGGGTGTATAAGGCTCTGATGGGCACGAATCCGGCTTGGTTTCGCTGGAGGGCAATTGCCGGGAAGAAACTGGAGTGGCGGATCATGAGCGGACAGCATCGTCGGCGGCCAGGGTTCACGTTGATCGAGTTGCTCGTCGTTATCGCCATCATCGGTGTGCTGATGGCCATTTTGGTGCCGGCCCTGCACAAGATGCGTTTTCGGGCCTATGAGGCATCCTGTTTGAGCAACCTGCGACAGGTGAATCTGGCTCTGGTCGCCTATGCGAGCGACGAGAGTCGCAACCGCTATCCTCGCGAGCCGACGGAGCACAATTCGCACTCCGGCCTGCTCGAAAAGCTTGGCGCCTATCGAGACGGCGCGCTGATGGAGGCCTTCTACTGCCCGCAGGCGGGTTTTCTCGAGCGGTACGCCAACGACCCCAACGGCGGCGTGCCGACCGGCGGGACGGATACGGTGATCGACACGCCGGAGAACCGCATATTCGGCAATATCACCTATATCTATTGGAGTTTTCGCACCAACAAGCCCGGACCGGCCGGAGGCACCTGGCGAGATACCGCCCAGTTCCTGCCGCGGCAGCTTACGCTCAACGGCGCGGAAATGCATTGGGACTGGCTGGGCCAGACCGGCAAGAAGGACCTGCAGACCCAGCGATACTGGCAGTGCGAGTTGGCCTCGCCGGTGGACACGTGGGTCGTCTGTGACTTCTTCCGTAAGGGAGGCATTTTCCCGCACGGCCGCAAGGGCGGCTCGGTCGAGGGCGGCGTCAACGTCAATTATCTCGACGGCCACGCCGGCCGGGTGCACAAGAGGCCCAGAGACAGCTACCGTTGAGAACCCACATTCCGGCAGCGCGCATGGGGGGCGTCCTATTCGAGTTGTGGGGCAGGCGTGCGGCGTCGCATCCACCATCATCCAACCGCACGGTCGAAGGCGAGAACAACCTCGGCGCGTCCGAGGCCGTTCGAGTGACACGTCGGCTACGACGCATACTGAAGGTGTGCCGGGTCGCCGGACAAACCCCAGAATATCGGCAAGTTCGAGGACACGTGAGGGTTTTGATAGAGGCAAATAGGGGAAAGCCTTCATGGCCGTCCCGGGCCGGGGCCATACACTGGGAGTAGTGAGTGGACGACCTGACGATGCTCACGTGAACAGGTGCAGTCGATGCACAGAGAAGAGGGGCGGCCGTGACGGCGCTTTGCGACGGGAACGGATGCAATGGATTGCCGGAGACACGGCCGGAATATACCGGAGAACCGATCATGGGCTTGTTGGGGTGGGCATTCGTCTTTCTCATCGTGGCCGGCATTGCGGCGTCGTTCGGCTTCGGTGTCGTGGCCACGGCGGCGGCCGGCACGGCCAAGCTGCTGTTCTTCGTATCCCTCGCCATCTTCATCGTGCTGATCGTCGTCGGCATGTTCGGTGCCACTGCGGCTGCGGCATAGGGATTTGCCATTGACAAGGGGGACCTATGATGAATCAGCTATGGCGAAGAATTGTGAGTCTGTCGATCGCGCTCTTCCTGGCGGTGAGTACCCTGGCGATTCTGCCCGGCTGCAGGAAGGAGGGTCCGGTCGAAAAGGCCGGCGAGAGCGTGGACGAGGCTGTCGAGGAAACGGGTGAGGCGCTGGACTAGGCGCCGCGGCGCACGCTCGCGATCTATCTGACGATGCAACAGTCGACCCGGTGCGGGACAAGTGCGGTCGTGCGTTTCCCGGCGCCGGACATGAGCACAGAATGAGAAGGAAAGGCGGCGGACGCGGTTCGTACGTCCGCAGGACGGGAACCAGGAAAGACGGCAAACGACGAAAGGAGTGAGCGTATGGCTACACCAGCCCCGAATGAGACAATGACCAGCGAGATGGACGGTATCAAGGAGGATATCCAGAGGTTGCGGGACGACCTCGGAGCGCTGTTCGGCGATGTCGGATCTTACAGCAAGGAGAGACTGGCGGACACGCGGGACAGATTGAGTGCCGCCATCGAGGCGATTGAAGGCAGGGCTTACGGTCGGCTGCAAGGGACCTCCCGCATGATGCGCGATCGCAGTCAGCGGGCCATGGATGCCTCGCGGCAGAAGGTGGAGCAAAGACCCATGACGTATGTCGCGGCCGCCTTTGCCGCAGGCGTAATCATTGCTTCTCTCTTCGAGTGGAAGAAAACGTCATGGGCCTTTTGAGAGACCTGGTGATAACAGCCGGCGATGCCGCGCGACTCTCCAGCGATTTGATGCGGTACAAGCTCGAGACCGAGACCAAGGCCATCAAACGCGGCGTCAGGCAGACGGCGATGTATCTGACCTTCTGTCTGCTTGCTTTCCTGCTGGCCGCGGTGGGATTCGGGTTCATTCTGTATGGGGCCTTCGTCCTGGTCGCATACGAGACGGGGCCCGGGGCGGGGGGTCTGATCGTCGGCTTCGCCGTATTGCTGCTGGCCGTTCTGGTGCCTCTGGTGGGGCGCGGTCTGGCACGCCGCTCGTGACTGTGCTGTCGATGTTGAACTGATGACGATTGTCGATCGACCGGACAACGTTTCCTTTCGACAACCGATCGTCGATGGTCCGTAATCCATACGAAGGATGGTGTGCTATGGTCGAGATGATATCTGAGACCGAAACGCAGGTCGAGGAGAACACGGCGGAGGAGATCAACCGCCGGATTCGCAGGGAACTGGAAGCCCGCATCTGCTACTATGCCCAGCGCGCCGACGAGATCGACGCCCGGCTCGAGGAACTGGACCGGGAGTGGGACATCGAGCGGCTGCTGCAAACGAATGCGGGCATCCTGTCGCTGGCGGGCCTGACCTTCGGCACCATACATCGAAAGTGGTTCATCCTGCCTGCGGTGGCTGCGGCGTTTCTCGTTCAACATGCGGTGGAAGGCTGGTGCCCGCCGGTGTCCGTCTTCCGGCGTCTGGGGATACGCACGACCGGGGAAATCAACCACGAGCGCTATGCGCTCAAGGCGTTGCGCGGCGACTTCGCCAACGTCCTTGCGGAAGGCGCCGGTCCCGAAGAGCGCGCCCGCCGCGCGATTGAAGCGGCTGATCGATACGCATGACCGTCGGGTCCGGCCGGTACGACGCGTCTGGCCTGCGGATTCTCGTCGCAGCGGGCTCTTGGGCTCCCTCGTGAAGTTGGCCAAACAGAGGAGAGACGGGCTATGGATATTTTCGAGACGATCCGATCGGAGCATGAGAAGATGGAGAGGCTGCTCCGACAAATGCAGGAAACCTCGACCAAAGCCGCCCAGAAGAGAGAGCAGCTCTTGAATAATCTCAGTGACAGTCTGTTGCCCCACATGTACGCCGAAGAGCAGTACTTCTACCAGGTCCTGCTCGACGAGACGTCGGAGAAGGAGCCCGTGTACGAGGCCTTCGAGGAGCACCGGGCCGCCAGGATCGTCCTGTCCGATCTGCAGGAAGCCTCCTGCGACGATCCGCGGTGGTCGGCCCGATTGAAAGTTCTCCAGATCCTGATCGACCACCACATCGCAGAGGAAGAGAGCACCATCTTCGAGCAGGCACGGAGCGTCATGGACGAGGGGCGTGCGCCCTCGGCGGTCAGGAGATTCAAGGAGATGAAAAGAGAAGCGCCGGCACGCGCGACGTGAAAAGAAGCGCACCCCGTCTCTTATGGTCGCCGCCGATGATGGCGTGCGAGGGTGATGCTCCGCAGGCAAATCGCCTCGATTGCGAGGCCGGCATTTACGCAGTTCTTTGCCGCCCATCGATTTCAACGGATCGGCCGCGCAGTCCGGCCGATGGCTCTCGAAGTGGAACCATTGGCAGACGCCCGTGCGATTGTCGGTCGTCGCGCCGATAGGCATTTGGAGCGCCTTCTCTCAGGCATTTGCCAATTTCTCGGAAGACCGGCCTGCATTATTGTCACGGTGTTTGACCTGACTGCACAGGGGAGATTCCGTGCTTACCTGCTCGGCCCACCGGGTACAAATAGTCAGCAGCCTGACGAATAGTCAAAACTGACAGGTGCTACACATGAGTCAAGAAGTCCTGACTGTCGCATCGAACAGGCGACCCTCGAACTCGAGAGAAGCGGGTTAGCCATATGACTCAGGGCAAGCGCAAGGCCGAGAACCCGAAGCAGCCGATCCTGGGTGTGGCCGAATCGTTCGGCCCGGGCGACCGGCCGCATGTTGAGGCAAGCATACAGGCTCTTGAATCGCTGGGCGTCCACCATATCCGAGTGCGGCTGTCCCGGGCGGATTGGCACACCGCAGACGACCGGGACTGGTGCGAATGGCTGATGCGCACACTGTCCCGTCGGCTCGCGGTCCTGCCGTGCCTCGTCTATACACCGCTCCCGTCCACAGCGATTGAAAACGTGTCCCTGCCGCAGGAAAATTCCCGGGCCTTTGCAGATTTTGTCGATATGTTCGTGCAGCATTTTGGCGACGCGCTCGGGTGGATGGAATTGCTGAGCGAGCCTGACAACACCATCGCTTGGGATTGGAGACTGGACCCGCGCGGACGCATCTTCTCTGAGATCATCGGTGCTGCGGCGTACCGCTGCCGACAGCGGGGCATACGGACCGTACTCGGCAGTATACGCCCGCTGGACCCGAACTGGGTGAATTTGTTGTGCGAGAACGGCGTGGTCGATTTTGCGGATGTGATCGGGCTGCACATGGTTTGGGGAACGGGACCACGTGGTGCTGCGCCGCCGTCTGAGGCCGTGGACAAGGTCAGAAAGATTCTGAAAGAACATCGCCAAAGGGCACGCATCTGGATCACGGAGGCGGGCTGTCCGACATCGAACGACGACGAGTTTGCCCAATTGCAGGCGTTTGCGGGTCTCCTGGATGCGGATGTCGAGCGGATCTACTGGTACTCACTTCGAGACCCGGACCCTGCATCACTTCGTCCGACCGGGTTTCACCGGGACGAGCGGCACGGCCACTTTGGGCTTTGCCGCAGGGATGGGGCTCCCAAACTGCTCTTTCGCCTGTGGGATTCGCAGGGTATCGAGGGTGTTCGAGGCTTCGGCCGATACGGCGCAAGTGAAGATGAACATTCCGCCATTTGCGATGGGGGAACGTCCGGACTGTCCCCGGCCGAGGCGCACGCCAAGGGGACGACGCGGCCGGTGCTGATTACGGGGGGGGCCGGCTTCATCGGGTCGAATCTGGCCGAGCGATTTCTCAGCAGCGGCAAGCCCGTCATCGTCCTGGATAATCTCTCGCGACACGGCGTCGAGCGCAATGTGAAGTACCTTTGCGAGACCTACGGGGACCTCGTCGAAATCTACGTCAGCGACGTCCGGAGCAGCCATATCGTGGAGGAGCTGGTTGCCCGCTGCCAAGGCATTTTCCATCTCGCCGCTCAGGTCGCTGTGACCACCAGTCTCGCCGATCCGGTCGGCGATTTCGAAGCGAACCTGGCGGGCACAGTGAACGTCCTGGAGGCGGCCCGACGACAGGACCCGCCGCCGCCTCTTTTGTTCGCCTCGACTAATAAGGTCTATGGCGATCTGCACGATATCGAGCTGATCCCGATCAGGGACAGGTACGTCCCGCGCGATCACGAAACGAGAACATATGGCATCAGTGAATCGAGGCCGCTGGCGTTCCACGGTCCCTGCGGTTGCTCGAAAGGGGCGGCAGACCAGTACGTCCTGGACTTTGCCAGGATGTACGGGATGCCGAACGTGGTCTTTCGAATGAGTTGCATCTACGGCCCGCGGCAGTTCGAGACGGAGGACGAAGCGTGGGTGGCCTGTCTGGCTTTTCAGATGCTCCGGGATGGCCAATTGAACGTTCGCGGGGACGGCAGACAGGTTTGTGATATCCTGTACATCGACGATCTCATCGAGGCGATGCTTCTGGCGACGGAGCATATCGACGTCGTGGCGGGGAAGGCGTTCAACGTCGGCGGGGGTCCCGCTAACGCCGTCAGTTTCAGAGAAGTGATCGATTATCTTTCGGAGTTGTCGGGGATCACGCCACGGGTGCACTATGGCCCACGCCGAGAGGGGGACCCGGCGTATTACGTTTCCGATACCCGCAGCTTCACCGCCGCGACAGGCTGGACTCCGCGGACTTCAGTCAGGCAAGGCGTGTCCCGGCTTCATCAATGGATTCTCGAGAGCGCCCATTCGGACGCATTGCCGACGAAAGGATGGATACACTATGACTGACGTGGTATTACGACAATCCACGGGCCCGATCACCCCGTCTGCACGGGCCGTGTTGCGACTGGGTTTTGTCGGCGTCGGATGGATTGGACGCAACCGCCTGGCGAGTCTGGCCGAGAGTGGACTGGTGGAGATCGGCGCGGTGACGGACCCGGATGGGGCATGTATCCAGGCCTGTCGGGAAATCGCACCTCGGGCACAGGTTGTCGGCAGTCTGGATGAGTTGCTGTCGCGGGACCTGGACGGCATCGTGATTGCCACGCCCGACGCGGGAGGAAGGAACGGATGATAAAGAAGCTGCGAATCGCCTTTTTTGGCTCCAGTCTCGTCTCGACCTATCGGAATGGCGCCGCGACGTACTACCGCGGCATTATCGAGGCTTTGCACGGCCTTGGGTACAGCGTCACGTTTTTCGAGCCGGATGCCTTCGACCGCCAGAAACATCGTGACCTCGAGGCCGTCCCGTACGCGCGCAGCGTGGTCTACCATCCGGACCTCGACAGCGTGCGGGCCTGCCTGAACGAGGCGCGCGGCGCCGATGTGGTCGTCAAGTGCAGCGGCGTGGGTGTCCTCGACGGCGTCCTGGACAAAGCGGTTCTCGATTTGAAGCATCCCCGCCGCAAAGTCATCTTCTGGGACGTCGATGCCCCCGCCACGCTGGAGCGCGTGCAAACTGACCCCAATGACTCCTTTCGTGAACTCATTCGCGAGTACGACCTGATTCTGACATACGGCGGAGGAGACCCGGTTGCCCGCGTGTATCGCCGGCTCAGGGCCCGGCGGTGCATTCCCGTCTACCATGCGCTGAGTCCTTCGACGCATCACCCCGTCAGAAAGGACCGGCGGTTCGACGCGGACCTGGCGTTCTGTGGCAGCCGGGCACCGGACCGTGAGGCCCGTGTGGCCGAGTTCTTCTTCAAGCCGGCCCGCATGCTGGCCAACCGGCGTTTTCTCCTGGGCGGCAACGGCTGGGACGGCAGCATCGCGCGCTTCGCGAACGTGCGGTACGTCGGCCACGTGCACACGGCCGACCACAACGCGTTCAACGCGACCCCCTTGGCCGTTCTCATTGTTTGCCGCGACCGCGCGGCAGGATTCGGTTTTTCACCTCCGACCCGCATCTTCGAAGCCGCAGGGGCAGGAGCCTGCATCATTACTGATAACTGGGAGGGGATTGATTTGTTCCTGCAGCCCGGCGTTGAATGCGTTGCCGCCGACAGCGGTGCAGCCGTCGCACAGACCTTGGAGGCGCTATCGCCGAAGCAGGCCCGGCGCATGGGCAAACTCGCGCGGCAGAGAGTCCTCGACCAGCACACGTACGCGCAACGCGCCAGGCAGGTCGAACAGTGTCTTCTCAGGGATGGTCACGATTCATTGGGGGCATCGTGGAATGGCTGATTCATGGGATATCGTTGTGGTCGGCTTCGGCGTGCCCGAGGGAGTTCAGGTCGGACGCTGGGTCTGCCAGAATGCCCCCGCAACTGCATTTACGATATCGATATTCTCTATTGTTGCGACCAGGCTGTCGAGCGCATTGATGACCGTGACATCGCTTCCGGCCACTCGCAGAACGCGAAATATTGTGTTTGAGGGACCCCTTCACTTCGTGCGGCATGACAGGCGCAGCCTGCCCCACAAAAGGTAGCCGCGCCCTCCATTCCTGGCT
>CAYFUB010000375.1:0-13833 GCA_964346195.1 uncultured Pirellulales bacterium
ATGGGCCCGCGCTCGCCTTTGGCGGGGAAGTCGAAGGTGATGATGTCGCCCTTCGGAAAGGCGTCGCCCTGCGTCTTCGGGTCGTAGTCCTTCACCTGAGCCACGACGGTGCTGGGCGCACCCAGGTCGAGGGCCCAGAAGACGGGGTCCACCACGTGGCAGACCCAATCGCCGATGGTGCCGTTGCCGAACGGGACCCAGCCGCGCCACCGCCCGGGCAAATAGAAGGAATGGTACGGCCGCTCCTGGGCGGGGCCGAGCCACAGGTCCCAATCCAGCTCGGGCGGGACCTCCTCTTTCTCGCCCATGCGCGAGAGATTGTCGAGGCCGGAATTGACGGCCCCGCAGCCGCAGTGGATCGTACGGACCTTGCCGATCGCCCCGTCCCAAATCCACTCGCAGAACGTGCGGATCGTGTCGTAGGAGTGGCCCTGGTTGCCGAGCTGCGTCACCACCTTATGCTCCCGGGCGGCCTTCATGAGGGCCCGGACCTCGGCGACGGAGTGGGCCAGGGGCTTCTCGCAATAGACGTGCTTGCCCCGCTTGATGGCGGCCATGGCCGCGACGGCGTGCGTGTGATCGGGCGTGCCCACGATGACGGCGTCGATCTTGTTCTCCATCTCGTCGAACATCTGGCGAAAATCGCGATACACTTTGGCCTGGGGATACTGCTCGATGGCGGACGCCCGCCGCAGATCGACATCACAGAGCGCTACGATATTGCCGCCCGCGCCCGCCACGGCGTTGATGTCCCCGCCGCCCATGCCGCCGGCCCCGATGCCCGCGACATTCAGTCTCTCGCTCGGCGGGGTCTGCCCCCGTCCTCCCAACACGTGTCGCGGCACAATGGTGAACGCCGCCACCGCCCCGCTCGCCGATTTCAAAAACTGTCGTCTCGATGCTCTTCTCTTGCCCTTGTTCATAGTTGCCCCTCGAAATCACAAGCTCATTCCACGACGACACCATTAGAAGCGGGTACCACGCTCACGCTTGCGCAAGCATGATCCGTTCTGACCGGCTGCACTCCATAGCAGTATAGTGTAGCAAGAGTCCCCCGGAAACCCAAGATGAATTCTACCAGTGGCATTCAGCCGCTGGAGACAGTACAATAGCAACCATGAATGAGAGAATTGGCCGTCGTGACGTTCTAAAAGCGGGCGCCGCCCTTGGCGCCGGCGCCGTTGGTTTCCCGTACTTTGTCCCGGGCAAGGTCCTTGGTGCGGCCGGCGCCGCGCCGGCCAGCGAGAAAATCGCGATGGGGTGCGTCGGCGTCGGCAGCATGGGCGGCGGGCATCTGCGCAGCTTCTCGGGACAGGACGACGTCCGGATGGTGGCCGTGTGTGACCTGCGGCGCAAGTTCCGGGAGCGGGCGAAACAAATGGTCGAGCAACGGTCCGGCAACGACGGCTGCACGACCTATCACGATTATCGCGAGTTGCTGGCCCGGCCGGATATCGACGCGGTCTGCATCGCCACGCCGGACCACTGGCACGCCCTGATTGCGATTGAGGCCGCCAGGAACCGCAAGGACATGTACCTGGAGAAGCCTATCGACGTACACGTCGCGGCCGCCAAGGCCCTTCGCGAGGCGGTGAACCGCTATGGTGTGGTCTTTCAATTCGGCACGCAGCAACGTAGCGGCCGTGACTTCCGGTTCGGCTGCGAACTGGTCTGCAACGGCCGAATCGGCAAGCTGCACACCATCGTCGTCGGTTCCCTGCCCGGCGCCGAATTGCCGAACCAGCCCACCCAGCTGCAGCCCGACCCGGGCGAGTTCGATTACGACATGTGGCTCGGTCCGGCCCCCTGGGCTCCCTACACGTTCGAGCGGGCCGCCTCGCGCGCCGAGGGCAGCCCCGGCTACTGGATGCACATCCACGATTACGGCCTGGGTTGTCTCAGTGGCGCATGGGGCATCCATCACATGGACATCGCCCAATGGGGCAATGACGCCGACGACACGGGCCCGCTGGAAATCGAAGGAACGGGCGTTCTCCCCAAAGATGGGCTGTGTGATACGGCGCTAACCTGGCGCGTCGAGCACGCCTATGCCAACGGCGTCAAGATGATCCACCTGGACCGGGCGCAGGCCGTGCGCGAGTTCCCCCAGTTCCAATCCAAGGCGCTCCAATACAGCGGCGTGGGCATTCTCTTCCTCGGCGCCGACGGCTGGGTCATTGTCTCCCGCGGCGGGATTGACGCCGGGCCGAAATCGCTCCTCGATACGGTCTTCGATTCGAGCGAGCCGCGACTGCCCGTCAGCAACAATCACCGCCGCAACTTCCTCGATTGCGTCCGGACCCGTCAGCAGACGATCTCCCCGATTGAGGCCGCCGTGCGTTCCGACACCATCTGCCACCTCGACGACATCGCGATCCGCACCGGCCGCAAGCTCCGCTGGGACCCGATCAAGGAGGAACTCGTCAACGACGACCAAGCCAACCGCCTCCTGACCCGCCCCATGCGCAGTCCCTGGACGCTATAATGAGTGGTGCGATGAATCGAAACGCGGAGCATAAAGCTCGAAATCCGAAACAAATGCGAAACCTCTAAATCCCAAATTCGAAACGGGGCAAGGCGATATGGTGGGTACCACAGCCATACGTGTTTGACCGTGCTTGCCAGAATTCAGTCTGTAGGGTGCGTATCACGCACCGTCTCGTCGTCGCAGTCTGCGGTCTCCCCTGGCGTGGAAAAAGGAAATTTTGGAGTGGATAAAGAAACAGTTTTGAGGGTCATCTCCGATTTCGCCAAGGCGCTGAAAGCTGAGAATATCAGGCCCCAAAAAATTATTCTGTTCGGGTCATGGAGCACCGACACGCAGCGCCCGGACAGCGATATCGATCTCGTGGTGATCTCTGAGGGCTTTGCCGGCAAGGGCTACTGGGAAAGGATCGACATTCTTTCAGCCGCCATAGCCACCGTATTCCAGCCTATCGAGGCGATTGCCATGACGCCTCAGGAATGGCAGAGCGGCGATTCCCTGATTGCCGACTACGCCCACAACGGCGAAGCCGTTTACGGCTGAGCCTCTGCGCCGAACATAATTCTCCCCTGTGCTCAGCCTCTCCGCAGCCCCTAGCGATTGCGAGTGGTAGCGGACATCGGCGGTATCATCAGAACTGTCTCAGGAATCTGCCCATTCCCCGCAGAATACGTACTTATCGGGATTGACAGACTCTACCGGCCTGGGGTAGATTTTCGAGTTATCAAGTCTGCCGAATAACGCTTTTGGGGCATCAGCGGGCGCCCCGGAGGAGCAGCATGGAGTGGGCTCAGATAATTGGCGGAGTAGGTGGTAGAGGCCGCATGAGGAATGGACTGGGTCGCAGCACCGAGGGTCTGCGCCGCGTTGGGGGAGAAAGGAGAGACACCAGGAGGTTATTCAACCGCGCCAAGGGCAAACGCCTGATGCGTCTCGGATGCGGATTCTGAGCGCGACGTGGCGCCGCCGCGTAGTTAACCGCACAACCTGAAGGAGATGAGAGATGAGAGCGCACACACGATTATTGACAACACTGACCGTAGTGCTGGCCTGCTGTATACCTGGATACGCGGAGATATTAATCTATGACTTCACCACAACCGGACGTGAGTATGACCGCCATGAGAACACTTGGGATGTCGCGCTCGAAGATGACAAAGGATACTTGATGATGGAGGTTGCGTACGACCCAGACGGTAGGGTCAGCCTCAGCCAAGCGATCTATATCGAGTACGGCGAAGGAGCAGAGGGCAAATGGTTCTACGAAGCTCCGGCGGCTGGTTTCGACCTTAAGATCGAGCGAGTCGACCACAATGGCGACATTGAGTGGATGTTTCTCGAACGCGATGTAGACGCAACGGAAGTCCATCTACTTACGGTGACTGGTAGAGCCAATGAGTCTAACATAGGTGTTGGGGAACCGCGCGAAGTGGCTACCATGCTGAGAGGATATGATATCGAGCTCGAGGGAACACCGGGCGCAGGAGGAGACCTTCGCTGTGAGATGGAAGAGGGAACGGTGGGCCTCAACCAGAAGTGGACCAGACACGCGAACGACAGCGAGAAAGGTCTTGGCCAGGACTTCGCCGCTACTGTGCAATATGTCAGGGATTACCTTCAGAAGAAGGGGTACGTCGAGGTCGCAGAATATCCCTCATAGGTTTGTCCCTGCACGTCTAACCTGCGTGCGTCCAGGTGCGTCACTGCGTGATTAACAAGAACTCGGGCACTCGTGGGACGGGCCTCGTTTCCGGCTCAGAGATCTGCGTGCTCGCGGCCAGAATACGTATTCATCTGGATTGACAGACTCCATCGTCCGGTGGTACATTGGCGGCTTGTCAAGCCTACAGAATAGGCCTTTGGGGCTTCAGCGGGCGCCCCGGAGGAGAAGCATGGAGTGGGCTGAGATAAGAAGCGGAGTAGGTGGTAGAGGCCGCTTGAGAAACAAACCAAGGCGCAGCGCAGAGGCTCTGCGCGCTCGGAGGGGAGAAAGGAGGATGCCTATCGAGCAACTGCGATCCATTCTTCGATTGCGGCGTACGGTCTCAAGAGGGCCGAAGGCTACCAGAACGCCGCCTGCAATCACGTGGCGACAGTTCAGAAGACCAGCAAAATGGAAACTCAAGAACAATGATTCTGTTGGGAGAGAGGGCCATGAGGACAAGAATGAGAAAAGCGATGTTAGGGGCGATGTTGGCGATTCTGCTGACAGGAAGCTTTGGATATGCTGACCTAAGTACCGGCTTAGTCGGCTACTGGAGCTTCGACGACGCCGGTAATCTCGGCTGCGATTATTCTGGTACTGGAAATCATGGTTCTCTTGTGGGAGCTGTGACTTCCACGGCGGGAGTATCAGGTGGGGCAGTCCACTTAAACGGGTCCGCCTATATCAGTGTACCAGACCATCCTACTCTGGACCTCTCGGGCGGAAGCGGCACAATCTCGGCCCATATAAAGGTCGACCAATCAAGTGATGATTGGGGAATAGTAGCCAAGGAGAGTAACAGCAGCGTTATAGGGGCAATTGCATATGAGTTCCTTCTGAGGGGCTACGGAACATATCCAACGCTCGCCATTTCAGACAGTATTAGTATTGAGGGGGGGACTCCCACGCCGCAACCGAACTTAAAAGACAATCAATGGCACCACATTGCAGTGACTTGGAGCGGTTCTGGAGGTCAAATCCGTATGTACCAGGATGGGGTGCCGGTTCTTCAAAAAACCCAGACGATTTCCACAATAAACAACATTTCGGCAGCGGTCTATATCGGTACGTATCGCTGGCAGGGAGGATACAGGTGTGGGACTGGCGACATTGATGAAGTCCGAATCTACAACCGGGCATTGTCGGAGCCCGAGATTCAGCAGCTTGCCAGGACTACGATTGCGGCTAGTATTGACATAGACCCTGATACCCTCGATTTGAGCAGCAAGGACAAGTGGGTCACCTGCTATATCGAGCTACCGAACGGTTTCGATGTGATCGATATCGATGGTTCGACTGTCACCCTCGAAGGCATCCCCGCTTATATTGGAGAAGAAGGCTGGGCCAGGGCGGGAGCAAATACCTCGAACATCATGGATCATGATGGAGATGGGATTCGTGAACGAATGGTCAAGTTCTACCGATCCGCTGTCCAGGAGTACGTGATTGGAGTAGGTCTGACCGGCTATGTCGAGCTGACCGTGACCGGCGACCTTGTCGGTGGACCTTCTTTTGAAGGAGCGGACGTAATCCGCGTCACCAGCGGAGGCAACTGAGAAAGCTTCTGTGGGATAGGGCAACTCCCTTGGCCATTAGCGGCGGCTCCACCGTGATCCACGCCAAGTAGCCCAAGTCATCTATGGTATGCGATTCTTACGCGGCTGTGGGCACTGTCCGCAGCCCCTTTCTTGAGAGGAAGGCAGATCCTATGGGTTGCGGACCATCCCCGGCGGTCATCCGCTCTGGTCTTTGGTCAGCACGGCGTCGAGCAGGGCCGTGGCCCCGAGCAGCGTGGTAGTGAGCGGTTGTCGCTCACTCAGCGACTCCGCAACGGCTTCGATCCTCTACGCCACTCGTTATTTCTTCCCGCCCTTCGGCACGGGGTCCAGGAGCACGCCCTGGGTGCGTTGCGACGCCGTCAAGTCCAGTTCGCCTACGATCTGTCCCCGGTTATTCAGGTCGCGGGCGCGGAAGGCAAGGATGCCTCGACATCCGATGTGCCGGCGCAGCGCCACAAAGCCCTGATTGGGGTCCCAAAGGTGGTCTTCGACGCGATATCGGAAATGATGCTTCCCAAACGTGATGGCAGGCGAGGTAACCCGCACGAGGAATTGATTGACGTCGTTGAGGGCGAGCACCTGCGCTGCGAACCAGTCCTCCATCACGGGCCCCGGCCGGCGCCCCTGCGCCTGGCTCCAGATGGAAATGCAGGCCGGATAGCGCGCGACGTCGAACGCACCGACAACCTGGCCCTGCTCGTTCAGGTGAGCACGTTGGCCGGAGCCGGGCCCCAGGGGACCGAGGTCCTGCATGCCGGTATTCGGGTCCCAGAAGAAGGCGTGAAGGATGGCAATTTCGGAAACAACGGTCTGGGAAGAGCCCGCCACCTGGCCCCTGTCGTTGATGCTCAGAGCCCAACTGTGGGTGCCACCGAGTGTTCCGAGGTCCCTGACACCGGTGCTCCGATCCCATATCGCGGCGTGCATCGCACCGGTCGGTGTATGAGAGTACCCAGCAAGCTGACCACGATTGTTGAGTGCGACCCATTGATGGCCCGCATTACCCCAGGCGTCCCACAGCCGCTCATGCCCATTCGGGTCCAGCAGGTAAGTTCCCCAAGTGCCGTTGGGATCTATCGCCTGGGCGAGGACCTGACCAGCATTGTTCACGCGCAGCGAACGGTGCCGCGGGATACGGTAGCAACCGAGGTCCTGTGCCCCCTGGTCTTTATCCCACAGGAAGATATGTTGCCGGCGATCAGGTGTCTCGACCAAGCCTGCGACCTGCCCGAGGTTGTTGATCGCATGAGGAATGATCGGCTCGCCGGCCGCCGTAGTGAGAAAAGTCACCTCGTACAAGACCGCCGGCCTCCGGACCCACGGGACTATCAACGCCGCAGCTATCATTCCCGCGGCAACCAGCAACGTGACGATAAGGCGTTTCCCTCTCATATCCGACTCCGCACAGCGCTTCTCATCTGCCCCACCGCCCCGGGATCGGTTCCAGCAGGACAGCCTCACTGCCGCCATCCCGCGCGTGGATGACGCCCAGGATGCAACCTTGGTTGTTCAAGTCCCGAACCTCGAAGCTCCCAGACCCACGCGGCAAGTACCTGTCGAGCCATATTCTGCCACGTTGCGGGTCCCAGAGAAAATGCCGGATGCGAACGGGCCGCCTGCTGTATCGCCCCCGCCGGCTGAGGCGCACCTCGGCGCAGATGACCTGATTCATGTCATTGATAAAGCGAGCGTTTCCAAACGCATCGCCACCAGGGTCGTAAGGAAACAGTCTTTTCATGCCCGTATGGTCCTGCCAGAGCACGATGTGCGGCGTACTATCCAGAAAGCAATGCTTGCCGACGATGTAGCCCTGGCTGTTCATGTCGGCATAAGAACGGTCCGCCAGGCGGATGCCCGAAGTGGCCGTCTCATCCGCCGGATTCCAGTAGCAGGGCTCGCGCGGCAGGCTCCGGCCGGGTTCAGATTGGCAGAAACCGAAAACCTGACCGACGTCGTTCACGACCGTGGCAACACTTTGGGTTCCTCCAAGCGCCCCCAGATCCCGCATGCCGCTCGCCGGATCCCAGATGAAGGCGTGAATCTCCATGCGGGTGTCCGACCAGCCCACGACCTGACCACGGTTGTTGAGAGCGGTGGCCACACTGTTTACCCCGCCCAGCGTGCCTAGCAGTTGAACGGCGCCATTCGGATCACGGAGGAAGGCCTGGTGGAAGCCATTCGAGTCAATCACTGTCGCTGCAATCTGGCCCATGTTGTTAAGGGCACATTCCGACCTAGGAACCGGACCGAGGTCCTGAATGCCACCGGCGCGATCCCAGAAGACTAAATGCCTGTCGCCTAGTCCCGCTCGTGTGACGCCGACCACCTGACCGCGGTCATTGATCGAATGAGGAATAATCCGCTCACCGCTCGGCGTATTGAGAAAGGTCACCTCGTACAAAACCGGCGGTCTCCACGCCCAGAGCGCCAGCAGTGCCCCGCCTGTCACCCCCGCCGCAATCAGCAGCATGACCGTAAGACGTTTCCTTCTCATACGCGACTCCGCACGGCGCCTCTCATCTGCCCCACCATTCCGGAATCGGCTCCAGCAGCACACCACGATGCCAGTTACCGCTGCTCGATATAAGGACGCCGATAACGTCGCCCTTGTTAGACACATCCTGCAAAAGAAGATACTCGTCCGCGACGTTGAGTGTACTTGACTCCTGGCGGCAATGCAAGGGCCGCGGGCCGCGAAACAGGGGTGTGGTCGGCATTCGGTGGCGGATTCGGACTGCTCGGCAACCGCGCATCCGCAATCGCGTAGCATGGGCATCATGCCCATGAGTATCACGGGCGTCTGGGGCCCCCAAACGCGAAGATCGCGTTTTGGGAACCCTTCATGGGCGGGACGCCCATGCTACGAAAGCCACGGGGGCCGCCACCGTATTCCGACCGCACTCCGAAACAGGCGGGTCAATAGTAGATGTTGGCCTGGAGGAAGAGGCTGGCGGGGGTGGCGCCGTACTCGGATTGGAGCTGTCCGAATCGTGGCTCGTCGCCCCAGGGGATGAAGAAGCTGCCGATGAGGGTGACGTTGTCCTGCAGGTCCAGACGAAGGCTCGGCGAGAGGACGCCGGAACCGTCGGTCGGATTGGTCAGGACGAGAAACGTGCCGTTGATGGCATCGGTGAAGGGGTAGCTGAGCTGGCCGGCAAGGGCCTGGCGGCCGAGGATTTGCGTGTCGCCCCGGAGGAAACGCCGCACGAAGTCGGGGTCCTGGAAGCGGCTCACGACGTCCTCGGCATCCTTGACGCCGAAGCCGGAGTAGTGGTACTCGGCCAGCACCGTCAGGCCACTGCCGATGTCGAAGACATAGGAACTGCCCAGGACAATCTTGGTGACGACATCGTCGCCCAGCCAGAGCGTGCCGTCGGGCTGTGCCTCGGGCGTGTCGAAGACCGCCAGCTCGGCGTGGACCTCAGCGTCGACGACCGTGCCGGAGACGACGCCGGCGAGCAGGAAATCCTCGGCGTGCTTGCCGAAGATGAAAGAGCCGTCGATGTCACCGGCGTAGCCCCGGAGCCGTCCGAGCACGGCGGATTGCTCCCAGGTCTCGTCGAAGACCCCGATCAGCTCGGCGGAGCTCGTCGGTGTAAGCTGGTACTCGGCCCGGAACGCATCGACGCCCCGCCGCCATTCGCGATCGACCTCCAGTGGTGAGAACGGGGCGAACAAATCGACGGCGCTGAACAGCACGCCCCGGCCCAGGCCAATCGCCTGCCGGCCCGCCGTGACCTCGCCCCACTTGGGATGCAGCGCGACGAACGCCCGGTCGATCTCGTGGCGGTACGCGAAATCGTCGTCCTGCCCACAGATTTCCCAGTCGAGCTGGGTGATACGAAAAGGCGCCTCGGCCCCGGACGGCAGGAAGCTGCCCGTCGCGGTCGGACCCGCCCCGCCGGAGGTCCAGCGGGCCCGCTGCTCGTAGGCAAGCTGCGAATCCAGGAAATCGCAGTAGTGGATGTCGAGCCCGAGCCGCAGCCGGGCCAGTGTGGTCCGGCTCCAGCCCTCGGGAAACAGGAAGGGATCGGGCGGCAGGTCGGAGGTCAGGAAGGTGGTCTTGCCCGCCACATCCAGGTCCCCGCGCCGGCCCTCGTCGTCGGACCATAGTTCGATGGCGAGCGCGCTGCGGCACAGCAGGTGCAAGACGAGCAGCAATGCGACGCCAATCAAGGGAGCGGCATAGGACGGGTGGGACCTATAGGACTTGTCCCGGCTACCGCCCCTGCTCGGTTTCTCGCCGTTGCGCGTGCGGTCCATCGTCTCAACCTTCCTCTGGCTCCCGTGGCTGGGCGGCGGGGGTCGAAGCGCCTCGGGACTCATCCTTCGCGACCCGGCCGTCGACCAGCGTCACGACCCGCCGGGCGTGGGCAACGACCCGTGAATCGTGGGTGGAGAACATGAACGTGGTCCCACGCTCTTCATTGAGCCGCCGCATCATCTGCAACAGGATTTCCGCGTTCTCGCCGTCGAGGTTGGCCGTGGGCTCGTCGGCCAGGACCAGTCTGGGATTGGAGGCCACGGCCCGTGCCACCGCGACCCGCTGCTGCTGGCCGCCGGACATCTCGCCGGGCCGCCGGTCGGCAAATTCGCCCAGGCCCAACTGCTCCAGTACCTCGATGGCCCGCTGCCGGCGCTCGGTCCCCACGCCCTGCAGTTCCAGAACGAACTCGACGTTCTCCCGCGCCGTCAGGACCGGGACGAGATTGTAGGCCTGAAAGACGAAGCCAAGCGCATGCAGGCGCAAGTCGGCGCGCCGCCGCTTGCTCATGGCCGAAACATCGTTGCCCAGGACCATGAGCCGGCCGCCCGTCGCCGAGTCCAGTGCTCCGATGAGGTTCAGCAGCGTCGTCTTGCCGCTGCCGGAGGGGCCGACGATGGCGAGAAAATCCCCGGCGCGCACATCCAGGCTGACGCCGCGCAGCGCCGGGGCCTCGACCTTGCCCATCTTGTAGACCTTCGTGACCTCCTGCACCGAGACCAGAGGTGTGTCATTCGTTCGATTCATCTCATATCGTCCTCAAGGAATCCGCGGGGTGTACCCGTATGGCCAGCCACGCCGGGTACAGCGAGGCGGCTACCGTCGCGACCTCCGCGATGCCCAGCGCGTACCCGATAAGCCACGCGCCGAAGTCGCCGTAGATGTACGGATCGAACAAGACGTCGGCGAAAGAGAACTCCTCGCCCATGAACACGGCCAGATTGACGCCTTTGGTGGCGAGATAATGGGCCCCCGCGCCACCCGCCATCAGGGCAACCACCGCGCCGCCCAAGCCGATCATCATGGCTTCCAGCACGATCAGGGCGAGGACCTGTCGCCCCTTCATACCCAGGGCCGACAGGATCGCCAGTTCCCGGCGGCGTTCCAGGACCGCCGTCAGTTGCGCGGAGGCGATGCCGAGCGAGACCACGACGATGATGATGGCGAGCAGGATGTGCATGAAGGCCCGGTCGCCCTCGACGTTGGCCGCGATGCCGGGGCTGACCTGCTTCCAGGTGATTACGGCGTTGCCGGGCGGCACGAGCCCGGCCAGTTGCTCCCGGCGCGCATCGATCAGCTCATAATCCTCCAGAAGCATGCAGATCTCCCCCGGGCCCTCGTAACCGGTGACCTCGTTCAGCGTCTCCAGCGTCGTGTGCGCGATGGAGGTGTCGAGTTCGCGGCTGCCGGTGGCGATGACCCCGACGATGATGAGCATCGCGCTTCGGATCTCGTCGCGCCCTGAGAGCGTCACATAGAGTTCGTCATCCAGTCCGACGTCCAGCCGCTGAGCCAGGGCCCGGCCGATGACGATGCGGTTCTCATCCTCCGGCTGGAGGTAGCGGCCTTCGATTTCGGCGCGGCGCACGATGCGATTGAGCCGGGCCTCCGCCTCGGGCTGGACACCGACGATCTCCACCCCCGCCGTGCGATTGCCCAGGGCCAGCAGCGCGTTGGCGCGGGCCCGCAGCGCCGCCACCCGCACGCCCGGCAGGCCGGCGACGGCCCCGGCCGCCTCTCGCCACTGCGCCAGGCGCAGCGAGTTCGCGCGCGTCGCAAGCCACGCTTGCGGCACGACACGCAGATGCCCCGCCCCGCTTTCAGCCGTGGCGCGAATCTGCATCTCGGCCGAGCCGCTGATCCAGGAGATGGCCACCAGAGCAATGGCACACCCGACGCCGATGCCGGCCACAGACAGGACCGTCCGGCGGGGGTGCCGGAACAGGCTGCGAAAGGCGTATCTGGCCGAGACACTGCGGATCATGAGCGCATCGCCTCCACCGGCTCGAGCCGAGCCGCCAGCAGGGCCGGCCACGTCGCGGCGATCACGCTCGTGGCGGTGACCGCCAGGATGCCGAAGATGACGTGGCGCAGCTCGAAATCGGGGTAGACCATGAAGGAGATGCTGACCCCGCCGAAGGCCACGTCCTCCGGGCGGGTTTCGGAAAGGGCGGCATAGTTGATGCCCGTCTCGGAGGTGATCAGCACGGCGGCCGTACCGAGCACGGAGCCGACGGCGACCCCGATGAGACCGAGCATCACCGACTCGTAAAGGACCATGCGCACGATGCGCCGGGGCGCCGTGCCGAGGGCCAGGAGCATACCGAACTCGCGCGTGCGCTCGAACGTGGACATCATGGCCGTATTGGCGATCCCGGCGGCGGCCGCCACGAAAACGATGCCCACGAATATCAGGTCCACCCACGCCTTCAGGTCCGTGATGCGGGCCAGTTCGGGCACCAGTTGCCGCCAGGGCAGCACCTCGGTCCGCGCCAGGCCATCCAGCGCTGAAATTCGCGGAGCCAGTGCCGCCGCCTGCCTGTAATCCGCGCCGCGAACGACGATTTCATGGGCCTGGTCGGGCATGGCCAGGAGCTCTCGTGCCGCGCCAAGGTCCATGACGATGCCCCGGCTCTCGACGATGTCGACGGTGCTTTCGATAACGGCCCGGATGCGATAGAGATTGGCGGCGGGGAACCCGTCGATATCCTGGCCGATGACCGCGAGTTGCTGTCCCACGGCCACCCCAAGCCGGTTGGCCAGGATCTTACCGACGACCACGAGCCGATCACCCGGTACGTCGGCAGGCGGCAGCGCGTGCAGGATGCCGTTCACGGCACGTTCGGCCGCTGTGTCCACACCGATCACAACGGCCGGTTCGGCATCGGCCGGCTTGTCTGACTTCTCACCCGAGGCTGCCAGCACCGGCGCATAGATGCGGGGCAGCACCTCTTCGACCTCCGGCAGCGCCCGCAGCCTCGACACCAGCTCCGACACGTCATCGAGATACAGGTCCAGCGCGTGCTCCTGACGCCACTCGGGATGATGAATCTGCACGTGGCCGATGAGCGGACCGGTGATCGTCTCGAGCATCTGGTTGTATGTCCCGGCCATAAGGCAGTTGACAAACACGAGCGTCAACTGCCCCAGCGCGATCGCTCCCAGCGCCAGCAGCGTGCGACGCCGGTTGCGCCCAAGATTGCGCCAGGCAACGCGCAGGGTCGTGTGCTTCATGGCTCCTTTCCCTATGCGATCTTTACCGCGTGCGCTCCAGCTCGGACAGGCTGAATGCGGAGGCCGGGACCTCGACATTGAAGTCGATATCCAGATAGAGCATCTCCGTCCATTCGCCTTCCTTGTCTTCCGGGACCAGCTTCAGGTGGGCCGGGAGGCGCCGACCATCGAAGACCCGCACATCGCTCCAGTACATGGTCCGGGCGTGTCGGCCCTTGCGATCGTAGTACTTCGCCTGGATCGGGATGGTCCCGTCCGGCGAGACGATCAGGTCGAACTGCTCCCAGAGCCCGACCGTCTTAGGCTTGGCCGTGAAGCGGACCAGCCAGCCGTTGGGGTCCTCGACCTGACTGACCAGCTCATAGCGGTAGTCCTCCTCGTACGACGACTCGCGCACGAGGTCGTCGTTCGTGAAATCCGTGCCCAGCCAGGAACTCTGCATCATGGAGGGCGGAATGCGAATGGTCCGCCGGATCCGGGGAAAGTAGTTCCACAGGTTGTCATCGACCTTGAGGGTCGCGATCCCTTCTTCCCGCGGGGGCGCCTGGACGACGATGAGCGCCCGATCCTCGCCCTGGGTCCACAT
>CAYFUB010000376.1:0-4299 GCA_964346195.1 uncultured Pirellulales bacterium
GCTACGGCGCTGGCTTACAGTCCGGACGGCAAAGTCCTGGTCTCCGGGAGTCGGGACAGAACCATAAAGATGTGGGATGCAGAAACGGGTGTCGAAATAAGGACACTCACCGGACATGATGATTCTGTAAGAGCTGTATCGGTGAGGCCGGATGAGTCCTGCATCATCTAAGCTGGTAACGACACAATCATCAGGATATGGGATGTGCAGTCGGGTGAAGAGCTGAGGACCCTGAGCGGGCATCAGGGCCAGGTAAACGCCGTCGCCTTCAGTCGGAATGGCGGGAGACTCGTGTCGGGCGCCTGGGATAAGACTATCAAGATTTGGGACGCCGAATCAGGGGAAGAGCTGAGGACCCTGAGAGGACATGGCGGTGCAATAAGCTCATTGGCCGTCAGTCCCGACGACAAGCGGATCATTTCTGTCAGCAGTTGGGACTATACGATCAAGATATGGGATGTCGAATCGGGTGAGGAACTCATGTCTCTGTGCAAGTATGAAAAGGGGGCACGTTCCGTGGCCGTCTCGCCCGACGGGAGCACGATTGTCTCTGGCAATGGCGACGGCACCATCTTCGTTTGGAGAATACAGTCAGGCGGACGCGATTAGGCCGTGAGTCGAGGACCGCCACGAATGGCGGTTCCCCAGGGCGGAAATGGAAAGAGACCCCTTGGCCGATAGGACTTCCGCGGACGACGTTGACTCGCATGAGGGTTCATCCAGGTTGCGTGTGGCTGGTGGTGGTGGGCCTGTTCTGGGTGGGGGCGGGACGGGCGCAGATGCCGGATCCCCCGGGACAGGTCCGGGCGGGAGAAACGGCTAAGTATGAAGCTTATCTCTTTGCGCACATGATGCAGGGCGACTACGGGCGGCTGTATTACAGCGTCAGCGTCGATGGGGTGCACTGGGAGATACTCAACGGCGGCCGGCGGGTCAACGAGGAATACCGCGGCCATCCGGACATCTGCCAGGGGCACGATGGGCGATACTACCTCGTGGGCAATCGCGGCGACGACCGGCCGGACATCAATTTCTGGGTCTCTGATGATCTGGTCGCGTGGGTCAAGTATGGCGACTACGTGCCGGACCTGAAGCGCGTGCCTGATTATCCCAAGGCCATGGCGCGGATCGGAGCGCCGAAGCTGTTCTTTGATCCGGCCAGCTCTCACTACCTGCTCACGTGGCACACGCCGCACGAGCTCGGGCGAACGGACCTGCCGGAACCGTACTGGGCCAGCCAGCGGACGCTCTACGTGACCTCGAAGGACCTGAAGACCTTCTCCGACCCGCCGCGCAAGCTCTTTCCGTGGGATATGGCGACGATCGACGTGATTGTCCGCCGGGAAGGGGACCGCTATCACGCCATCCTGAAGGACGAACGCTATCCGACGCTGGATTGGACCACGGGCAAGACCATTCGCATCGCCAGTGCGCCGGGCCTGCTGGGACCGTATTCCGAGCCGGGGCCGCCGCTCAGTCCGAATTTCCGCGAGGCCCCGACCCTCATCCCCTCACCCAACGGCCGGGCCTGGTACCTCTACTACGAGCAATATCCCGGCGTCGCCTACGGCCTTTCCGTGGCGGCCCGTCTCCAGGGCCCCTGGGTCCAGATTGCCGGCGGGCAGCGCCCCGACTGGGACAAGTATGCGTTGCCCGCGAACGTCCGGCATGGCTCCATGCTGCCTATCACACGCGCGCAATACGATGCCCTGACGGCTGCGTTCGGCAAAGGACCCGCCCAAGGGAAAACAGGCACGCCCCCGGGCACGATAAGGGTCAGCCGTCAGAATGCAGGGTAGCGGCTTCTGCCAGACTTAGGGTACCGTACGGCCGAATTCACACGGGGATTACGGGAGTACATCACCTAATTCTGTTCTCCATTAAGCATAATGTCCGCTGATCTGATATACTTGGTTCTTCCGGCAGCAGCGTGTGATAGTATCTGTCTGCAAGTGAAGAGATGTCCTGGAGACACGCTAGGGTCATGGTGATGGCGTCAAAAAGCGGATTCACGCTCATTGAGTTGTTGGTGGTCATCGCGATTATTGCGCTGCTGACGGCGATTCTCATCCCGGCGTTGAACGTCGCCAAACAACAGGCGGGGTCGTCCGTTTGCCTGAGCAATGAAAAGCAAGTGGTCCTAGCCTGGCTGATGTATGCCGAAGACAATGACTACATCATGTGCGGCCCGATGACGAGCGACCCCGGCGGAAGGTTTGACTGGGTGAGGCTGCCCCGGGACCTGGTGTCGGGCGCGGAGAAGAGATCCAACTTCACGGCTGAGGAAGAGATTCGCGGGATCGAAAACGGGACGCTGTTTCCGTACTACAAGAAGGCGAAGCTGCTGAATTGTCCGACGGACAAGCGTTCCGTACGAGCGCCGACGTATCCCGGCTACGGCGGCACGGGCGGCTACCGCACGTACTCGTTGCCTTATCATTTGAACGCGCCGGTGGACGAACTGACCGGCCGGTATGGTGCGCCCGCGAGCAACGACCGTCTGGTCAGGATCACGGAGCTGAAGAATGCCAGTGCCACCTACGTCGTGGTCGAAGAAAACGACAACCGGGACTATAACATGGATGCGTGGGCGTTCGACCCGTACAGGTTCATTCTGATCGATACCATCGCGGTCTTTCACAACAATGTGACCATGTTCGGCTATGCGGACGGCCACTCCGCGAGGAAGACCTGGGAGGACCCGCGCACGCAGCGCTGGTCCAACGAAATCCGGGACGGGCTCCGCTACCCCGACATGAGCGGCCTGAGCGACCCCGAGAACGTCGATATCCGCTGGCTGGCCACGCACTATCCCCGCAGGCACTGATATTCACTTCATTCGTGCGATTAGTGGGATTCGTTGTTCACAAAGGTTCTTTCAACTATCAAGGGCACGAATTCTACGAATGTCTGGAGGACGGCGGATCGCCGCGACTATTTGTCGCGCCACATATCGATGGTCATGTCTTCGGCGCCGACGTATTCGGAGTGCCAGTCGAGGAACAGGACATTGCAGCCTTTTCTGTGCCGCTCGCGAGCGATTCGTCGTCCGTCGTTGATGTCCTGGCTGTCCGAAAGCGGCAGATGCGTGCGAGTGAAGATGTCACAGCGGATGATTTCGCGGCTGTCGGCGCTCTCGATGATGGGGCGCCAGGGGCCGGCTTCGTTGTCGGCCAGATAGATCGTCTCGGCCGGTCGCTTGAACACGGACAGCTTGGTGGGTTTTCCCACGCCGGTGCCGGTGTTGTCGGTCCGGCTGGAGAACGTCCAGTCGTTGATCACGTAACAGACCGTCTGTCGGGAATTGGGGATGTCGTACAGACCGCTGCCGGTCGTGGGGAAGCTCTTGCAGCGATAGATCTTCACGCTTCGGTAATCGCGTTGGTCCTGCCTTTGACCGACGTAAGGCAGGTACTGCATGAACCAGATGGCCGTACTGCCGGTCGAGCCGCGCGGGATGAACAGGTCGTAATCCTGGGCGTAGAGCACGGCTGCCACGCCAATCTGTTTGAGGCCGCTCAGACACGTGGTGGCCTGCGCCTGTTTCTTGGCCCGGCCCAAAGCCGGCAGGAGGATCCCCATCAGCAGCGCAATGATCGCGACAACCACCAGCAATTCGATCAGCGTAAATCCGCTCTTGGACCGGCTCATGGGCAAAGCTCCCTCATAAGACCAGCTTAAGGAGCCGCCATTCGTGACTTTCCCCTGTCCCCCCCGGCGGCCATAATAATCATACAAACGCTGTTGTTCCCGGCATGGCCATGGGTTTGACAGGCAAGTCCATGTCCCAGGTCAAGTTGTCGGGGACGAGTTGTTTCTTGGAATTCAGGGCTTCGGTCCAGGAGATCTCTTTTCCGGTGTAGGCGGCCATGCGTCCCATGATGGCCATAAGCGTGCTGTGGGCCATCCAGATACCATCATTGATGGGTCGGCCACTGCGGATGGAGGCGAACAATTCATCGTGCTCGACCTGGTACATGTCGGATTTGGGACCGCTGTAGCGCCAGGACTCCTTGCCCGTGATGATGGGATCGTTCCAGCCCTTGATGGCGCCCAGACCTTCGGTGCCCATGAGGTAGTCCGAGTTGTCACTGTAGCAATTGCTGATCTGACGCTGGGCCATGAACGCGCGAACTCCGTCCGGGAATTCGTAGAAGACATCGATGTGGTCGAAGATATTGCCCTCGTTGTTGGGGAACTGGCGACCGCCGGTGGCTACCGCTTTGAGAGGCAGGACCCCGTTCATCGCCCAGGCAATCTTGTCCACGCTGTGACAGGCTTGTTCCACCAGCCCATCCC
>CAYFUB010000377.1:0-2743 GCA_964346195.1 uncultured Pirellulales bacterium
CCGCAATATGTTCGTCTCCAGTCGTTCGCGAGCCGCCGCGACATTCCCGAGATGCAAGCTAATCTGAGGCCCCACCCTAACAGCTTGGTGCGTGACGGGTCAACCGATGAGTAATACGATGTCTGGTCGAGCTTGTTGGGCCGTTTCTCGTGAGCCTCCAACCGAAATGGCGTCATGGAGCGCGGCCAGCGCGACCAGCAGGATCAGCGCGCGGATACTCTTCACGAGGATGCGAATCATCGGGGTGATCCCTGTGTCATGGCCGGGCGAATATCCTACGTGCAGGTCTCGATCCAGTAATCGAACATCAGGAACACATCAAGGACGTTGACGACCCCGTCGAGGTTCAGGTCCTGGCGCTGGCCCACGCTGAGCCAAACCGGAAACATCTGAAAGACGTCCAATACGTTCACAGTCTTATCATCGTTGAAATCCGGTGGCCAGTCCGGTAGGCCTAGGGTGTCGTCGCAGGCGACTGCGGGGTCGGTCTCAATGACGGTTTCATCTGATGTGGTGAAGCCGTCGCAATCGGCGTCGCCGGCGGGCACGAACCAGGGCGTTGCTACCATCGGACAGTTGTCGCAGGCGTCGCCCCACCCGTCGCCGTCGAGGTCCGGTGGCCCGCAGCTGGCATCTAGAGTGGTGAAGAGCACGTCTGCATCCGTGCCGATAGCTCCTCCCAGGTTTTCGAAGGAGCGCCAGACCGCCACCCAGGTGCCGACGCCAGCCGCTATGGTAGGTGAACTGTCGCTCTCCGTGTCAGTGGCCGCGTTTGTGTTGAGAGGGACGGGAAGATCCCAGGTGCCCGCGTCGTCCGTGGAGCGGGACACGAGAACATCCGGGTCAGTGAAGATTGTGCCGCCCAGGTCGTCCGTGGAGGGCCAGACCGCCGCCCAGTGGCCGAACCCGTTCGTGGCCAGGTGGGGGTCACCATCATTCCCCGAGTCCGTCGTCGCGTTCCCGTTGAGCGGTGCAGCGCTCGTCCAGCTAGCCCCATTGTCCGTGGACTGCGCCGTCAGGATGTCGCTGTCCAGGCCGATGGTGCCGCCGAGACTGTCGAAAGACTGCCAGACCGCTACCCACCTGCCGCTGGCCGTCGCCAGTTGCGGGCTTACGTCCGGCTTATTGTCGCCGGGGGCGTTGCTGTTCAGCCCGGCGGGCGACGTCCAGAAGACTCCGTCGCCGGTGGAGCGCGCTACCAGGATGTCCTCGTCGGTGCCTAGGCCCGTGCCCAGGGTGGCGGTTGACTGCCAGACCGTCACCCAGTTAACGGCCCCGTCCGTTGCTATCTGCGGCACGGTGTCTTGCGCATTGGAGGGGTCCCCCCCGGCGTTTGCGTTCAGGTAAGTGAGCGGCGTCCAAGTAGCGCCGTTGTCCGTGGAGCGGGAAACGAGGATGTCCTCGTCGGCTCCTATGGTTTCACCTAGGGGATCGGTCGATTGCCAGACGGCCACCCAGTTGCCGGTTGCGTTCGTGGCCACCTGGGGGGCCATGTCATCTCCTCCGTCGGTGGCGGCGTTGGTGTTGAGGGGGATCGGAGTGCTCCAGGTCGCGCCGTTGTCCGAGGAATGGGTCGTGAGGATGTCCCAGTCCGTCCCGATGGTGCCGTCCACGGTGTCGGCCGACTGCCAGACGGCTACCCAGTTGCCAGCCCCGTCGGTCGCCACTCGTGGAGCCTCGTCGTCGCCGGTATTCGAGCCGGCGTTCGTGTAGAGGGGCGCGGGGGCGGCCCAGGTGGTGCCGTTGTCCGTGGAGCGGGCGATCAGGATGTCGCTGTCCGTCCCGATGGGTCCGCCCAGGTCGTCGTCAGACTGCCATACACTAAGCCAGTGCCCGGCACCATCGCTCGCGACATAGGGGAACTCGTCGTCTCCAGAATCGGTCTCGGCGTTCGTGTTGAGGGGCGCCGGCGGCGCGATGACGGCGGCGGTAGGAGCCCGACCGAAGACGAGCACGGCCGCAGCCGTGAGCAGGCACAGGACAGCTAGTCGGAAGTGTTCCATAGCCCCCCTAACTGGAGACTGGGAGCAGCCCCATTATACGTCCGGGCTATGGGGCGTCAATCGCCCGAACAGGGGCAAAGGCTATGTGCAACTGCCTAGCCAGGATGGGAACATCAGGAAGACATCCAGCGAGTTCACTCCCCCATCAGCATTCAAGTCGTAGCGTCTGCCGGGGTCGATCGCCGGGGGAGGCTCCACGGGCTGTAGCCAAACGGAGAACATCTGGAATACGTCGAAGATGTTTACTGTTCCGTCGCTGTTGATGTCCGGCGGGAACGCGTCGCCGCCGGGTCCGGGCGTGCCCGTGCAGTTGTCATCGATGGCCGTGCCCAAATAGGTCTCGACGCAGTCCGCCCACACCGGCAGGGTCCCCGGCGGGCATGTTGCGCCCGAAGCCCCCGGATCTTGGGTCTCTGGCCCCGACTCGTTGTCGTCGTCTTCGTCGCAAGCATCACCCGCAGAGTCGCCGATGACCCCTGCTCCCGCAGCTTCCAGGCTGACATCGGTGTTCTCCTGGCCGGGGTTGGGAGTATCGGGGCAGTTGTCGGAGATATCGAAGACGAGGTCTGAGTCGGGGTCTTCGCAGGCGTCTCCCTCAGGGGTGGCTGGATGGACGGAGTTGTCCTGGGAGGTGTTGGGGGTATCGGGGCAGTTGTCGGAGATATCGAAGACGAGGTCTGAGTCGGGGTCTTCACAGGCGTCGCCCTCAGGGGTGGCTGGATGGACGGAGTTGTCCTGGG
>CAYFUB010000378.1:0-8949 GCA_964346195.1 uncultured Pirellulales bacterium
AAAGGAGGTAAACGAGCGACGAGCTGTTGAGTTATGAAGTGCTGCACGACGTGCCGGCGCGGGGGTTGGGCCCGGATGACGTTCCGGCAAAGGACCTGCGCGGGGGTGCGGACACGACGAAAGCAGAGAAGAAAGGGATTTCGCTACCAATCGGGGATGGAAGAATGTTCAAGAAGTTTACCCTGCTGCGCTCGCAGCGGAACCGCGTCTATGAGATTTTGCGGGAAGAGGGGCTGGAGCCATCGGAATTCTCCTGGACGACCGAGACGATCGCGGGCAGCCTGACAGTTTCCCGCCTGAACTTTCGCGACGGGACGTACTATTTCCAGTTCTCCTCGCACGAGGTGAACGCCTGGTGTGCGGCGAGCCCGGGCCAGTTCCGGTCGCTCGATTATGAGTACCCCAAGACCTGGGAGGAGCAGGAGGGGATCTTCAAGAAGTGGGTGCACTGGCTCAAGCGGGAGGTGGCGGCGCCCGATTTGTGGGGGGAATTGGCGAAGTACACGCTGGCGCTGGGCGTTCGCGTGGCCGAGGAGGGCCCGAACGAGCCGATCTCGGCGGTCGAGGCGGACCGCATCGCGGCGGCCCTGATCCGGCTGGCGGCCGCAGTGGTCCGGGAGTTGAAGCTCGGGGTCGATGAAAGCACGCTGGTCCGCAGCAAGCTGCAGTACCTGGGCGAGGCCGCCCGGCGACAGAGGAGCATCGACTGGGTGCATACGGCCATCGGCGTCTGCGCGAGTATAGCGATGGCCATCTATCTGCCGAAGGACAAGACGCCCGACCTGTGGCGGCTCTTCCAGAGCGAGCTGGGCTGGATTATCCAGTTGACGGGCTCCGAATCGAGCAGTCCGGTTCCCGCGGCGGCGAGCCACAACCAGGCCGGGGAATCACCCGACGGCCGCACCATGGAAACCCAAAAGAGCAAGAGTCGGCCGGGGTAGCCTGCACCGGCAGCCGTGCTTCGCAAAGACCGACCTTAAAAATTTACGTATTTCCGCCTGTCGAAAATTCACAGAGAAGCCGTAAGTTTCCCACAATGTCATCGGCGGGCGGCGCCGCGCCTGCCGGGCCAGGCCGGGCCGCAGGTGTCGCGACAGGGTTGTAAGCCATTGATAACAAAGTAGTTGGAGAAAAGAAGCCCCCGGACTAAGGAATGGAAGAGAGAGCGAACGGTCGCCCAGGGGCTTGTGATAAGCACATTATACGCTCTTCAATGTCCCGTGGCAAGTAGTTACACGCTCGCGCCGCAGTGCGGGGAGGCCTTTGTAGTGCGGGAACCTTGACAATCGCGGCGCCCGCGCGGTATCATTCGACGCCTGTCAGGGAGAATATGGATTGATGTACGGATGGATGCCAAGGAGGGCACATGCCCGCGATGATGGCAGTACAAAGCGGAATTCACGGACGAATGGTGCAGCGCATCGTGGCCGTCGGCGGGGGCCGCACGTACCAGCACGGCGCGGTGCATATCATGAAGGACCGGCTCCTGCGGACCCTGCTGAAACGGGGCGCCATCACGGCCGAGCACGTGCAGGGGGTGGTCCGCGGATACAACGCGGCGCCGTCGAGCTATCTCTGGATCGCCGGTGTCGATCAGTCGATGCTTGCGGTGGCCGATTGTGTTTTCCTGGCGGAATTCAGGAGGTTCCCGACGGAAAACGACTTTCAACTGAACGGGCGCTACCACAAGATCTGCCGCGGTCTGGAGTACAATCGGCATTACTACGACGAGCAATTGAAAAAACTGCACTGGGACCAGGACGGCAACCCTTACGTGCGCTGTGCGGAGAACCCGGCCGTCGTGCAGGAAGTGCAGGAGGTCGAGGTGCGACGGGGAAATGTCTGGCTGTTCGGCCTTGCCCTGGTTGTGGGTCTCGTCGGCGGGCCGCTCCTGGCGGCCACGATTGCCGCAAACGTGCCCCGCGACCCGGCCTCGGCCGTTTGCGTATTCGGCGTCATCTGGGTCCTGCTTTTTGCCGGCCTGCTGGCGAAGGCGCTGCCCGGGCGGGTCAAACGCAGAAACACGGTCGTCAGGTGCGGCAGGTGCCGCCGGGAGCTTGACCCCAATCGCCGGTTGAACGGATGCTCCGTCTGCGGCCTCCTGTTTGACGGTTGACCAGGGTCCCGCCCGGGGAGGCGGAAGCCGTCGGCGGGCAGGAATCGCGTGTGCGACTGAGTTTCGTGGCAAGCCACGCACGAAGAAGGCGGCCGGGGCGAATAATGACTCGCCCCGGCCACAATGCGGAGTTGTGCGTTTGGGGAAGCCCTTCATCTCATTCAGCCTGACAGGCGTAGCGTGGCCCGCCAAATGCAGCGCCCACGAGTCGCCCGCCTTCTGCACCAACCCTTGATAGACGGAACCGCCTTGCGTACAATGGCATAGAGATCAGTTCAGGGTGCAAAAGGGGGGCCGGGCGTATGTTGTTTCCAACTTATTGCGCGGGCGCCCTCGCGATCCTGACCTGAGAATGAGTCTTGGACACGACGTACAGGTGCGATATTGAGTGATTATCGGACAGAGCAGAAACCGGTGATTCTCGTGGTGGATGACGAGCGCGACCACGCCGATGGCATCGTGGAGGCCCTCGGCCAGCTGCCCGTCAAGGCGCTGGCCGTCTACACGGGCGAGCATGCCGTCGAAGTGCTGCAGAATCAGCAGGTCGATGTCGTGGTGACCGACCTGAAGCTGGAGGGGCAGGTCGATGGTCTGGACGTGCTTCGGGAGGCCCGGCACAACAGCAGCGCGACCGAAGTGATTTTGATCACCGCCTACGCGACGATCGAGAACTGCAAGGAGGCGATTCGGCAGGGGGCGTTCGACTATCTGGTCAAGCCGTTGGACGTGGACCAACTCCGAACACTCGTGGAGCAGGCGGTCCGCAAGGCGGCCGCCGCGCAGGCCCGACGCGCTGCGAGGGGGCCGGAGGAGGAACCATTCCTCTTCGAGGGCATCCGGGGTGTCAGCCCCGTCATGCAGGGCGTCTTCGAGGTCGTCCGCCGCGTGGCCCCGACCAATATCTCGGTGCTCATCGAGGGCCCCTCCGGCACGGGCAAGGAACTCCTGGCCCGCGCCATCCATAACAACTCGCGACGCAGCGATAAGCCTTTCAAGCCGGTCAACTGCGCCGGGCTGAGCGAGACCCTGCTGGAAAGCGAGTTGTTCGGGCACGTCAAAGGCGCCTTCACCGGCGCCAACAGCGACCGCAAAGGGCTCTTCGAAGTCGCGGACAAAGGGACGCTGCTTCTCGACGAAATCGGCGATATGCCGATGAACATGCAGGCCAAGCTGTTGCGGGTGATCGAGGACGGCGTCGTCGTGCCGGTCGGCTCGAACAAGTCGGTCGTCGTGGATGTGCGAATCATCAGCGCCACGAATCACAACCTGACGAAGCTCATCGAACGCAGCGAATTCCGGGAGGACCTTTATTTCCGCATCCGGGGCGTGAACGTCCGTTTGCCGCCGCTGCGGGAGAGGCCGGAGGACATCCCGATCCTGGCGGAGCATTTCCTGAAAGAGGCGGTCGAGGAGACCGGCCTGAAGGTTACCGGCATTGCCAGTGCCGCCATGGGCATTCTTACCGGCTACGAGTGGCCGGGCAACATCCGCCAACTGAAAAACGTTATCCGAACCATGGTCGTTATGTGCGATTGCGACAGGATCGACGTTCGGGATATCCCCCCGGAGATCTCCCAGCGCCGTCAGTTGCCGGGCCCCGGCGCGCCGGCAAACCTGGCCGGCGTCTCACTCAACGAGCTGGAGAAGAAAGCGATCGTCGATACCCTCGCCCGGACCGAAGGCAACCGGGAGAAGGCCGCCAAAATCCTCGGCATCGGCGAACGAACGCTCTATCGCAAGATCAAGGAGTACAACTTGTAACCGTCCGGCGGGGCCGGATTATCGCTGGGCCGGTGGCTTGGATTGCAGCCGCCGGAGCCAGGGGGGCATCTGCTCGGGTGTGACGCCCGCCCACAGTCCTTCCTTCAGGGCCCGGGCGCTCGCCTCCAGTTGCCGGTACTTCTGAAAATAACTGTGGCGAAAGCGCACGTCGGCGTAGGCGTAACCTTCGAGCAGGAGCTGCTCGTTGAGGAACTTGCCGTCGGGCAACTCGATGTATGCAAGCAGCCTTCCGTAGCGGTCCCGGCTGCCGGCCTGCTCGTCGAGATAAACCGTCACGCGCTTGTCCATCGCCAGATGCTCGGCAAACACACGGGCCTCCGCGCCAAAGTACATTCGCTCTCGGTCGTCGCCACCCAGCTCCGGGGCATCGACTCCCACGAGCCTGACCTTTGTCGTCATATCGGATGAGTCGATGACGGCCAGGTGCAACGTATCACCATCCACCACCCTGACAACGGGGAACGTTCCGCCATGATACCGCGTGAAGTCGGTTGCGAATGTCTGCGCGCGTGTTGAGGACAATCCGGACCACTGCGGTGCGATGAAGTCCCGGTCGAGCCAAGCCAGAAGCGCCGTTCCGATCAGACAAATACCGACCAGGGCGGCCCGGCTGCGCCTGCTGAGCGCGTACTTTTTTTTCCGCCTGCGAGCCAAGGTGCGCCTATCCGGGTCAGGTCGTTCTGCGCTGTCGGGCCGGCTTGTCAAGCTCGAAGGCCAGGCAGACCGCCTCCAGCGCCTTCTCGACGTCGTTGCGATCCACGGCGCAGCTGATGCGAATCTCGCTCGTCGTAATCGAATCGATGTTCACCTTCGCCTGAGCCAGCGCGCCGAACATCCTCTCGGCCACGCCGTATTGCGACCGCATCCCCACGCCGATCGCCGAGACCAGAGCGATATCGTCACGCACGAAGACGCCGTCGCAGCCGAGCTCCGATTTCAGCTCCTCGACCACTTCCCTAGCCTTCGGCAGATCGGGCACCGCCACCATGAAGGACAGGTTGGCCTTCTCGGGACCGAGCTCGGTCTGGATGATATCGTGTACAACCACCCGGGCCTCCGCCAGCCGGGCGAATACCCTCGCCGCCGTCCCTGGAACATTCGGAATACCGCTCAGGCCGATCTTCGCCATATCCTTCTGTATCGTCGCGCCGGATACCAGTATACCTTCCATCTGAGGTGCCTCGTGAGTTATGATCGTTCCCGGATTGTCGTTGCCGCTGTTTCTGACGCGGATTCTGACGTTGTACCGCTTGCCGACCGCCACCGACCGGATGTGCATGACCCCGGCCCCGAGGCTGGCCATCTCAAGCATCTCGTCATAGCTGATTTCTTCGAGCAGCGTCGCTTTCTTGAAGAGCCTCGGGTCCGTCGTGTAGACGCCGTCCACGTCGGTGAAGATCTCGCACTCCTCGGCTTTCAGGACCGCCGCCAGCGCCACCGCGCTGGTGTCTGAGCCGCCGCGACCGAGCGTGGTGACGTTGCCGTACTCATCGACACCCTGGAAACCGGTGACGATGACGACCCGCCCCTGGTCGAGCTCTCGGCGGATGAATTCGGAGTCGATGCTCTTGATCTGGGCCTTACTGAAGACGCCGTCGGTCAGCATACTGATCTGTCCGCCCGTGAAGCTGATCGCCCGGTAGCCCATCGCGTCGAGCGCCATCGCAAACAGCGAAACCGCTTGCTGCTCGCCCGTGCTGAGCAACTGATCCATCTCCCGCTTGGGAGGGTTGGGGTTCAGCTCGAGCGCGTCTCTGACCAGTTCATCCGTCTGATGCCCGCGGGCCGAGGCCACGACGACCACCTGGTAGCCGGCCTGCATCCTCTCGATCACACGTCGGGCCGCCTGGCGGATCTTCTCCGCGTCCGCGACCGAGGTGCCACCGAACTTCTGCACGATAATCGCCATAATGTTCTTGTCGCCCTTCAAAACCCCAAACTGTACCGGCAATTGCGCCCGCTGTCAATCACTTGCCGTGGCATGGGGCATCTTGGGGTGCGACTACGTTTTGTGGCGGGGCAAGCGCCTTTGGTCATGCTGAGCGAGGCGAAGCATCTGGCCAGGAATTGACAGGGGCGAATAATGACTCGCCCCTACGGCCGTCTCTATGCATGGCTTGCCACGAAACTCAGTCGCATACGCGTCTTGCCTACGAGAACACGGCCCGGATGGCCGTGCTACTTTCAACTCTTGAGGAAATACTCCATCAACTCGCATCCCTTCTCGATCCGCAGCCCGGACCTGGCCGCGTTCGTCTCACCGAAGCCCAGGTGCAGGATGCCCGTGACCGCCGTGCCGGCCATGGCAAAAGGGACCGGAACCGCGGAGTGCGCGCCGGTGCCGACCGGGGTCGGATGGTCCGGCAGGACCAGGATGCGCCAGCTCTCATACCGCTCCAGGGCCCGCAAGACAGGACCCACGACGTACTTATCCACCTGTTCGATCGCCTGTTTCTTCAGTGCGGCATTTCCCTCGTGGCCGGCCTCATCCGGGGCCTCGACGTGGACGAAGACCAGGTCATATTTCCCCAGCGCTTCGATCGCGGCCGATCCCTTGCCCTGGTAGTTCGTGTCGACAAAACCCGTGGCGCCCGGCACCTCGATCAGGTCGAACCCCACCAGCCTGGCCAGACCCCTGACAAGGTCCACCGCCGTGATGGCCGCGCCCCTGACGCCGAAGCGCTTGCGAAAATTGTCCAGCGTCGTCTGCTTGCCCTGGCCCCAGAGCCAGATCGAACTCACCTGGTTTTCGCCCAGGTCCTGCCGGACCTTGTTAATCTCGTGGCCGGCAAACAGTTGTTGCGACTGGTTTATCAGTTGAATCAGCAGGTCGGCCCCCTTGCCGCGCGGGAGCAACTTCTCCACCGGCTTGCCGATGTGGTCGTGGGGCGGATAAGTGCGAACGTCGAAGTCCATGCCCTTGAAGACGAGCAGGTGCCGATAGCCGACGCCCGGGTAGGCACGGATCCGCTCGTCGCTGATGTGTCTGTGCAACTCCTCGATGAGACAGCTCCCTTCCTCCGTGGAGATGTGCCCGGCGCTGTGGTCGATCATCACGCCGTCGGCGATGGTGACCAGGTTGCACCGGAAGACCCAATCGTCCAGACCGAGCCTGATGCCGCGGGCGGCCGCCTCGATCGGCGCGCGTCCGCTGTAGTAGCGCAGGGGGTCGTATCCGAGCAGGCTCATCTGGGCCACGTCGCTGCCCGGCTCCAGACCGTCCGGAACCGTGCGCACGAGGCCCTGGCGGCCCTCCGTGCTGATTCGATCCATGTTGGGGGTCTCGGCCGCTTCGAGCGGCGTCCTGCCCTCGAACTGCTCGAGCGGCTCGTCGGCCGCTCCATCAGGAACGATGATCACGTACTTGGCCATACCAAACCTAGGAAATCCCAAGCACGAAATCCGAAATCCGAAACAAGCACGAAGAACCGAAATCAAAAACTCGAAACGCGTCCGAGCCGGCACCGCGTCTTGCCTCTCTCAATTTTGGATTTGTCTCGGATTTCGACATTCGTCCTTCGAATTCCCGCCTCTGGGCGCTCTTGGACCTGGCTCAGGTATCCTTGTCTTGCGGGATGTCCACGATCCGGATACACACGGGCTGGCCGCTGAGGACATCCAGCGAGGCGAATTCCGTCAGCGCCGCCGCCATGTTCTTTTCCTGGGTCCGGTGCGTGGTGATTACCACCGGGACCGTGTTGCCGGGCCCTGTCCCCTCATGCTGCAGGACGCCGGAGATGCTGATCTGATGGTCGCCCAGGACCTTGCCGCAGCGTGCCACGACGCCGGGCTTGTCTTGTGCCATGACACGAATGTAGAACCGGCTTACGGAATCATCAATCTTTTCAATAAGCGGCTTGACCTCGCTGCGCGGCTTGAGCTGCAGGTGCTCGAACGTGGTCCGCGAATTGCCCAGGGCTGCGTCGATCATGTCAGCGACCACGGCGCTGGCGGTGGGCATCATGCCCGCCCCGCGGCCATAGTAAAGGGTCTCACCGACGGCATGGCCGAAGACGCTGATCGCATTGAAGGAGCCGTCCACGCGCGCCAGCGAGGAATCGGCGGCAATGAACGAGGGGTGGACCCGCAGCGATATCCTGCCTTCCGCGCTCTTTTGTGCAATGGCGAGCAGCTTCAGGCGATAGCCCATCTCACGCCCGTAGCGAATATCCTCCTTCGCGATCCCGTCGAGTCCCTGGACGAAGATGTCCTCCAGGGCGACCTCGCAACCGAAAGCCATCGACGCCAGGATCGCCAGCTTATGAGCACTGTCGCCGCCGGAGATATCGAGAGTCGGATCGGCCTCGGCGAAGCCGCGTTTCTGGGCCTCGGCCAGGGCCGCGGCGAACGTTTCGTCCTTCGCGCTCATATTGGACAGGATGTAGTTGCAGGTGCCGTTGACGATCCCGTACATGCCGAGGATGCTGTTAGCGGCCAGTCCGGTTCGCAGGGCCGCGATGATCGGAATCCCGCCGGCGCAGCTCGCCTCGAACGCGATGCACCGGCCGTTCTCGCGGGCGACCCGAAATAACTCACCTCCGTACTCCGCGAGCAAGGCCTTGTTGGCCGTCACCACGTCCTTGCCCGACCTGAGCATCTTCAGTTGAATCTCTTTGGCGATTCCCGTCCCGCCGACGAGTTCGACGCCAATGCTGATGCTGCGGTCCTCAAGGAGCCGATTGAGGTCGTTCGTGAGCACGCCGTCGGGCAATGGCACGGGCCGCGGCCTCTGGGTATCGACGTCCACCACGCAGGCCAGTTCCAAGCGAACGCCCATCCTCGCGGCGACAGCGTCGGCCTCTCCACAGATTAGCCTGGCCACGCCGGTCCCGACGGTCCCGAACCCCACCAACCCCACTCGTACGTGTTTTTCGTCCACAAGGCCACCTATCATCAATCGCTCCGGCCGCATGTGCCGGAGTCCCGCGCGCCCGAGACCAGGTCTCAGGCTCGGGCGGTTTATGGATATAAAGACCCCGCGGCAACCGAGATAGCCCTATTGCTCGTTCAGCCGTAGAGGAACCGTTATCAATATACAATCCGCTCCTCAA
>CAYFUB010000379.1:0-2540 GCA_964346195.1 uncultured Pirellulales bacterium
ACCGCGCCGTCCGTGTCGGTGAGGGTTGTGCGCCGGATCCAAAGGGCCTCGAATTCGTCCACCCCGCGCAGCCGGGACATCACATCCACCCGGATATTCGCGGCTTCGGGATGGTGGCATCGGAAGTGAACTGCATGACCCCGCTGTAGGTAGTCCAGGCTTAAAGGGGGGACCGCGATGCGCTGGGCCTGTAGATCCTGTAAGGCCGCTTGCAGTCGCGTCAGATTTGCTGCATCGGCCAGGATGAGCAGATCGGCGTCGCGGCTAAATTCCGCTGCGCCGTAGAACACGCACGCCTGGCCGCCCATCAGCAGGGCACGGACCCGGCGGCTGGCCATCGTAGAAAGGACTTTCCGTATCCGGCTCGGGATCAAGCGAACCTCCGATCTGCAGATAGTGCTCCCACAGCTCGCCGCTGGCGTGCCAGCGCTGCAAGGGGGTGAGCCGATACCACTCGGCCCACTCACCACCGACAATCTCTTCCGATTCGATCAATATACGTTATCCTCATTCGAACTGGATATCCACCGCGATGAATTCGACGTTGGTGTTGCCGTTGTAGCGGTTGAGCTGGGCCTCATAGGCAATATTAAAGAATTCGTGGTCGAGCAGCCTTTTTTCCAAGTGCCCCATGCGGAAGCCGACGCACCGGACGGTCGCCGTGTTGTCGGTAATGGCGAATTGCAGATGGTCGTTGGTGGAGCCGACCCGCCGGGGGGCCGCGATGAGCCGCACGCCCCTGGTGGCAAAGAGCGGCGTCGGGTTGCCTTCACCGAAGGGGCCGAGCATGCGAAGCTGGCTGACGGCGTCTCGGGTAAACTGTCGCAGGGGCGCCTCCGCGTCGATGTCCAGCCGGGCGACGACATCCTCCTCCCGCAAATTGCTCGCCGCATAGGCCTCGAAATCCGCGGCAAACGGCTCGATCTTCTCCGGCGAAATGGTCAGGCCCGCCGCCATCTTATGGCCGCCGAAACTCGTCAAGTGCGACGCGCAGGCCTGAATCGCCGAGAGCATACAAAAACCGGGGACCGACCGGGCCGAGCCCTGGGCCGTGCCGTTCTCGGTCGGCGAGGCGTTGATCATGATGGCCGGACGAAAGAACTTGTCGACGAGCCGGGACGCGACGATGCCCAGAACGCCGGTGTGCCACCCCTCATTGGCCAGGACGATACTCCGGCGATCCGGGTGATTCAGGCCGCGCTCGACGACGATTTCGCAGGCGTGCTTGAGCATCTTGCGCTCGCACTGCTGGCGTTGCACGTTCTGCTCCTTGAGGTACTGGGCAATCTGTGCGGCCCGCATCTCGCTGGTGCTGGTGAGCAGCTCGACGGCCAGCCGCGCGTGCCCCATCCGCCCCGCCGCGTTGAGCACCGGCGCCAGTCGAAAACCGATCGAGCAACTGTCCATCCCCTGCGACCGGATGCCCGACGTCTCGATCAGGGCCTGCAGGCCGCAGAGCCTGGTCTCGTGCAAGGCCTGGAGGCCGAACTTCGTCAGCACGCGGTTCTCGCCGCATAGGTCGACGACGTCGGCTATCGTCCCGATGGCCGCCAGACTTGTCGCATCGAGCATGAACTGGCGCAGCCTCGGCTCCAGCCGCGACCCGCCGCTGAATACCTCGGCAATCGCCCAGCCCAGCTTATAGGCCACCAGTGCCCCGGCCGATTCCTGGTTCGGATACGATGCTTCCAGGGCTGGATGCACGATGGCCGCCGCGTTCGGCAGCGCCGGGCCCGGCTGGTGATGGTCGGTGATGATCAGGTCCAGGCCGAGCTGCCGCGCCAGGTCGGCCGCCGCGAACGCCGCGACGCCGCAATCGACCGTCACGAGAACGCGGGTGCCCGCCTCGGCGAGCGACCGCACGGCATCGCTGTTGAGGCCATAGCCTTCGTCGATACGATGCGGAATGTAGTAATCGACCTGGGCGCCGAGCAGCGTCAGCAGCTCCCACAGGATGGAAACGCCCGTGATGCCGTCGACGTCGTAGTCGCCGTAGATGGTAATCTTTTCCTTCTTTTCGATGGCATCCCGCAGCCGGGCCACCGCCGGCTCGATCCCCGGCATCCGCGCGGGTCGGATCAGTTCGGTCAGCTTCGGCCGCAGAAAGACGCTTCCCGCGCCGACTTCGGTGACTCCGCGATTGATGAGCACCTGCGCCACCAGCGGCGAAATCTTCAGAGATTGGGCCAGTTGCTCCGCCCGCTCGTCCGCCGGCGGGATGACCCAGAGGTTCTTTTGCGTCCTTGCCGGTACCGGCATCTTTTCGCTGCGCCCCATGCTTTCCTTCCGAAACCATGCCAAAGCCCCCTTATATCAGAAACCCACCCCCTGCCGCAAGGTCCCTTTCTCGCTTTGCGGAGTGTCTCTGCGTTCCCCTGTGGTGAGACATCTTCTTTCGCGTCCTTCACGTATTTCACGGCTTCAAGAGGCCGGCGATGACCTGGGCACGTTGGACAGGCCTCTCGCCATGCCCTCTGCCCCGGATGTGACTCGCAGGGCAGGGCGAGCGTCCCCGCACGCTCCTACCTGTGTCAAACGCG
>CAYFUB010000380.1:0-31773 GCA_964346195.1 uncultured Pirellulales bacterium
GCAGTCGAGACATCTGGCCGCGAAGGGAAGGTGCCTCTTGTCCATAGCCAGATTTCTCCGCTCCGGCCTTCGGCCTCCGGTCGAAATGACAGTTCCAGAGGGTCTTCGCCGAATCTACCCGCAAACATGACGTGCACCCCCGGCTGTGAGCGGGCGGCGTATTCCTTTGACAAAGGCGTGACATATTGATAAAGATATGGCTTTGATTGCGCGTTCTGAAGGAGCATGAGTTTGTCTGCCCGTGACGTGGAGAACATCTTTACCGATATCGTCGAACGGGCCAAGGCCCTGGACCCGGCGAATGCCCGCAAGTGGTTCGACACGCTCAAGGTCGCTCATTTTGACGGTGGTTCCATCGGCATCGGGTGTCCGGATGAGGCAAGTGTCCGTTTCCTCGACCAGAACTGCCGCACCGGCTTCACGCGTGCGGCCCAGCAGATTACGGGCCACCTCGTCACGGTCGATTTCTTCCTCGACGGCGTGGGCGATGCGCAGCAGGCGGTGGCGGCCGTCCCATCGGGACCGGCGCTGCATCCCGACTACACGTTCGACAATTTCGTTGTCGGGCCGAGCAACCGACTGGCCCACGCCAGTTGTATCGCCGTCAGCCAGTCGCTGGGGGCCACGTACAATCCGCTGTTTCTATACGGCAACGCTGGCCTGGGCAAGACCCATCTGTTGCACGCCGTCTGTCACGAGGCCCGCCGCCGGGGGGGCGAGGCCATTATCCAACTGCTCAGTTGTGAGGACTTCGTGAACCGGTTCATCCGGGCCATCGAGCAGGGCAATCTGGCCGGGTTTCACAGCCAGTTCCGCACCGTCGACGCGCTGGTCATCGACGACGTGCAGTTCCTGCGGGAGCGCGAGCAGAGCCAGGAGGAGTTCTTTCACACGTTCAACGCGCTGTACAATAACGGCCGGCAGATCATCCTCAGCGCCGACAGCCCGCCGGCAGAGATTCCGTCGCTGGAAGACCGGCTCATCAGCCGACTTAACTGGGGCCTGGTCGCGCGGATCGATCCACCCAGTTACGAGACCCGCGTGGCCATCGTGCAGAAGAAGGCGCATCTGCGGGGCCTGCAGCTCGATGATGAGATCGCCGAGTACGTCGCCCGTCAGGTCCAGGCCAATATCCGCGAGCTGGAAGGGGCCCTGACGACCATCTACGCGCTGGCTACGACCATGCGCGAGCCGGTGACGCTCGATCTGGCCCGGCGGGCGCTGGAGGGGCAGATCAAACTCGCCACCCGGCACATCAGCATCACAGACATCATCGAGGTCGTCACGCGGCACTTCGACGTGCGCCTCACCGACCTTCAGAGCAAGCGGCGCAGCCAGAGCATCACCATGCCCCGCCAGATCTGTATGTACCTGGCGCGAAGCCTGACCAAGCACAGTCTCGAAGAGATTGGCGGCCATCTCGGCGGGCGGGACCATACGACCGTCATGCACGCCTGCAACAAGATCGCCGAGGCCGTGGCCTCCGACCCGAAGATGCAGGCCCTGCTTGGCGAATTGAGCCGGCAGGTCGCCCAGGGACAGCCGGCGCAGCGCTGACGAACTCACCGGCACATGATGGAATTGAGCATGTCGAGGTAATCGGTGAGCAGGCGGGTGATGAGGAACTTCTCCCGCACCGTTTCTTTTCCCTGCCGGCCCAGTTCTTTACCCTCCTTCGGGTTTCTGAGCAGGTGGATGACCCGGTCCGCAAAGCCCTCGGTATCCGTGGGCTCCAGGAGGAAACCGTTCCGGCCGTCTTCGATCTGGCTGGGAATGCCCCCGATGTTCGAGGCGACGACGGGCGTGCCTTTCCAGAGGGCCTCCGTGACCGCGAGACAGAAGCCCTCGCGGGTGGACTTTTGGATAACGACGCTGGAAAACCGCTGTACGGCGTTGACCAGTTTCTCCTTGTTGCCCACCACGAGCAGAATCTCGCCCCTCTCGAGCATTCGGTTGGCCTTGCGCTGCACCCTCTTGTACATCTGCAAGCCTTCGGGGTCGTCACTGGCGACGTTGTAGCAGAGCATCAGCCGGCAATCGACCTTCTCCTTGACGATCTTGAACACGTCAATGACGCCTTCCGGGTCCTTCCAGGGGTCCAGCCGGGAGACCTGCGTAATCACGGGTTTATCGGTCGGTACGCCCGCCCGGGCCAGTTGTTCTTTGACCGTCCTGTCCGAGAGCGTCGTGTTCTTCACGCTCAAGGGGTTGACGGCGGGATACATGAGACGCTGGTCGACGGGGAGATCGCCCTTGAAGTACTTCTCGCTGGACATGACGACCTGGTCGTACTTGAGCACGAAACCCTTCAGGAAGTCCCAGAGCCCCTTGTGGGGGTCGGTCAGATCGATGTGACAGCGCCAGATCCAGGGCTGCCGCTTGCGATAGGACTGGATCAGGGCCAGTGGCTGCGGGTCGTGAATGATCACGCAGTCGTGGTTGAGGTGGGTGAACCGCGCGAAGCCCTCGTTGGTCTGCACGTACAGCCGCTTCTTATGCTCGCACAGGCGCAGTCTTGCCCCTTGCAGGGCGTTATGAAAGCCCTTGGTGATCTCGAAGAATTCCTGGCTGCCGTGGAGGATCCGCCAGCCGGCGTCGATGCCGACGTCGTTCATCAGCATAACGAGCGAGTAGAGGATCTCGGCGACCCCACCTCCCTGGTACGTGGCGTTCAGGTGGACGATATGTTTGCCGTAGAGGTTCCTGGCCCGGGCGTAAATTTCTGCGAGTGTACCATCGGGCACGATGTGGCGGAAATTCTCAAGCCGTAGCATCTAAACATCCTGCGAGTTCTTTCAGCAAAGAGCGAACGTCCTGCACCGCATCCACGTTAAACCGGGCCTTTGAAATACTCAAGCCCACCTTGATGGAATAGGCGGTTGCCGGCATAACAGCGAACATTTCTTCATCGGTATAATCATCGCCCACGGCCAACAAAAAATCCCACTTTTTTCCGGTCATCAGTTGTTCTGCGGCCCGCCCTTTGTTGATGCCCAGCTTGCGAATCTCGAGTATCTTGCTTCCTTCAAAGACTCCGACGTCCATGTTTTCCATCAGGTTGACGAGGGCGTCGCGCAGCTCGTGTGTCCGGATGGCGGCCAGCGTCGGGTCCGCCTGCCGGTAGTGCCAGACCAGCGAGAAATCCTTCTCCTCGACGAGCGAACCGGGCGTTCGGTCCGAATAAAGTTCGAGGATCGGCCGGATCGTATGCCGCCATTCCTCGTTCAACGGCTGGAAGCTGCGCCACCGGTGCCCTCTTTCGCGAATCCAGCCCCCGTGTTCGGCAATGAGAGACACGTCGAGCCGGCCCAGCCACGTTTCGAGCGTGTTCCGATCCCTGCCGCTGATGATCGCCACGTGATTCCTCTCGTCCGCTGTCAGACACTCCAGGAGTTCGACGATTTCCGCGTCCGGTCCGGCCTTGCCCGGTCGGCCGGCAAAGCCCACGAGTGTCCCGTCATAGTCCAGCAGGAGCAGTCGCGTATTCGTGTTGACGTATGCCGCCCGCAGTTCGCCCCGGGCTTCCCGGGAGAGCTTGCGCACGGCCATGCTCTGTTGCCTGGCCTTGACGACGGCCAGTGCGTTGAGGAAATCCGTGCACCAGCGGCTGACATTGTAACGCCGCAGCCGGTCCTGCATCAGACGGTTGCGCTCGTACTGTTCCGTCACCGGCATTTCCAGGGCCTCCCGTATGGCCCGGACGATGGCCGACTTGTCGTAGGCGTTGACAATCAAGGCCTCCCCCAGCTCACTGGCGGCGCCGGTCATCTCGCTGAGGATCAGCACGCCCCGTCCGTCGGTCTTGGTCGCCACGAATTCCTTCGCGATCAGGTTCATGCCGTCCCGCAGAGGCGTGACCAGGCCCACGTCCGCCACGCTGTAAAGGGCCGTGAGCTTCTTGAACGGCATGTGGCGGTAGAGATACCACACCGGCATGTAACCGAAGGTGCCCTGCTCGCCGTTGATGCGGCCGACTAGGCGTTCCACCGCGTCCCGCAGAAGCCGGTAGTCCTCGATGCCCGTCCGGGACGGAACGGCCACGATGATCAGGGCCACGTTCCCCTTGTACTCGGGATGCCTCGTCAAGAGCAGGTCGAAGGCCTCCAGACGCTCCAGGATGCCCTTGGTGTAGTCCAACCTGTCGATCGACAGGATGATCCGTCGTTCTCCGATCGTTCTGCGGATCTCATCGGCCTCCGCTGTTACCTGGGCGTCGCCGGTGGCACCGGCATATCGGGCGTAGTCGATCCCCATGGGGAAGGCATCGACCTTCACGATGCGGTTCTGCACGTTGACCTCGCCCATGGTGTGCTCCAGGCCGATGACCCGCGAGACGCTGCTGAGAAAGTGCCGTACGTAATCGTAAGTGTGAAACCCGATCAGGTCGGCGCCGAGAAGACCTTGCAGGATTTCCTCCCGCCAGGGCAGAAGTCCAAGCAGCTCGAAGGCGGGCCACGGGATGTGGTGGAAATAACCGACCTCCAACTCGGGCATTCGCTGTCGCAGCAACCGGGGCAGGAGCATTAGTTGAAAATCGTGAACCCACACGGAATCCCCGGGCTTGGCGATCTCCAACAACTCGTCGCAGAACAGATGATTGACCTGCTGGTAGGAGTTCCAGGACCGCCGCTCGAATACCGCGCGCGCCGGAAAATAATGAAAGAGAGGCCATATGGTCTTATTGGAGAACCCCAGGTAGTATTGATCGATTTGTTGCTGGGAAAGGAAAATCGGCAGGCAATTTCCGGCGGCCAGCTCCTGCTTGACCTGCTCCTTTTCCCCCGGCTTCAAATGCTCGCTCGAGATACCGGACCAGCCCAGCCAGATTCGTTCTATCGAGTCCGGCAGGGAGGCCAGTCCGACGGCCAGTCCGCCCGGGCTCGGACGGACGCGAAATCCGTCTTCTCGTTTCGAGACACTGACCGGTAGACGGTTCGCTGCGATGATGAGCCTTCCCATGATACGCTCCCTTGCCTGAACTCCATGGACGACACTCAGAAGCGGGGCCAGGGGGCGGTGGTCGGTCTGCTTCTGAGCCTGCTGCTGTCGCGGTCGGCGATGCAACTCCTTGTGGCCCCAATATACCGGTTACCCGGGCGGATGCAAGGTGAAATATCCCCCGCACCGCCAGCGTCAGCCGTCTGCAAAGGTGGTGGGGCATCGAGGGTTCAGGCCGCTCGATGGGCGTGGGCGGCAGCGGCAAGCGGAGCCTGCCGATAGTCCTGGCGCTATTGCGATGCAATCATCGGCAGGCCCTTCGGCTTTGCCGCTGCCGCCCGGACTTGTGTCTTTCACGTCAGCGATTCTCGGCGCGATAGCCCGCCAGGACGAGTTCTCATTCGGACGCTGTCCCATGGGGCCGGTGGTTTTGATGGACGGCGCCCCGGTATGATGATAGAATCCCCCTGTTGATGGGGGAGAAGGATCCGAAACCCTTTGGGAGGTCAACAGGAGTGATTCGCAATCTGGTCTGTCTGACGGCGCTGTCCGCACCGGTCGGCGGCTGCCTCATCGTCGATGAGGAGCGTGTCTGTGACGAACGGTCCGCGCCGGTGCATGCGCGGCCGGCGCCAAGGCAGCCGGTACGGGTTCTACGCCACGTCGTTTTGTTCCAATTCAACGAAGGGACCGGCGCAGAGGATATCCGAAAGATCGAGAGCGCCTTCAGTGCGCTGCCCAGCAAGATCGATGTCGTCTACGATTTCGAGTGGGGCACGGATGTCAGCGTCGAGGACCTTCAGCATGGTTTCACGCACTGTCTCGTCGTGAGTTTTCGGAGCGAGGCCGACCGGAGCAAGTATCTGCTTCATCCGGCCCATCAGGAGTTTATTGAGCTGATCGAGCCGCGTCTGGCCGAGGTCCTGGTTGTCGATTATTGGGCGAGTTGATGCGAATCATTGCCGGTACCAAGCGGGGTATGAAGCTGTTCCGTCCGAAAACGGACGTTACGCGGCCGATCACCGACCGGGTCAAGGAATCCCTTTTCAACGTCCTCGAGAATTATAACCTGCTGGCAGGTGCACGGGTCGCCGACCTGTTCAGCGGCGTGGGTTCACTCGGACTGGAGGCTCTGAGCCGGGGGGCGGCGTTCGTGACGTTCGTCGAGAAGAATGTGGAGGTGGCCGAGGTTCTCGCCCGGAATATTGCGAAGGCCGGCTTCGCCGAACGATCCCGGGTCGTCCGCGCGAGCGCCTTCCGGGTCGGCGCCGCGGTCGGCCCCGACGGCGAACGGTACGACCTTGTCTTTGTCGACCCGCCCTACGCCTCGACGCGCGCGGTGGACGAGCATTCATTATTGGCTGAGTTGCTGCACGTCCTCCAGGAACAGGTGGTTGTCCGCGGCGTTGTGGTGGTGAGGACGCACCGCGCTGCGGCACCGCTGGAAGACTATGGACCTTTTCACGTGGTGGACAGGCGGTGGTGGGGAACAATGTCCATCGTACTGCTGCAGGCGGGAGCACATGAGCAACAGGCAGGCGGCGATTGAGGTTGTACAGCGGTTGCAGCGGCACGGCTTCAAGGCGCTCCTGGCGGGCGGCTGTGTTCGCGACATGCTGCTCGCGCGGCCCGCGAAGGACTACGACGTGGCCACGAGCGCCCGGCCCCAGGAGGTGGTACGGCTGTTCCGGCGCACGCTGAAGATCGGGGCGAAATTCGGCGTCGTCATCGTTTTGACGCGTGGTCGGCAGGTGGAGGTGGCGACGTTCCGCTCCGAGGCCGGGTACGAGAACGGTCGGCACCCGACGGAGGTCAGATTCACCAGCGCCGCCGAGGACGCGAGCCGGCGGGATTTCACCATCAACGGCATGTTTTACGACCCGCTGAAGAGGCGGGTCATCGACTATGTCAACGGACAGGCTGATCTGGAGAATCGCATTATCCGGACCATCGGCGACCCGGAGGAACGGTTCGGTGAGGATTACCTCCGGATGCTCCGCGCCGTACGGTTCTCAACCCAGCTCGGCTTTGCCATCGAGCCCGGGACCTGTGCCGCGATCGGTCGTAACGCCGCGAATATCGTTCGCATCAGCGGGGAACGAATCGCCGTCGAATTGGAGGGAATTCTGGTCCACCCGAATCGGGCGGCCGGCGTGGCCATGCTGGTTGAAACAGGATTGGCACAGGCCATTTTCCCGGGCTTTGCCGGCGAACGGGCGCAGCAGGCTATCGCCGTTCCGGCGCAACTGCGAAAGAAAGTGGGTTTCCCATTGGCCCTGGCGGCATTCTTCGCAGGTTCTGAGACCGATTATGCTCTGGACAGGTGCGCCATCCTGAAGCTCAGCAAGAAGCAGATGAAGCACGTCGAGTCTCTGCTGTCCCATCGCGGCCGGTTGCTCGATACCGATATGTCCCTGGCCCAACTGAAGAAGCTCCTGGCCGGACCCTGGTTCCGAGACCTGTATGAGTTGGAGCGGGCGATCCAGAAGGCGTGCGGCGCGAAGGAAGGTCTGGCCGCCTTGGGCCGGCTCCGCCGGAGAATACGAGACCTCGGCGCCGTGGAGGTGAAGCCCAAACCGCTCCTGAACGGACACGACCTGATGCGTCTGGGTGCTCTCCCCGGGCCGACCGTCGGACAACTGGCGGAAGAACTCTACGTCGCACAACTCGAGGGCGACGTGCAGACGAGAGAGCAGGCCGAGCGCTGGGTCCAGACCTGGCTGGAGCGGCATAGCTCATCGCCGTGACGGAGAATTGCCTGGATGCAGCCTTTCACACTATTGATCAAGCCGTCCGGCTCGGACTGCAATATCGACTGCCGATACTGCTTTTACAAGGGCCGTGACCCCGAGGTCGGCCAGGGCAGGCAGAGAATGAACGACGCGGTCCTGGAGAAGATGATAGGGGACTACATGCAACTGGGCCTGCCGGTGGCAGGTTTTGCGTGGCAGGGCGGCGAGCCGACATTGATGGGAGTGGATTTCTTTCGCCGGGCCATCGAGCTTCAAAAGAGGTGCGGCACGCCGGGGCAACAGGTCAGCAACACGATGCAGACGAATGCCACGCTGCTCGACGAGCCGTGGTGCCGATTCTTTCATGAGAACAAGTTCCTGCTGGGCATCAGCATCGACGGTCCAAAGGAATTTCACGATGTCTATCGCGTGGACCACGCCGGCCGCGGCACCTTCGAGCGTGTGCTGCGCGGCATTCAGAACTGCAAGGAACACGAGGTCGAGTTCAGCACGCTCGTTCTGCTGAACGACCTCAATGTCAAGCACCCCGACCGGCTCTTCGAATTCCTGGTTCAGAACGACCTGACCTATGTGCAGTTCATCCCTTGTATGGAGATGGACCCGGCGACAGGGCAACCTGCCGCATTCTCGATCCCAGCGAAGCAGTATGGCGCTTTCCTGTGCCGCCTGTTTGACCTGTGGTGCGAGTATGGCCCGGAGAAGATGAACATCCGCGAATTCGATTCGCTCGTGACGTACTACGTTCTGGGCCGTCACACGATTTGCACGTACAGCCGGCAATGCGCGGGGTTCGTCGTTGTTGAGTACTCGGGCGAAGCCTTCTGCTGTGAGTTCTTCGTGGGGCCGGAATGCCGGCTGGGCAACATCCTCGATACGCCGCTGGCCGAGCTTGCTACCAGCCGGGTCAAGAAGACATTCGCCCGCGCGAAGGAGAGACTGTGCAGCGAGTGCCTGGTTTGCCCGCATCTGGCGGTTTGCCGCGGGGGTTGTATGAAGGATAGAATCCGCCTTGCGGCACGTGGCGGCCTCAAACCTGCCCCGGGCTTGCCGAACGGGGCCGAACGTTCTGGTGCTGGAGGAGTTGGAAGGAGCTGCTTCTGCGATAGCTACAGGCAGTTCTTCGATTATGCGATCCCGCGCTTCATGCAGATGGCGGCCGCGGTCGAAAAGGGAGTCCTCGCCCGCCACACGCGTTCCGCCAGGAAAATTCGCCTGTCGATCGAGTGATACACAGGTAGAGAAGCACAGGAAACTATTTCAAGACGGCATTTTGACTCGTCATGGTGAGCGAAGCGAACCATCTGGCCACGGAATGAGAAGGTCCGCAACGTATCGGACGAAACCTCCCAGGCGATGCCCAGATTCCTTCGAGGCTCAGGACAGGCTCTTCGCTTCGCTCAGGATGACAGGGTCTAGCTAAGGCATTGCCTCCCGTGTACATGCGTTGCCGCAGGACCCAGCCGCACACGGCCGACTCAGACGGAATTTGCTTTCCGGCGTCAAATGCGGTATTCTGGCGTTCGATGAGAAATCGCACGGTCTATATCAAGAGCTTCGGCTGCCAGATGAACAAGCTGGACACGGCCCTGGTGGGTGCTGCGCTCGAAGAGGCAGGTTTCTGCCTGACCGGCAGCGTCAAGGATGCCGATGTTGTACTCATCAACACGTGCTCGGTGCGACAACATGCGGAGGATCGCGTCCTTTCCCATCTCGGCCGTCTGAAGCACCTGAGAAAGCATCGGCCGGAGATGGTGGTCGGCGTTATCGGCTGCATGGCGCAGCGTCTCGGCGGCCAGCTCCTGGAGCATGAGGCCGTCGATATCGTCTGCGGCCCGGCCCAGATTCCGCAGATCGCCGATTTGATAGGCCAGGCGCTGGCCCACAGGCAAAAGCAGATTGCCGTGACCGAAAGAATCCGGCTGCCGAGTCCCGGTGGAGACGTTTTGTTGGACAGCTTTGAGCTGGCGCACTCGTTGCGCGTCGCCCGTCTTGCGTCGCGCGAGGGAATCGAGGAAGAGACGGCGCGCCACGATCGGCGCGTGGCGTGCGAATCCGCAGGTAGGAGGTACGAGGGACGAACGACGAACGACGTGACTCCGCCCGGCCGGGCGTTCGTGCGCGTGATGCGGGGCTGCAATTACTTCTGCACCTATTGCATCGTCCCCCACGTGCGGGGCCCCGAGGTGTGTCGGCCGCCGGAGGCCGTTCGGGAGCAGGTGAAAAGGCTGGCGGATGAGGGGGTCAGGCAAGTGACCCTTCTCGGGCAGACGGTGAATTCGTACAAGCACCGGAACGGCGAGAAGACGTACTGCCTGGCGGACCTGCTGGACATGACCGCGCGGGTGGAGGGGATCGAGTGGGTCCGATTCGTTACCAGCTACCCGGCGGACGAGTTCTACGAGGAGATAGTCCGGACGATGGCGGCTGCGCCGAAGGTCTGCCGGTCCCTGCACATGCCCGCCCAAAGCGGCTCGGACCGGATCCTTCGGGCCATGAATCGGCGCTACAGTGCGGCCCATTACCTGGAGCTGATCGACAGGGCGCGGGCGGTGGTGCCGGATATCGCCGTGGCAGGGGATTTCATCGTCGGTTTTCCGGGCGAGACTGAGGAGGACTTCCAGGCCACCGCGGAACTGCTGCGGCGGGCCCGATACAGGAGTTGTTTTGTCTTCAAGTACTCGCCCCGCCCCGGCACGAGCGCTGACAGGCGTCTGCCCGATACGGTCCCGGATGAGATTAAACAGAGGAGAAATGTCGAGTTGCTTGCGATTCAGGAACGGATCAGCGCCGAGTTGAACCGGGCTTTCCTGGGCCGGCAGGTGACCGTTCTCGTCGAGGGCCTGAGCAAGAAAGCTCACGTGAATCGGGCTGACGGCGAAAACCCTCCGCAACTCGTGGGTCGCACGTCAACCGACCACATTGTCGTCTTCAACGGCCCCGTCTCATTAGCCGGTCGATTCGCTCAAGTCCGTATCAGCAGAACAGCGCCTCTGACTCTCTTCGGCGAGCTCTCATCGGACGGCCGATAGCGCCTATGGCTGCTGATCCTCGATTTGTTTCACCGGGCCCGCCTGGCTGAGTGCCGCCGGTATCATCTGGCTGTACTTCTCGTGCAGGGCCAGGAGCTCGTCCACCGGCGTTGTCAAGGAGGCGGCGAAATCAAAGGTCGGCAACTCCGGGGTGGGCTGCGGCAGTGCGGCCCGGTTCGCCGCGTACACGATGAAGCGTCTGGCCCAGAGCTTGTAGGTCATATCCGGCTTGACCAGGCCTCCGTAGATGCTCATGTCGGTGGAATCCGGGGTGTCGGCGAAGGGCCAGGACAACCACCCATCCGCCAAGGGCCGCGAGGCCTCAATCTCGGCCGACAGCCAACTGGCCTGCTCATCTTCCGTCAGAAACTGGCGATTCTGCACCGCGCCGCCGCCATACCAGCCGTATTCCCCAAGAACCACCGGCTTGGGGCCCCCCGATGCGGACCCCTTCCCGACGTGGCAGTACGCCAGGATGGTCTGCAAGTAGGCCAGGTTGCTGTCCCAATTGCTCTTCGAGGCAAGCGGCTGGCCCATCAGGGGGTAGAAGTGGACGGAGATGAAATCGAGCCACTGGGCCTGACGGTGCGGGTTGAAGGCCGAATAGAGGCTGGGGTCTCCCGGCCGAACGATGGGATACGACCACTGGATGTAGCCGACGGTTATGAGGTGCGTCGGATCGGCCTGCTGAAGGGTCTGGACCTGCCTCTGGACCCACTGGTCCGCCAGGTGCTCGCGGAACATCTGCCAGTCGAGCAGACGCGGGTCGCCCTCGTTCGCTACATCCTCGGGCATGCCGATGTTGCCCCATGGTTCGTCGTCTTTGAGTTCGTCCACCCAGGCGTTCTTGAGCCCGTCTCGGTCGCTATATTTCTTTTCGAGCCAGGCGTTCCATTTCGGCCGCCACGTTTCCCGAAACCACGGCATCTGTGGCTCGTTGAGCAGGTCCCATGCCAGGATTGCAGGCTCCCCGCGGTAGCGCCGGCCAACCACCTGCCAGAAGTTGTCAAGGGCCGTGAGTGCCTGCTCGCCCGCAAACCGGTCCGGCTTCCAGTAGGCAGGGCTGCCTTCCCAGTGATCGGGCCCGGTCAGGATCAGCCGGATGCCGGACTGACGGGCGATCTGAATCAACGTGTCGAGTTTCTGCAGGGCTTCCTCACTCACCGTGTTCACGTCGGGCTGAAACGTGGCGGCGGCCAAAAAGACTCTCGCGCAGTTTACGCCGAGTTCGTTCATGACCTTGAAGTGGCCCGCCACGCGATTCGGGTCGAACCGCTGCCAGACTTTGGGGGCCCAGCCGGTATTCGGGTCATAGTAATTCGTGCCGAACGGCACGAAGGACTGGCCGGAGCCCTGCTCGATGAAGCCCGCGCCGTCAGGGCTCACCGCGATCAGCTCCAGGCGCGGGCCGGCCGGACCTTCCGGTGTCGAGACGCACCCTGCAACAGCCATCAGCACGGAAGCCAGACCGGCTGCCGTTGTGATTCGCTGTGCCAATCTCAAAGAGCAACCGGCCCCACGGGTCATACTCTAATCTCCAACCATTCAATCACCTTCGTTGTTTACGGCCTGGAGCCTGTCCCCGCCAGGGTGACTGCACGCACACTCGGCGAGCACAGAAGCATGCCTGGGCGGCAACGGCAAGGCCGAAAGGCTTTGTCGATGGATCATCCGAAGCTATTCAAACCATCGGCGAGCCTGCGCTTGCCGCTGCCACCCTGCCGGACGACAAGCTTGCCGGGACAAGTTCTCAGTCAACCTTAATAGGCATTCCACAGATACAGCACTTGCGGCGTGCTCAGCTCGAACAACTTGGCACGGTCCAGCCTGGGGATGCTCACGCCCTTGGCGCTGAGAAGATTCACAAGGGAGAAAGGCCTGCGATATTCGACCACCTGGGCCTTTTCGATGCCCGCTTTGGCCTTGACCCTGGCGATCGCATCATCCAGGTATCCGATCTTGTCGATCAGCTTCACCTCCAGCGCCTTATCGGCCACAAAGATGCTGCCGTCGGCGAGTTCCTCGACTTCACCGGGGGACAGTACCTTCTCTCGACCTTCCTTGACCACATCGACGAAGCGGTTGTAGGCCGGTTCGAGCAGCCGATCCTGGATATACGAGCGCTCCTCCTCTGTGGGCATCCGGAAGGAGCTGGGCCAGTCCTTCTTTTGTCCCATCGTCATGAAGACCGGTTGAATGCCCAGCTTGTCTTCCAGCAGGTCCTCGAAAACGAAGTGGGCCATGATGACGCCGATGGAGCCGGTGAGAGCGGTCGGTTCGGCAACGATCTCCTCACACGCCACGGAGGCGTAATAGCCACCGGACGCCGCAACCCCCTGCATGAAGGCGACGGCGGGCCGGCCTTCCTCTCTGCGGTAATCCCTGATCTCCCGGTAGATGCGGTCGCTGGCCGAAATCGTGCCCCCGGGCGAGTCCACCTGGACGATGATTCCCTTGACCGTTCGGTCCCGCCTGGCTGTCCTGATCTGCTGGTACACTTCCTCCGCCCGCTGACCGTCGATGATTCCCCCGACGTTGATCCGCACGATCTTGCTGTCGCGGGGGCCTTGCCGCAGGACGAGTTCCTGGTACACGCCACTCTGGCCGGCCGCGGCGAAGGCGATCACGCCGAGCAGAAGGAGGAAAAGGCCCAGGTTGGCCAGCACGGATAGGCCGAACAGTATACCCCAGAAAATCCTCCAGCCGCTGGTTCTACGCGGCGGGGGGTAGACGGGGTAGGGGGGGATGAGCCGAGGCGGTTCGGGAGGACCGACTCGGGGCGGCTCAGGAGGGCCGGTCCGAGGTGGCTCCGGGGGAAGAGCCTGCGGCGGTTCCGGCGGGCCGGTCCGAGGCGGCTCCAGGGGGCCGGGCTGTATATGCTCCGATTGTTCACCGCCAGAGTACTGGGGATGATCGTTTTGCTCGAAATCCATCTGCAACTCCTTGAGAAAACGCACGTATTATAACGACCGACATGATGCGAGTCAATTTGGAATCATATCGGCAGGATCGCGGGTCTACCTGATACGAATGAAGCGGTCGTTATAGGACCTGTGATGATAGGGGAATATCCTGAATTCTCGACGTTGGCTTTGGAACAGCGGCCGGTGCTCCACCCGCGCTTTCAGCGTCTGGGCGAAGGGATGTCCGAACTGACCTTTGCCGGCCTGTACCTGTTCCGTGAGATCCATCGCTACGAGATATCTCGGGCCGGAGAGGATATTCTCGTCATTTCCGGTCGGGACGTCCGGCCGTTTTTCATGCTGCCGTTCGAGCTGCCGCAGGGGGAGTTGCTGGATTCTCTCTTCGAACGGTTCGGCGTGATGAAAGCCGTCTCACCTGCCTAGGCCCGTCAACTCGCGCGGATGGGGTATCACGTCTGGGAAGACCCCGACAATTTCGACTATCTCTATCGCCGCGACAGGCTGGCATCGCTTTCCGGACGAAAACTCCACCGGAAAAAGAACCTGATCAATCTCTTTCTGCGCAACAACGCGTGTACGACCAAGCCTCTTCTGGAGGAGTACGCCGGCGACGCCCTGCGCGTCCTCGACCGATGGAAACAGCAGGAGGAGACGGCGGCCGTACGAGCGGCTCTCGAGCCCGCCCCTACGGCGGTGCAGGACCCGTCGGCGGAGGACGCCGGAAGGATGATGGAGGCCGGGGGACGGAGAACGGAGAACAGCCGGGCGAGTGTCCTCGCTCACCCTGAATTGTCGTGCGCGGACGCACCGCCTACCCTGCTGATTCGCAATCCGCAATCGGCGGGACCGGGCGATTATGCGGCGGCCAAAGAAGCTCTGGAGCACATGGAATACCTCCAGCTTTGCGGCGGCATCTTCTATGTCGACGACGAACCGGTTGCCTATACGCTGGGTGAGGAACTGGCCCGGGGCAAAATGTTCGTCATTCATTTCGAGAAGGCCGTGCTCAAGAAGGAGTACAAGGGCATTTACCAGTACGTGAACCAGGCATTTGCCGCGCTGCTGCCGGAGAAATATGAGTTGATCAATCGCGAGCAGGATCTGGGCGACCCGGGACTTCGGCAGGCCAAGGAAAGCTATCGGCCCGTCGGTTTCGTCACCAAATATCGCGCCGCCCTTGCGAGACCCGATACAGGACAAGTCCTGTAGGTGCGCTTCCAGGGTGGAAAGCCGTGGGTGGCAGCCTCAAGGCCGCAGGCCTTGGCGAGGGCTCCTCCGAATGAGCGGAAGACCATCGCCCAGCTCCGCATGGGGCCCCCCAACGCGATGTATCGCGTTGGGGACCCCTTGACGCTGCCACCCGGAGAAGATATGGCTTCTCGCACCCTCCAAAAAGCTCAACGCTCCCCAGCGCGATACTCGTACATGGAGCGTCCAACCGCACGGGCGGCGGCGACGATTTCCGGGTACGGGCTGTCGCAGACATCGATGAACCCGATCTGGTAGTTCTCGCCGTCGCCCCGGCCGGTGGTGGCCTGGTCCTTGTACTGGAACCAGTGTGTCCCGACGATGTGAGGGTTCCGCAGGGCGCCGCGCACGTAGTCTTCGTATTTGTCGGCCCGGTCCTGCTGGTTCTTCGTCGCTCTGAGCCCCGTGTGGAACATGCCGCGGTCGAGCGCGCCGAAGTGAAATTCGCCGATGATGACCGGCAGGTCGATCCCATCGGGCAGCTTCAAATCCGCCACGCTGTAGCTGTACCGGTTATAGCTGACCACATCGCAGAACTTCGTCGCGGCACGGGCGGCCCGGTCATTGACCCAGGCGAAGCGGCAGCCCAGGTACAGTTGGTTCGGCGCCACCTTTCGGAGCTCGTCGCGGATGGTGCGGAAGTACGTCTCGGCGGTCTTCGTGTAGAAGGCCTCCAGGTCCGCGCGGGCTTCTTTTTTGTCCGGAGCCTTCTGGCTCTGCAGCAGGGTCTCCCACGATTCATAGCTGGTCTTCCAAACCTTGTTCAGCTCTTCGACCGTCTTGTATTTCGCCCTGAGGTCGTTCAGAAAGACGGTCTTGGCCGGCTGATCGGGCGGAGAGACCAACGCGGCTGTCGCGAGCGAGACATCGTCGCCCCAGGACAGCTCGTTGTGTACGAAATAGCCTATGCACCACGGGTCGCCGACGGACCGGCCCTTCTCCTGTTCGAGCCGCCGGCGCAGATTCGCGCCGAAACTCGGGTCGAAGACGTCGTAGAACTTGCCCCAGTAGCCCTCCGAGCCTTCGAGTTTCTTCGCGTCAAAGCTGATGGTCGCCGTGTAGGGCGTCCGGCGCATCAGGTAGATTTGCCCGTCGGACCAGTTCGCTATCGTGTTGACGCCCCAGCTCGCGAGCCGGCGGTGCGTGACATCCGCGAAGGTCTGCTCGAAGCTCGCGCCGTGTTTTCGCAGCAGGTTGGCCCGGCTGAAGTCGTAGGTTCGGTACGGCGCGTGGTCCTGATAGTAGCCGTGAGGGGCCCAACCGGCCTGACCGTAGAACTGGGCGAAGGGGGAGTCTTCCGCGGGCAAGTCGCGGAAGTACCCCTCACGGTCGGTGATCGGGGTAGCGTTCGCGCCGCGGACGCAATCGATCCCGTGCGACCAGAAAAGCCGGCCCGCCGGGTCCACCAACCACCACTTGCCCTCGTATTTCGCGACACGGAAGAACCCTGTCGCCTCCAGCGCGGGCCCCTCGGCCCAACCGCCGTACTGGTTCCAGTTCTGCGGGCGAGAATGGGTCTGCAAGTCCTTCTCCTCGTCGTGGCCGTGCGCGAGCAGCTCGTCGAGAGAGTGCGTCTTGCCCGGCCAGTCCCTATGGATGAACTGCCCGAATTCGTCGATGAACGGCAGGAACGTTGAGGCGTCTAAAACCTGTACCTGTCCGCCGGCACCGATGTCGCCAATCTCGAAAATGAAGTCGGCCGTCGGTTTGCTCACGAAGATGACGAGCTGAGTCACGTTGGTCGTATCGATCTTGCCCGCATGGACGGGATTGGCCCGCATGCCAACGAGCTCCAGCGGCTCATCGAGCTTCCATGGCACGGGGAAGATGCGAACCGTCAGCGTCTGCAAGGCCCCTGGGTCCACTGAGACGCTGTCCGTCACGCAATGATTCGTCCCGTCGGCGCCCGGATTGTCCACCCGGCAGTTGACGGTGACTCTCCTATCGTTGCGATTCGTAACGTCGAGTGAGATATGCTCATACGGCGATAGATCCCAGTGGTCCTGCGGCGCCTTCAAGGTCACGCCCGGCCACTGGGCCTTGTGCCCCGTCTCGATGCGCAGCGTCCCCGCACGGGTGACGGCGACTTTGGCATCGCTGGTCCCGACGGCACCGATATTGAAACCGCGTCCGAAATCAAAAAGCACCTGCGATTCGGTGCTCTCGGTCGCCAGCGCCGTCCATGTTCCCGTAAGCGTGATCAGGACCGCAGTGCCGAGGATTATGTGATTTCTCATTGGTGTATCCTTACAACCGGTTTGCATGCACCTCAACGATTCGAGGTCTGGCGTTCGAGCAGGTACCACATTGTCTTGTATTCAGGTGAAAGCGCGAGCGTGCCGCGACCGTTCTCGTAGGCAACGGGTACTTGCTGCTTGCGCGAGCCGTCGGGAGCCAGGGCATGGCAGGTCCATTGACCCTCCGGCAGGACGATACTGCCCCGCACGGCCTCGATCTGCACGGGCGCCTTGCCCCAGTTGCGGCCGACCGTCCGACGGTCTTGTGCGAACGCCACGCCGGTATTCTCGCACCGGCCGCAGGCCGTTACCAATAACTTCGCGCTCTCCTCCAGCGGCGTGACCGTCAGAGCCACGAAATCGGGTGAGGCAATGCGGATCGTGCCCTGCGTCGTTTCGTCAAAGCGCCCTGCATGGCCCGTGTACACCTGGGTCTGAGAGCCAACGGCCTGGTAGATTCCATGACCACCAGGATTGACCGACCATTTCAACTGCGTAGACCTCACGTCAGGACCGGGTTCTGGCGGCCGAATATTGGTGTAGCTGGGGATAATTCGCGCGCGGAGCATATCCTCGTACGCAATGCCACCTGTCCTTGTCAGGAGGCGGAGCATGTTACTGCCATACTTGAGATGAAGCGCCGCCAGAGCCGGCAGTTCGTTGGGAATTTGCGCGACCTCCACGGTCTTGGCAGGATGCAGCGGCACGAGCTGCCGTTCGGCGAACAGGGCTGCGCCGGCGCGCAAGAAGCCCCATTTGGCGGGGTTCGTGTCCATGTCGAAGAAGCCGCTCATCGATTCCCGGCCCCAGTCGTCCGTGGCGTGGGAGTAAGTGAAGAGCCAGATGCCGTCCCAATCCTGAGCCGCCGCGAATGAAGCGATCATCGGAACGCACTCGGCCTGGGCGTCCAGCGGGGCGGGGTGGTTGTACTCGCTGACGGTGAAAGGCTTGCCGGCGAGCCGCTCGGCGGCCAGGCGAAACAGTGTCGCCTGATCGGGGTTGTCGGTCATCGGCCTCTGCTCAATGAGCCAGTTCTCCGGGTCCCACGGGCGGCCGGGGAAGCGGGGGTGCTGCCAGTAGGCGTGGGTGTCGATGAAGTCCATGTCGCTCTGGGCGTAGAGACCCAGCGGGCCAAAGACGATGGTGCCGGTGACCAGGGCCCCGCAGCCGAGGTCGTTCCTGATGCAGGACCGCATGTTGTCGAAGTACGCCTTCTCCGTCTCCGCCAGGAAGGTCATCCGGTCGAGGATGCGCGGCGTGCTCTCGTTCTCCTGGAAGAGCGCGATATTGCCCTTGCCGAGCGATTCCCCTTCGGCCAGCCCCACCTGTCCGCCCGGCCGCAAGGCGACCCGGCCGAGGTTGAAAGGCGTGGTGCTGCCGCTGAAGGCGAAGCTGATTCGGGCGTTGTTATCATCGTTGCTGGCTACAAAACCAAAGGTGAAGGTCTTTCTCTCGCCGCTCAGGGCCACGCGCCGAGAAAATCCCAGGTTCTCCCATGGGCTGTGCGCCTGGCTGACGCTGCAACTGATCTGGCGCGGTTGCGGGCTCCAGGCCTCGAAAGAGGCCGTATAGTACTGTCCCGCCGTGACGGCGAAACCTCCCTGTGTCAACTGCAGGTGCCATTCGGTGCTGTTGGCCTTGCCGATCTCGACACGCACGGCGTTTCCGGGCAGGTCGGACGGCTGCGACAGGGAGGCCCGGCAGTCTTCATGGCGCTCCAGGCTCCAGCCCTCCGGTACGCCCTTGGGCTTGTCCCAGGCGGCAAACGCCCCGTTGCGCAGCAGGCTCTCGCCCAGCGGCTGGGTCCGCTTGGCCCAGGCCGCCCGCAGCGCTTCATCGGAGCCGTACCGCCGGTTCAGCCAGGAGGTGAACCGACCGCGGAGGATATCGCCGTAGTACGGCGGCAGTGTTCGCAGTTTCTGCTCGCCGTCCCACATGAAGAAACTGTCCTCATTCGTGATCTCGACGAAGGCGATGCCGGGATCGTCGGCCCAGCGCACCTTGCGATAGGGATTCACATGGGTCAGCAGCTCCCGGGCGTACTGTTTTTGGGCATCGATCAACGCCGGGGTGAAGATGCCGACGATCTTGTCATAATCCGTGTTGGCTTGGGGCAATCCGAGGTACCGGCTGTGGTCGCGGCCGACGTGCAGGTTGAGGTTCACGCAGATGCCGTGCCGGGCCAGTTCGTTAATGAGGAAGTCCAGACGGTCCAGCGCCTGCGCCTCAATGGTTTTGCCGTCCCGGGAATTCCAGATCCCGCGCGGCCAGCGTGACGTATCCAGGTGGTGACAACGCACGGAGTTGACGCCGGCGGCCGCAAGGCGCCGGGCGACGTGGGGAGCGTCCTCGTGAGTCGGGAAATTGGCGCCGAAGCAGAGATTCACGCCCCAGATGCGAACGGTCTCGTCATCGCGATAGAAATGTTCGCCTGCCTTGAGGCGTGGCGCGTCCCTTGGGATCGGTCTGGCGTCGATCACCCAGATCGGCTGTTGCGGATCGAGCCGGGCGGGAATCACGAAAGGCACGAACTCCTGGGCCCCGGCGGCATTCGCGAGACAAATCACGACGAGCGCGCGGAGGGCGCCCCGCGTTCTATCGTGACATGCAAAGATTGTTCTCCTGTTGCCTTGTCTGCGCCTCATGATCAACTCCCCGGCACTGCTGAGATAGTGGAAGTCGGTGCATTACAATCTCTCATGCACCTCGGATCCGATCGTGTCATCTGCAAAGCTATTACCAGATGGGTTGCTTCCCATCAAACGAAAAAGCCGGTCTTCAAAGAGGTATGCGACTACCTTTCGTGGGGCGGGCCACCCCTGTCATGCTGAACGAAGTGAAGGGGTCCCTAAACACCTTGTTTCGCGTTGAGGGGCCCGAAGCATCTGGTCAGAGAACGAGGGGTCCGTAGCCCAATCGAACGGAACCTCTCCCGCGCTGCTAACCCGCAACAACTGAAAATCGTTTCCAGATAATCGCGCTGTCACCCCATAAGTCATTGCCTGGATGAATCTTACGGCAGAGGCCGGAGGGGGTTTATCGCCTTCCGGATGCCGGCGGGGAGAAGCCGGTGCGGGCGCATCCCACACGTCCTGCCGGTAGCCCGTAAAGCGATAAATGCAACCGGTTCCGGCCGAAGGCCGGGCTGGGATGTCCAAGTCCTTCTGCAGGGGCGAATGATGATTCGCCCCTACCCAAGCGCGATGTGGCGTTTTGGGGTCTATGCCGGGCGTCGCCGCCTATGCGTCCGTGGTTCCCACGAAATTCCGTTGCACACGGGAGGTTGTTCAGGCGACGGATGGCGTCGATATCGGCGGGGCGGGCGTACAAGGCCGGGGCCGGGCCGAAAAAATCTCGTAAAAATTGGAGAAATATCTTGCGTGAGCGCCGGAGGCGCGCACAATATGCGACTCGTCGAAGGCAGACTGCCGAATTGAGGGCCGGCAGGGGCGGGTTTGAGGCCTGCCCGTACCGACGAATTGAACCGGTAGGGCGACAGTGCCTTCGAGCGCGTTCGACGCCGTGCCGGATCGCCCCGGATGTGAAGCAGGGATTGTAGTGCAGGAAGCCCGGATGACCGTTCGGGTGTTCTTTACAGAGAAAAAAGGAGTAACAAGGATGAGTCCGATAAGCGTAGCGCAGAAAAGCCAGACGATGGCTCAAGTCAAGGCAAAGGCCAAGACGCTCGGGATCAACCCGGGCAAGCTGAAGAAGGCCGACCTGATCCATTCCATCCAAGTGGCCGAAGGGTGTACCCCCTGTTACGGCCGCTCCAACGGTGATTGCCCCTGGACCCAGTGCTGCTGGCGAGGTGACTGCTTCACCGCGAAAGCCTAGGCCGGCGGTTTCGCCCCCGTTTTGAAAGCATGACAGTCCCGCAGAGGAAACGCGATTTCGAGCTGCGGCACTTGTCTCGTGCGCCGGGATCGGCGGCGTGACGGACGTGCCCGCCGCTGGGGCGGATTTGTCAAACATTTTCTTTTGACACACGGGCGGTGCGCCGATAACATGATGAGTTATGTCAAGGTGTATCGTTTCCTCCCTCGAAGCATACCCCTGATGATGAAGTGAGGGAAAACATCGTACAGACCTGTGGGTCAAAGGAGAAGATGACGTGGCAAGAGGTGTTGTGAAGTGGTTCAATGAGAAGAAGGGGTTTGGCTTCATCACCCCGGATGATGGCGGCGAGGATTTATTCGTCCATCACTCGAAGATCTCGGGCGAAGGCTTCAAGTCCCTTCAGGATGGCCAGGCGGTGGAGTTCACCGCGGCGCCGGGCCGAAAAGGCCTGGAGGCCACCAATGTGCGGCCCTGCTGAGAAATAACAAAGGACTGCCAATTCCGAGGCCCCGCCGCGGTAAGCAACGGGGCCTTTTTGTTTCATCACGTCTCACTACGTCAGCGCGTCCGCTTTTGGTTTTTCAGTCGCTGTCCTACTGCAGGCGCGTCTGCGGACTCAAGGGGAACGCTCCCCGCTGTGTCTCTGCCACAGTGCGGACTCGACATCGCCGGGCTCAGAACGACCGGCAACCGTCGGCACATCTGCCACCGGCCGGGCGCTGTGCCGCCAACGTACACATGGCCAACTGCAGGATGGAACGAGCGGTATCCAAGACTACGCATCACCAGGTGCTGTCTTCGTCGTCGAAGTCCTCATCCTCGTCTTCATCCTCGTAGTCCTCGTCCTCGTCTTCGTAGTCCTCGTCCTCGTCTTCGTCCTCGAGTTCCTCCTCTTCCTCCTCGTAGCCCAACTCCTCATCGAGCGGCTCGCAGGTGCAGTTGGTGGGTTTCTCGCCACAACCGGAGCAGACGCCATCCTCAAGGGGAGCGCCACACGAGCTACACGGGGTGCATCCGCATGCATCACACATTCGTTCACTACCTCTCAAGAAATTCCTGAATTGGTTCTCCGTATGACCGGGCTCACACCGAACCCGCTCACCAATGCCCGATTCATCCTATGCTGAGGCTTACGAAAAGCAATACCCTTTGTGCAAAAAAATTTTCCCCAGGATTTTGTGACGGTTCCCGGGACCTGCGAACGCCATAACCCTGGTCGGACGCGAGTCTTAGAGGCTGTGTGAGAGGCAGCACGGGCAACGGGGACCCCGAATGCGAAACAGCGCGTTTGGGAAGCCATCCTGCCTGTGAGTAGGGGCGAGTGGTGATTCGCCCCTGTGCGTCGACGCCCTTCGAAAGTCGAGCATCTGCGGGGCCGGAGCCAGGCCCCTGCGAAGGCGGGAGATGGCCCGGCGATCGGGCTTGGAGTTCCCAACGCATAATACCGGTTGCGATTGAATCTTCCGTAGCAGGGCATGAGGATCGGGTGGCATCGGGTCCTGCGCATGCAGGCGAGCCATCGCCAGGCTGCGCGTGCGGCCCCCAAGGCGATACATCGCGCTGGGGATCCCTTGACCGTGCCACCCAGAGATGCGAGATTCTCAGTCGTAACCGGTATAATACGGATTATGAATGATTCTTGCGTCCCGTGTGTCATCCCTTCGGCTACGCTCAGGGCAGGCTCTGAACGAAGCGCAGCGCAGTGAAGGATCTGGGTTACGAACGGGAAAAACGTCTCATCCGGGGGCCAGATCCTTCGGCTTCGCCTCAGGATGACTGAGTCTGTGCCGCGCAGGAATTTTCCATAATCCGTATAAGTCCGCGTTAGGAGGAGGCTTCACGGGCGGGATGCCCATGCTATTGAAGAGGGGGTTCCCACACGTCCTCTCACGGCCTGCCAAAGCTGCGGTATGCGAACGATGGGCTCAGGGGGGCCTCGCAGGTCGTTTCAGCGTTTTCCCTAGAGGGAGATCGGACTCTCAGTTCTGTGCCAGTTGGGCGCCTGAGGCGTGCCGGGTGGGCCGGGGGCTATAGATTCCGACGGTAGCGTCGACCAGCGATTCGTTTGTTGCGTCCGTGCGTATGTGCAGGTTTCCCACCTGTATGATGGCGTCCGAGGACTCGACAGCGATGAGGAAATCGACGAGCTGTCTATAGGATATATCCTGCAACTCTAGTGTGACGACGACTTCCGAATAGCCAGCCTGCGGTGGCTGCATGGTGACGACGTGACTGGTGAGCTTGTGCCGTTCAATCACGGTTTCGAGGAACGGCAGGAGCTGGAAATCATGGCCCTGAGAGGCGAGTTTGGTCCGCAATTCCTGGGACTTCTTCTGCAGCGCGAGATACTCGGCGCTCTTCGCCTGCAACTGGCGCAACTCAGCCTGTTTTTCGGGGATAACGCGCTGCAACGTGCGGATGCGCGCGCGTGTCGGTTTGACGGCAAGGGCATACAAGCCCCATACGGCGATCGCCGCCGTCAGGCCGAGGCCGAGCAACCGTTCTCTTCTGGTGAATTGCATCATGATGTCTTGCCCCTGGTGGATGACAGTGAGATCTTGAACTGCACCCGGCCGGATCCGGTATCCTTCTTCGAACTGGGGATATCCGCGACCCGCAGTCCCGGGATGCTCTCCAGCAGTTGTTGCCACTCGGAGAGCGTGGCGAAGGAATCGCAACTGCCTTCGATCCGGACGGACCCGCCGGCAATGAGCACATCGTGCAGCTTGAGACTTCCCCGCGCGGGCGTGTGGCGGCTCAACGCGTCCAGGATTTCCATAGGGGCCTGTCGGTCGGGATTGAAACAGGTGAATAGTTCGGAGTCCTTGCGGAGGGAATCGAGCTTCTGTTGAAGCTGGGCGGCCGGATCGACAATGTTCTGCTCCTCGGGCACGGTCTGGCGGAAAACCTCTTGGGCTTTCCGTTTCAGCCCCGCATAGTTCGACTCGAGGGACGACACTTGCAGGAACAGACCGATGACCCAGACCACGACGACCGCGGCGGCCAGGGCGGCGCAGACGGGCAACTCCCTCGCAATTCTCAGATGGGGCCGCGTGCGAGCGTTGAAGGCCGCCAGAAAGTCCACCGGGTTGGCCTGGTCCGGCTGGAAAGTCCTCAGCGCCAGTCCCTCGGCGATGCATAGCGGGAAATCGGCATCCACGCCAGCGGCCCGGGCGACATTCACAAACGGATCGACGGGGATGATCCGGCCCTCGATCTTCTCCTGAAGAGAGGAGGCCAGCAGCTCGGTCATGCGGTGGGATGCGATAAGGAAGATGCGAATGCCGCCATGCGGGGGGGCGTCGAACAGCCTCCGCCACGTGATGTCAATCTCCTGGCCCACGACCTCGGCCATCTGCTGGATGCATGGTCCGATATCCTGGTTGGCGGACGCCAGCATGGGAATGTTTCTGACCAGCAGAATGCTTTTGTCGTGGGTCACCGCGAGGCTGAGCGTGGATTCATCCGCATACAGGATAAGGGTGACGCCGTCGGCCGACTCCGGGTGATTCACCATAACGGTCGTATGGGCGGCCGTTACGGGCGTATCCACGCGTGCCGGTCTGATCCTCCCTTCGCGCAACAACCGCAGCTCCTCTCGAAGCAGCTCGCAGGACGTGGCGGCGACCAGCGCCGAATCCTTGCTGCCGGCAAACCGCAGCACGGAGCAGACCTGGGCGACGATATCCTCTGCCGGGATCGGGAAGTGGTTCTTCAACCCGGTGATGTCCGCCGCCCGCAGCCTCTCCAACCCGGCATCGTCCGTCTCGATGTCTGCGAAAAAGAAGGCATGGTGGGGGAGAGAAACGGCCACCTCGGCCCGCCGGTCGAAGCCGTGTTGCGAGATCAGCGAATGGAGAAGGTCGGGCAGCGAGTCCGTGCTTCGCCGGGTCTGGAGGCCCAACGCTTTTTCGAGGACATAGCCCTCCGGCGCGCGGACGATCTGCACGACCCGCAGATGAGACCGACCGATATCTATGCCAATACATCTTCTTGGCATGCCATTGCCTTGTACCCAGTACACTTCTGCACATTGGAGATCGGGCTTACTCCACGCAAATCGCAGCCGTACGTTTTACGGCTCCCGATACAGGATAGTATCGACATTTCCGGCCTGCGTGTTTCTCCGCAATACGGCCTCAATCGTGTATTTGCGGTCCTGTGCGGTTGTCCGGGAAACTACGCGATAGTATCGCTCGTCCGGACTGACGGTAATAATGCCCTGGATAGCGTGGAAGACATTATCGGTCATTCCGGGCACGTTCCTCAGCTCGGCCGTGGTCTTGAAGGGCCTGAGCCTTCGCTGGTTGACAATCATCTGAGCCAGTGCCCCATCGACCTTTTCCGACAAGGATTCAATAATGAGCTTCGGCGCCGCGTTGATATTGATTTTGCCTTCGCCCATGCAGGTCAGCAGGGGGCGCAGGCGGCGGAGGGCTTCCGGCGTTACCCCTTTGACCCACCGGAGCTCATCGAGCATGGCTATGGGCTCATTTCGGCATGCATAGGGCGGGTCCTGCGTCTGATAATGGTCGTTTTCGGCTCCCACGTTCTCGCCTTGAACGAACGGCAGGTGTGTTACCTCGTCATCCGCATCGACCCAGTCAACGAGGGCCGGCACCACCCCGTACCCGATCCTTTGCGAATCGTTCTCCCGACGGTTCAGCAGGTCGATCAGCCGGAGGAATTGATCGATGCGCTTGCGGTTGAGTTGTCCGTTCTCATCCTTGAGTCGGTTGATGTTGAGCAATCCGCTTTCCTCCGTGATGGCTACGGAGCAGACCGTGTCGCCAATGGGGAAGGTGTTCGCGCCGCTCAGCAGATTCGCAAAGCGAGGCTCCGCACAGATGTTCTCGGTGTCCCTGATGGCGGCGACGGCGATCTGCAGGCCGGCCCACGCGCTGTTTCGGAGCTGCTCGGTTCTGCAGAGGCTGTCCGCCGCGTTCAGATTCGTGCGGGCCGCCTGGTTGAAGCCGAACAGCAGGGCGGACAGGGCGAGCACCGCGCCGAGCACGATAATGAGAATGAATCCACCCTGTTTGTGTCCCCGTCTGTCTCGTTTCATAGTCGTCCGGCCGGTGTCTTACGCTGTTGCCTTGGCACGCCGCTTCCCAGGGCAAGCGGCACCGCTGTCCCATAGCGATGTGTCCGACCGCTTTCATCGATGATTGTGAGCCCAATTCTGACCGCCCGCGGCAGCCTGTCGGCCTTGTCGGAACTCCATGCCTGCTGCCATCGGCGCCCGTCGTGGAACTCCAACTCAATGCTCGATATGCCGCTCAGTACCGGCCGCCGGACCTGCGCGTCCCGCCGATTGTCAAAGGGGCGCACACAAGGCTCGCAGGACACGGAGAGCGTGCCGGTCCGGGCGTCGTATCGGTAGCTGATGCGGGACAGGCCCCCGGGCCTGTCCGGCCCCAGGCCGAGTCCGCCCGTGGTGGTGAAGGACAGGATTTCGCCGTCCGGCTCGTATGGATCGCCTCGGAACACGGTGGTCGGTGTTCGTGATATGCTGTTCTGTGGCAATCGACTGTTTTGCCCTTTCCCGGATTCTGAAGGTACGTCTGCCTGGAACGGCGGGGCGTACGCGCAGCGGATCTGGCGGGCCATCAGACGCAACACGAGATGTGCTCGTTCGGAGCAAGTCATCCGGCTGTTGCAGATACTGAGCGAGCGGGACGTGGCGGCATAGCTGCCATAGACCATCGTGACGATCAGGCCGACGATGGCCAGCGCGATCAGCATCTCAATCAGGGTGAACGCCTGGTTGCCCTGCCTGCTATTCATGGATGCTGCTCTGTGCCACATACGTGATCATCCGGATGTGTTTTTCACCGGCTCCTTTCTGCCAGGCTACGTCGACCGAGAGCTTGCGCAGACCGCTGAGAGTGAGACTGCTCTGCTCCAGGCCGGAGGGGGCTTCCGTCACCTCCGTTCGCCAGGTGAATTGGGAGCCCTCCGCCGCCGCCACGCCTGATTGAGTCCCCACCGGCGGGTAACCGCAGCACAAAACCTCGGCCATCCTCTCCTGGGCCAGCCATACCGCCTGCGCGACGGTCTGCGCCCGGTCAGCCGTGCTGATACTGATCAGATGGAGCCTGAGCAGTCCCAGCAGGGCGATGGAGACAATCGCCAGTGCCGCGACAACCTCAATCAGAGTGAATCCTTGGGACCTTCCGAATCTCATGGTTCCCTTTGTGCGGCAACTGCAGGCCGCGCTGCTCGAACATCAACTCTCAATGTTCCAGCTCTCGATGTCGGCGTCGTCGCCGCTGCCTCCGTCCTCACCGTCCTTGCCGAGAGAGACGAGGTCGTAGTCCTTGCCGCGAATCCCCGGGCAGATATAGATGTACTTGTGGCCCCACGGGTCGCTCGGCACACGTTCGAGGTACCCCTCCTTGTCGTAGCCTGGGACGCCGGGATCTGTGACCAGAGCGGGCAACCCCTCGGCCGTGGTGGGAAAGCGGCCGGTGTCGGTCTTGAACATGGCCAGGGCCGACTGTACGATGCGTATTTCCGCCACGGCCTTGGTTCGGCGGGCCTTCTCCGGCTTGCTCAACACCTTCGGCATGACCATCGTGGCCAGCAAACCCAGTATGACCACGACGACCATCAGCTCGATCAGCGTGAAACCCCGTGGGATTGATGATTGATGATTGATGATTGATGATTTGCGCATGACCCATAATCCTTAATCAATAATCCGTAATCAGTGGTCACAGGGCCTGATTGATTTCGAATACCGGCAGCAAAATCGCGAGCACGATGAATCCAACAATGCCTCCCATGACCAGCAGGATGACCGGCTCGAGCAGCGAAGTCAGCGTGCGAACGCTGGTTTCGACCTCGGTGTCATACATCTCGGCGATGTCGATCAGCCCGCCCTCGATGTTCCCGGACATCTGGCCGGTAGCGATCAGGTGGTAGACGACGGGCGGGAACATGCCGGTGATCCTGACGGCGTTCGCGATGGATTCGCCCTTGTGGACCGAGTCCCTGACGGCGTTCACCGCGTCGGCAATGAGGCTGTTTTGCACGACCCTCTGGGTGATCTCCATGGCGGTGATCACGGGGATGCCGCTCTTCATCAGGGTTCCGAGCGTCCGGGTCAGCCGCGCCAGCTCCAGGCGGAACAGCAGCGGCCCGAACAGCGGCAGCCTCAAGGTGACGCGGTCCATTCGGACCTTGCCGTCATGGCTTTTGTATAAGGCCATGAGGCCGATGATCCCGGCGCAGAACGCCGCGATGAGCAGGACCATGTAGGTCTGACTGAAGGTGCTGACAGCGATGAGGAACCTCGTGGGCCAGGGCAGTTCCTGGTTCATCTCGACAAAGAGCCGCGTGATGCCGGGTACCACGTACGAGATGAGAAACGTGACCACGGCGACGGCCACGACGACCATCATCACGGGATACGCGATGGCGGCTTTGACCTTGCCGACGAGCTGCACGCGTTTCTCCAGGATGTCCGCGAGGCGGGCCAGCACCTCTTCGAGCGCTCCGCTGCTTTCCCCCGCGGCGACCATGCTGACGAACAGCGGCGAGAACAGGCCGGGATGCCGGCGCAGCGCTTCCGCCAGACTGCCGCCTTCGTTCACTTCGTCACGAATCTGTTCGATGACTTGAGCGAGGGGTCTCACGGCGGTCTGCCGCAACCTCGGCTTGACACAGGTCGGACAGCGCAACTGTTCCGCCAAAGCCGACAACGCGGGCACCAGGGGCATGCCGGCATGGAGCAGGGCGGACAACTGCCGGGCCATCCGGCACAACTCCTTCGTGCTCACCCTGCGGAAGATGTCGACGCCCGGCTTTCCAGGCGGCCTACGCCGTCTGGCGGGGAGGCAAGGCGAAGTCGTGCCCGTGTCCAAGTCCATGTCGTTCAACAAGGGCGGCTCCAACCCCGGCATCTCAGCTCACCTCCTCACCAATCTGGACGCTGTCCTGTGTGACGCGATAGACCTCCTCGAGCGTCGTCGTCCCGGCCAGGGCCTTGCGCAGTCCGTCCTGCCTCAACATTGCCATGCCTCTCTCGGCCGCCGCCCGCTCGATGATGTGGGATCCCTGACGGCGAACGACCAGGTCTCTGATCTGGTCGTCGACAAGCAGCAGCTCGAAGATGCCGGTCCTGCCCATGTACCCGGTTTGCAGGCACTTCTCGCAGCCGGCTCCCTTGTGGAGTCTCACGAAGCCTTTTGCCAATCCCTGCAACTCGTTCCACGAGACCATTCCGTCCTGCGGTTTGTACGGCTGTTTGCAGGCGGGGCAGATCACGCGCACCAGACGCTGGGCCATGACGCCCACGACCGTGGAGGAAATCAGGTAGGGCTCGATGCCCATATCGATGAGCCGGGTGACGGCCGAGGCCGAGTCGTTCGTGTGGAGCGTGCTGAGCACGAGATGGCCGGTCAGGGAGGCCTGGATGGCAATCTCGGCCGTTTCGCGGTCGCGAATCTCGCCAATCATGATGACATCCGGGTCCTGCCGCAGGATGTGTCGCAGGCAATTGGCGAACGTCAGGTCGATCTTGGGTCGGACCTGCATCTGGCCGATGCCAGGCAACTGGTACTCGACCGGATCCTCCACGGTCAGAATGTTTCGCTCCTGGCAGTTGAGTTCGTTGAGGGCGCCGTACAGGGTCGTGGTCTTGCCGCTGCCGGTGGGGCCCGTGATGAGGATGATGCCGTGGGAAATCCCGATGAGGCCACGGAAGGTCTTGAGCAGTTGGGGCCCGAAGCCGATTTCCTCCAGCTTTAGCTCGCCCCGGCCCTTGTCGAGCAGCCGTAGCACGACCCGCTCGCCCCCGGCGGTCGGGATCACGGACACGCGGATGTCCACCAGCTCATCCCCCGTGCTGACGCGGCTCTGGCCGTCCTGGGGCAGCCGGTGCTCGGCGATGTTCAGGTTCGCCATGATTTTCAATCGGGACAGGAGCGGGCCCACCTGACGCCGCGGGAGGGTCAGGACGTTGCGCAGAACACCATCCACACGGAAGCGGACTTTCACTTCCTGCTCGTAGGGCTCGATGTGGATGTCGCTGGCCCGGCTGTGGACTGCGTGGAACAGGATCTTGTTGACCAGCTTGATCGCCGGGGCCTTGTCGGCGATGTTGAGCAGGTCCTCCGCACGCGTCTGGACCGTGCTGGAGACGTCCAGCGCATTGGTGCCGCGGTCCGGCTCCTGCTCGGAATCCGGGGCCTCGGGCGTGAAGTAGTACTCTTCTTCGACGGGACTGAGATAGTAGCACCGGCTGATGGCCTGCTCGATCTCCGGCGCCGGACAGACGACCCGCCGGCATGGGCGACCCAGGATGCTCACGATCGCGTCATAGGCTTCGAGGTTCAGCGGGTCGGCTAGGGCGATCGCGGGCTCGCCCTTGTCGAGGAGGATGGGGATGGCGCGCTGCTTCTTGAGAAACTCCAGGGGCAGTCGCCGCATCAGCTCCGAGCTCAACTGCTCCTGTGGGATCTTCTCAATCTGCCGATTCCCTGCTTTCTGGACGACTGCCTGGCTCACCTACCGGTCTCCTCGCACGCCGAACCACAGGGTGCGACACCCCGAGTTAGCGATTAGCCTCGCGGGCCGCCTCCATCTCGTCCTGTTTCATCTTCGTCATTTCGAGTAAGTCCTCCTGGCTGGACATGACGTGTGGCGTGATGAACAGCAGAAGGTTGGTCTTCTGCGTGCGGTCGCGCTCCGACCTGAACAGCAGGCCCACGCCCGGCAGGTCGCCCAGCAAGGGCACTTTCTTGACCGTCTTGATCTTGTCGTCGCGCATCAGACCGCCGATCACCACCGTGGCGCCGCTGCCCATGGCGACGACCGTCTGGGCGGTGCGCTTGGCCGTGGTCGGCGTATCGAGGGAGGTCGTGGTGACGTCCTCGATGAGCTTGGTGAACTCGCTGCTGATTTCCAGCCGGACGAGGCCACCCTGGCTGACGTGCGGCGTGACCTCCAGCGTAATGCCCACGTCCTTGTATTCGAAGCTCTTGATCACCGTCGGCGTGATGGGATCGGTGCTCTCGGTAATACGCGACTGAGTCACGAAGGGCCGGTTTTCGCCGACGATGATTGTGGCCTTGCGATGGTTGGAAGTCAGGACGTGCGGCGTCGAGAGGATATTGACGCCCGACTGCTTCTGCAGCGCCTGGAGAATCGCCGCAATCTTCACGCCTCCGGCGCCCGCCTGCCAGGCGCCGACGGCGAGACCTTCCGCCGTGCCGCTGAGGAAGTTCACCCGCGGGCCGAGATTGGTCATCCCAAAGCCACGCACGCTGTCGGCCACCGCGTCATCGAGAGTCGCCCAGTCGATGCCGATCTCGGTGAGGGACTCCTCCGTCACTTCGAGGATCATCGTCTCCACCAGCACCTGCTCGCGGACGATATCCAGCTTCTCGATGATCCCGGAGATCACCTCGAAATCCGGGGGCGAGGCCACGATGACCAGCGCGTTCGTGCTGGCGTCCGGGGTGACCCGGGTCTGCTGGGCGGTCTGCACCGCACCAGCTAGTCTCATGCTTGCCAGCGCCTCTTCGAGCGAGCGGGCCACGTCGTTGGCGTCGGCGTTCTTGAGATAGACGACGTGGACATTGTTCATGCCGACGGGGCGCTGCACATCAAGCTGTTGGACAAGTCTGGCAACAGTTTCGACGTTCTGGTCCGCGGCGATGACGATGAGCGAGTTCGTGCGGTCGTCCGGCAGGACCCGGAGCCCGTTTCCGGCGGCCGGGGCGGCACTGAGGCGACCTCCCGGTGCCGCCGTCCTGCTCTTCTCCAGGATGCGCGTAATCTGCTCGCTCATCACCTG
>CAYFUB010000381.1:0-7704 GCA_964346195.1 uncultured Pirellulales bacterium
TACGCCGTCCAGTCTATAATTGTGGGTAGAGCTCGTTCGGAGTTCCGCCTTCAGGCGGCTCAAGACCGCGTAAACGCGGAACTCCAAACAGCCACGCTGACCACCATATTAGAGTGGACGGCGCACTACCACTTTTGGAGAAAGACCGTGCGCACTAATCCGAAGATCGTCGTCGCCGCGCTGCTGCTGTCCAGCGTTATCCTGGCGGCTTTGACGGCAAGCGTCGCCAATGAATCCAGCCAGACCATGACAGGTCAGAACGCCGGCGGCAACGGCAAATGCTACGTCTGTCACCCGACGCTCAAAACCGAGGAGATCAGCATCGGTCACCTGGCCGCGGGTGTCACCTGCGATGAATGCCACGGCACTTCGACGGAGCACATGCACGATGAGATGCTGATGACGCCGCCCGACCTGCTGTTCGGCCGCTCGGAAGTGAACGCGATGTGCTCGAACCCGTCGTGCCACGCCCCCGGTGAGGGCCGCAGGGAATACGGCGTGCAGGACCACAAAGAGCCGGCCAAAGTCCGGCAGTTCCATGATGACCATCTCGGGCGCGTCCGGCCGAACGGCCGCGCCATTTCGAAACGGCCGATTTGCACGGATTGCCACGGCACACACAATCTCGACGAGCCGCTCAAAAGGGACGGCGAAGAGCAGGCCAGCGACTGGGCCGCCCTGTTCAACGGCACGGACCTCACCGGCTGGCAGGTGCCGGACTCATCCGCGTGGACCGTCCGCCGCGGCAGCCTCACCGGCCGGCTCGAATCGGCAGACAAGGCCGCCGACCTGTGGACGCAGGCCAGCTTTGCCAACTATCTGCTCGCCGTCACATTCCGCGCGGAATGGCCCATCCGCGCCGGCATCTGGCTGCGACACACGACCGCCGTACCGGGGCCGCGCGTGGAAATTGGCGATATGGAACAGCCGCCGGCTTCCACCGGGAGCATTCACGTCCCCGGCCAAGGCCTCGCCCTGACTAACCTCCGCAAGGACCTGACCGACCGGGAAGGTTGGAACACTCTTTCGGTGAGGGTCGACGGTCGCAAGGTCCAGGTCTGGCTCAACGGCGAAGAAATCGGCGCCGTCCTTGTCGAGGGACCCGCGCAAGGGAAGATCGGAATCCACTTGGAAAGCCGGCCGGGCGGGGGCGCCACAGGGATGCAGGTCCGGGAGATTCAGCTCAGAACCCTGGCCGGACCCGATTCGTCAAATGCCCCACCGCAATAGCCGGCAGAGCGTGCCTTGCACACGGCAATCACAGCCCAACATCTCGAATCCATTTCTATTCGCACTTCGCGCGCCGGCTGACCCCTGTCTACTTGGGGCGGCTTCGCTTTGCTGGGCCGCAGCCAAAACCTTCACATAAGGGACGACAACCGGAAATAGGTCGTGCTTCCCCGCACGAGTCTCTTAGAGGGTGTGCGAGAACACGGTTTTCCGTAGCATGGGCATCTTGCCCATGGGTCGCAGGGCCATCTTGGCCCTGCCGAGGGTTGACCTTCCACGGGCGAGAGGGGTTCCCCAAACGCGATCTGGTGGGTTTGGCGGCCCCGGACGCCCGTGAGACTCCTAGGCAAGATGCCCGTGCCACTTCTCACACACCCTCTTAGGCGAACGGGGGCGCTCGCCCTACAGACGGATCACCACCGTGTTCCAACCACACGCCATCGGTCGCCGCCGGTTCACCCTCTTCTCAGGGGCCGCGGATTTTCGTTTTCGGCAGGGCTTGCTTCAGCCGCGTGATTCCCTCCTCGGTGACACCGGTTCCTTCCAGTCCGAGCAGTTCCAGGTTGGTCAGCCCCCTGAGATTGTCCAGGCCCCTGTCGGTCACGGCCGTATTCCCGAGATCCAGTTGGCGCAGGTCGTGCAGCTCTCGCAGGTACAACAGCCCACTATCGGTAATCTTCGTACCGTTCAATGTCAGCGCCGCGAGTCTCTTCAGACCTCTCACATTGGCCAGTCCGGCGTCGGTGATGCGTGTTCCGTCGAGCTCAAGGATGTAAAGTTGGGTAAAGCGCGTCAGATAGACCATGCCCGCGTCCGTGACCTGGGTCCGGTCGAGGTCCAGGTACTTGATACCGGTGCAGTGCCGAAGCAGCTTGAGATCATCATCGCAGAAACCGGGGCCCACGCTGTCAATCCCCCCCAGGCTGCTGGGAACGGGCAAACGGCAGCGGTGCAAACAGCGCGCCAGCCACTGAGGCCCCTGCCACCTCTTCCCAATGCTGGCATCTAGCGCCCGCAGCCTGCGAATGGCGCGCCGCTCCATGGCATGACGATGATACGTCAGACCGGCTATGACCCCACCGACGCCCAGCAGCGCGAGGGCAAGCAGAGGAGCGGCGATCCGCACACGCGGCCGGCGCCTGCCACGACCGCGGGCAGAACTACCTGGGCACACCGGTCTGTTCTCGTTGTGACTGAGCATGGCGGAACGCTGATTGACGCTGGTACTTGTCGCCTCTGTTCGGCGGTCATCTCCTTCGGGTCATTTGCACCCGGTCCTCCATCGTGCCGCCGTCCGTCAGACTGTAAATCTCGGTGGCGGTAAGCTCGTCCTCGCTGATTCTTTCGGTAGTCCGCACGGAGGTCCCCCGTCCCCCCACGGACCATTCCCAGTTCATGACCTCCTTATTCCCCGCGCGTGTTCCCGTACCCTTGGCGACGCACCGCCAACTGTCGAACAGGTACCCGACAATCGCGCCGGTAGTCGGATCGAGGGTGCGAAGTTCCAGACTCTCGAAGGTCAGATTCCGCAGGGCTTCGATATCCTGCTCGGAAGCTTGTGCAGTGTCCCGCAGGTATCGGGCGTACTCCTCCGAAATCTCGCTCGTCGCGCCGTCCACTTTCATGATGAGGAATTGCTCGCCCAGCCCCAGCACTGCTCTCATCTGCCCTTCGCCTTTCACCCAGTTCTTGAACTCCCCAAGGTCCGACTCCGCTGAGGTCTCCCATTCGCCGACGAGGCATCGGCTCCATTCGTCGTCGAGCGGTCCCGGCGGCTGCAAAGTCAGCACGCCCTCTTCGGCGGCTTTCTTCTCCTGATCCGTCGCGCAGGAAGCCGCACTCACCACGATGACGGACAGCACGATAAACCAGAACCTCCGCATCCCGAGATCTCCCATTCTGCGCCACCAGAAGCAAAGCGTGCCACGCACACCGTTCTCCGCCCCAGGGTCTAAGGTCCATCTTACCGGATAGACATGCACCTGTCGATTCCCATCCGGGTGTCACAAGCCCCAGTCCAGCTTGCCTCTCTGCCGCCGGTAGAACCGGCCGAGCAGATGGCCCGCGATCAGCAGCAGGTACAGGTACGCCGCGTTCGAGAGCACCCGCGGCATAGAGATGCGCAGGGAAATCCAGTTCGCGGCGCCGATAGTCGTGAGAATGACGGCAAAGGCAACAACCAATCCCAGATATGCCGGAAACGTCACAAGGATTGATCTGATGATGAGGACGGGGTTCAACGCATCGATGCCGTCGAAGAGCGTGCCTACCAGCAGTGTCATGGGCAGGAAGAACCCACCGGCGCCCGCCAGAATCCAGAACCAGATGTCCATGCGTCCCGCGAAGGCACGATAAAGGCCCAGCGGCCAGAAGCACATCGCCACATCGGCGACCAGCAGCAGCAGTTGCCAGAGCAGGTCCCCTTTGTCGGGCATGTTTATCAGCGAGAGGGACGGAGCGCGTCTGCCCCCTTGCGAGCTGTCGTAGACGCAGTGTCCGACATAGAACACGACATAGCCCACAATCATGACGCGGAGCATCAGAACCAGCAAACCTGCATAGTAGCGCAAGTACGAGGAGAGCAGCGCGCCCAGCAGGCCGACTGCCCATATGCCGAGGGCGGCAGTCGCGATCTGGATGAGTCCGTCGGAATTTGCCGGGTACAGGAGCGCGTCAGTGAATCGGACCGGCGGCCCCACAGACTCATCCCCGATGTCTTCACCGGCCGTCGCCCCGCTCACTGCCGTATCGGGCGCGCCGTCCGCAGGAACCGCGCCCGGGCGGTCCTTTCGGTCCGGCGTTGGGGCCCCTTGCGCGAGTTCCAGCAATGCCTGGTCCCGTACGGACCACGGTGGCGTCCCGTCGCACGCATCCGGTGGCGGCATTTTTTCGGCTTGAGGAACGTACACCACCTGCCGGCAGTGTGGACATCTGGCCGCCTTACCGGCGTGGCCATCGGCAACGCGGAGCCGCCGACCGCAGTGCTGACACGTGAACCGGATCATGCCCGCCAGCTTATCTGATTTGCTCCGGCGGGGTCAAGGTCGGATAGACCCCGGCCGCTGGGTGCATTGCCGGGGTTAGAAAGAAAGTGACGATATCTAGACGTACCGGTCTTTTCCGATTGAATTCACGTCAACCGGTCGCCCTTTCATGTATTCCTACGAGGGCCGCGAGGAGCTGTGCGGCGGATTACGCGGGATGAATGGTCTACCTGAGGGAGGGGTATGCGCTTGAAACATGAGTGCGGCACGGAAGGATTTTGCGTGAACCGAAGTGCGATGATGGTGTATAATCACGCAGAATCTGCACATTTGCGTGTCGAAGATCTCGAGCCCTTGTGGCCGGCTGGTTGGACTGATGGGGTACAGGTGAAGCACTTGCAAAGCAACAACAGGATGGTTCTCCTCCTGCTACTGTCGCTGCTGACAGCGGCGAATACTCCGTACAGCGCGGTCCTGTGCATCGGGCCCCACGGGCATATTGCCATCGAGCCGGCCGGACATAATCACCGGTGCCCCGCCACGGATGCGCATGACTCACCTACCAGCCCGGCAGATGCGAGCCGCACGCCCGGTGATGAGCACAACCACTGTTGCCCTTGCACGGACATCCCCATCTCCGCCGGGACGTCGAACCATCAGATTGTTCCCGGCACATCGAGAACGAAAATCCTCGACTGGCTCGCCGGGCCGACGCTCGCAGGACCCGCGCGGGATGGTTGCACCGGCAACTCAGCATCGGCATCAGGGAGTTTTCCGACCTCCTGCCACATCGCACTCCGCAGTATCGTGCTGCAAGTGTGATCTTCCCCGACCTCTGACTCCGCCCGGACAGCGCTGAAACTCCGCGCCGGCCGGGACGCTCCCGTTCCACGAATCCCGGGCTGACACGCCATTGGCTGTGGGAGTATCGCTTATGCACGGCAAGATATTGGTGGTACCCTTTCTTTTGACGGCACTCATGGCCCATGCCGCGTGCCAGGCGGCGGAGGGGCCGTCCCCGCCGGCCGGTATCGCGCCCATGGCGTCGCAGCCGGACGCATCGAATGAGACGGAGACCATGGATCCGAACGGCGTCGTGACACTCCATGATGCCCTGGCCCTGGCGCTGGCGCGCAATCCGGGGCTGAGCGTCTTTCCGTACGAGCTTCGAGCAGCGGATGCGCGGAGGTTCCAGGCCGGCTTGTGGCCGAATCCCGAGCTGGAGATCGAAGTCGAGGAGTTTGGCGGCCGCGATGAACGGAGCGGCTTCGACACGGCCGAGACGACCGTTCAGATCGGCCAGCCCATCGAGCTCGCCGGCAAGCGCGCCAAGCGGGCCCGCGTGGCCTCGCTCGATAGGGAGTTGGTGCAGTGGGACTACGAGTCGGCCCGGCTCGATGTGATACGCGAGGTCACCCGGTCGTTCGCCGCGGTACTGGCGGCCCAGGAACGGCTGGCGCTCGCCGAGAAGCTGCTCGAACTGTCGCGGCAGGCCCAGGAGGCGGTGGCCCAGCGAGTCAAGGCAGGCAAGGATTCGCCGGTCGATGAGTTGCGGGCGGGCGTGGCCCTGTCCGAAAGCCGGATCGGGCGACAGAAGGCGGAAAAATCACTGACGGCCGCACGTCACAATCTGGCGGCCGCCTGGGGCGGTCGGGCGCCGGTCTTCGATAAAGCCACGGGCGAGTTCTATGAGGCGCCCCGGCCCATGGAGCCGGCGGAGATGACCGCCGCGATTTCCGGCAACCCGGATCTGGCCCGCTGGGAGACCGAGGAGGAGAAACGCCGGGCCGCGCTGCGGCTGGAGAAGGCCAACGCGGTGCCCGATGTCACTATCGGCGGCGGCGTCCGGCGCTTCGAGGAAACCGACGACGCGGCCCTCGTTTTCGGCCTGGCCGTGCCGATCCCGTTCTTCGACCGCAACCAGGGAGGCATCCGCGCCGCCACGGCGGACCTCGCCAAGACCCGTCGACAGTACGAGGCCGCCCAGGTCAAAACCCTTGCGGCGTTGTCCGAAGCGGCAGGTACCCTGGCCGCTGCCTATGACGAGGTCACCATTCTGCGAAACGACGTGCTGCCCAAAGCGCAACAAGTGTTCGAGGCCGCGCAGCAGGGCTATCGTCAGGGCAAGTTCGATTATCTGTATGTGCTGGATGCTCAACGTACATACTTCGAGATGCAGGCCCGATACGTCGATTCCGTCGAGGCATACCATAAGGCCCAGGCCGACGTCGAACGGCTGATGGGCCGCTCGCCGGGCATCATCAACGAAACCGGGCAATCGCCTGTCACACCAAAGCCATCCTCAAGGGAGGTGCCATATGAAAAGTAAACTCATACACGCCGCCGCAGCGCTCACCGTTTTCGCGGGGCTTTCCGTCGCCTTCGTCGGCCTGGTCCGGCAGCCACACGTGCAGGCTGACGAGGCCACCGCAAATGAGGCCGGCCATGCAACCGGAGCCGAAGCAGGACAGCACGACGAAGACGGCGAGCATGAGGGCCATGAGGCGGCCGGACACATCGAGCCTGATGAGTTGTTCCAGGCCCGCTGCGAGCACGAAGTAGTCATCATCGACTGTGACGAATGCCGCTACGAGGCCGGGGTCGCCAAGATCGATCCCGTCCTGGCGCAGGGACTGATCGAGACACAGGCCGTTCGCGCCGAGCCGCACCCCGTTAGAAGGCTGACTCTCACGGGTGAGGTCGAGCTGGACCGCACGCGGGTGGTTGAGATCGCTTCAGCCGGCAGCGGACGTGTCGAGGAGATCCGCAAGATTCTGGGCGATGCGGTGGAAGTCTCGGACGTGCTGGCCGTGATTCAGTCGTCCGAGTTCGGCGCGGCCCAGGCCGGGTTCCTTGAGACCAGTGCCAGGCTGGAGCTAACCCGGCAGACCCACGAGCGCGAGAAGCGGCTCCATGAGCAGAAGATCAGCAGCGAGGCGGATTACCTGGCCGCCCGCAGTGAGCTGGCCGTCGCCCAGGCCGCCGTCTCGGCCGCCCGCAAGCGGCTGCATCTCTTCGGGCTCGGCAACGAGCAAATCGAGAGCTTCGCCAGCGCGGATTCCGATGCGCCCTTCGGCCGGCTCATTCTGACGGCGCCGATTCGCGGGACAATCATCGAACAGAGCGTCGTCCGCGGGCGACTCGTGGATATGACCGACACCCTGTACCGAATCGCCGACCTGTCGCGGGTCTGGGTCTGGTGCGACGTGTACGAGTCGGACCTGGCCGCCCTGCACGAGCAGATGGCCTCGGGCGAACCGGTGCCGGCCGAGGTCCGGACGGGCGCCTACCCTCAGGTCGTCTTCCGGGGAACGGCTGACATGATCGGCAGCGAGGTGGACCACGCGACCCGCACGTTGAAAGTGCGCATGGCGATGGAGAATCCGGAAGGCAGACTCCGGCCGGGGATGTTTGTCAAAGCCACCATCGAGCTCGACGGCCCGAAAACGGTCCTGAGGGTGCCCGCAACAGCCGTCCTCTCCGACGCGGG
>CAYFUB010000382.1:0-13837 GCA_964346195.1 uncultured Pirellulales bacterium
CAGCCCCCGTCGTCTCCGATTCTTCGCTTGCTGGACGTCCATGGGGCCGGCGCTCAGCGTTGTGATCTGAAGTCCGGCGATCCTAAGACGCTGCCGAAGGGCAGGGGACCTCAGGGCGACGTGATGCGTATTTTCAATTTCGTTCGATGTGTACGGGATCAGACATGAGCAGAGCAATGACGCGAAGAGAGTTGATCAGATTCATTGGGGTGGGGGCCGCCGGGATTGCGTTGTCGAATTGTGCCCGCGGTTCGCTGACATTCGCCAGCGAGAAGACGGGCAGGAAACCCCATTTCGTGATCATCTTCTGTGATGATCTGGGCTATGGGGACCTGGGCTGTTACGGCCATCCGACGATTCGCACGCCCAACCTGGACCGCATGGCGGCCGAGGGACAGAAGTGGACGGATTTCTACGTGGGCGCATCGGTCTGCACGCCCAGCCGGGCGGCTTTGTTGACCGGGCGGCTGCCGATCCGCAGCGGCATGTGCAGCGACCGGCGCCGCGTCCTGTTCCCTGAGTCGGCCGGCGGGCTGCCGGAGAACGAGGTCACGATTGCCGAGGCCCTCAAGCCGCAGGGCTATACCTCGGCCTGCATTGGCAAGTGGCACCTCGGCCATCTGCCCCAGTACCTGCCGACGAGCAACGGCTTCGACTACTATTATGGCATCCCGTACAGCAACGACATGGACCGCGTCGGCGGCGAGGGCCGGCAGGCCTTCTTCGACCCGAAGGTCGAATACTGGAACGTGCCGCTGATGCGCAACGAGGAAATCATCGAGCGGCCCGCCGACCAGAACACCGTCACGAAGCGCTACGCGGAGGAAGCCGTCCGCTTCATCGAGCGCAGCAAGGACCGGCCGTTCTTCCTCTATCTCGCCCACACCATGGTACACGTGCCGCTGTTCGTGTCCGACAAGTTCCGCGACACGAGCGCCCGCGGCCTCTTCGGCGATGCCGTCGAGGAGATCGACTGGTCCGTCGGCCGGATTCTCGACACGTTGAGGCGCGAGAAACTGACGGAGAATACTCTCGTGGTCTTCACGTCTGACAACGGCCCGTGGCTGATTTTCGACCAGCACGGCGGCTCGGCCGGGCTGCTGCGCGAGGGCAAGGGCTGCACCTTCGAGGGCGGCATGCGCGAGCCGTGCCTCACGTGGTGGCCGGGCACCATCAAACCCGCCGTAATTAATGAGATCGGTGCCACGATGGACCTGTACACGACGATTCTGAAGCTGGCGGGGGCCGAGGCGCCGTCCGACCGCATCGTCGATGGGCTCGACCTGCGGCCGGTCCTGTTCGGCAAGGGCCCCAGCCCGCGGGATACCATGTTCTATTATCGCGGCACACAGCTCTACGCCGTGCGCAAAGGACCCTACAAGGCCCATTTCATCACTCAGTCCGCCTACGGGAACGATAAGCCCGTCAAGCACGAAACGCCCCTGCTCTACCATCTCGGGCACGACCCCTCGGAGAAGCACGACGTCGCCAAGAGTCACCCCGAGGTCATCGCCGATATCCTGAGGGAGGTCGAGCGGCACCGCAGCACCCTGGTTCCCGGCAAAGACCAACTCGCCGAGCGTATCGGGAAGGGCTGACGGGTACATCGCGGTTCGCCGTGTATGGCAGGTCTCTGTGAAGATAAACCAGCAGCACTCGGGTGGCAGCCTCACGCGCAGCGTGGGGATGGCAGGATCGGCTTCATCAATGGGTGGCGATGGATTCCCAGTGCTTATCGCCATCCCCAAGTCCTACGGACTTGAGGCTGCCACCCAAACCTGTCGAGGAACCGCAACCCCGAGAACCTGCACCAGCCCTGCGTCAAGCGGCCCCTTGGGCCATCCTCGTACCAGCCCTGCCCGCCCGGGGTATTATCAATGCCGTAGCCGCTTGACCCCGCCCGGCGGGCGTGATATCTTGTCTTGCCGGTACAGACGCAGGAGGTCGCGTCTCCATCTTTGAAGGAGTCAATTATGATGCGCGTGGCAAAGTTGATGGTCGTCGGTGGAGTGGGAATCATTCTTTTGGCGGGATGTGAGAGCACCGAGGAGTACCTGGACTTGAGGAAGCCGACCGCCCAGCTCATCGGTGTGGAATTCCGGGATGCGAGCCAATACGGGGCGACGGTCGTCTTCAATGTGGATGTCATCAACCACTATTCCTACGACCTGCCGCTGCTGCGCTTCAATTACGGTCTTTCCAGCCGGGGACAGCGGTTCCTGGCCGGGTTCTCGGAGCTGAATATCACCGTGCCCCCGGGGGGAAGGAGAAGCGTGTCGTTGCCCGCACAGGTGGACTACCTCAACGCGCTGAATATCCTGACCGGCGTGCGCCCGGGCGATACGATCCCATACAACGCCGAGGTGAGTCTGGTCGTCAACACCCCCCGCCTCGGCTCGATCACGCTGCTGTTGACGAGGATTGGCGAACTGACCCTGCCCGCGGTGTCGCAGACCGGGCCGCAAGAACCCTCCAGCGCCACCAGGACCCAGTAGTCCGACGTGCCGGGGCTTACTCGACGGCGCAGTTGGGCTGTCACACAGATCATGATTGATCCCTGCGCGGTATGTCATCCTAAACGGAGCGCAGCGCAGTGAAGGATCTGGGCCGCGCAGGCAAGAGACCTCCCATCTGCAGTCCAGGTCCTTCGCCTTCAGCTCAGGATGACAAGGTCCCGTCGCGCAGGAATTTTCCCTAATCTATATCACATCGTCCGGGCCCGCTACAGGTCTTCGAGAAGTTCGCCGTCTACTTCGAGCTCGAGGATGGTGGTGAAGCGCTTGGAGCCGCCGGGGGTGCCGATGATGCGGACGGCTTCGCCAACGGCGGGGGCGAAGCTGAAGGTAATCGTTTGATACATCTGGAAGCGGTCAAGCGGCGGCGACATCTGCAGGTCGGCCGGCTCGACGTACTGGCCGTCCTGAAGAACCTGAACCGTCAGATCCTCAAAGAACCCGCCCAAGGGCTCATCTTCCCTGTTGTATGTATTGAGCCTGCCCCAGACGATGTCGCCTTCGTGGAATACGACTTTCTCGAAGCGAACGGGCCGGGAGAACGCCAGCTCGTACCAGTCCTTCTCCGGGCGGGCCGCAGCGTCCGAGACATAGGTGCAGTACGGTCTGTGGCCGTTGTGTGAGTTATCCGTAATGCCATCGATGATCGAATAGAGGTTGTGCCGGTCGTACGCGCGACTGTGCCGCTGGACCGAGGCGATGGGCGTAACGGCGATGTCGGCTGCCAGGGCCTGCCCGACAAGGCCGGCAGGCCCGGCCGAATTGGGGCGCTCAGTATCAGCAACCACGGGGCCCGCTGCGGGGATCGAGTACATTCTCACGAGACCGTTGCTCGCATAGGAACCCCCGTTTTGCAGGATGTTCTCCTGTGCCAGGGCGAGCATGCGTATCGCGATGGTCGTAATCGCCTCGTACTGCGGCAGCTCGGCTGCGGGATCGGGCAGGCCCGGTCGTGAGACGTTCATGTACACATTGCCGCAGAGGGCCGGGTCCGTCAGGTCGTGTGGCAGACCGCTGAAGCCGTGGATGATTCCCAGCAGGCCCCCTGCCGTTGCAGGATTGCAGTCGCAATCCCAGCCCGCCAGGACGGCAATCTGCACGGTTTGCTCGAAATCACCCCGTCCATAGAGCAAGGCCAGGACGGTGGCGCCGGTATTGATGGTGGATTCGACCCAACTATAGTAACGGCCGCAACTTGCGGCGCCCTGATACTCCTCGTAAAGCCGGTGCCGGGTGTCCCGCCAGTTGGGCTCTCCGTCCGCGGTATCCTCCAGATACCAGCCGAGCACATCCGTAATGACGGCGGCCGTGCGGCTGCTCGCGGGGATCGCATCGAGGCCCCTGGCAACCAACTCGATCATATTCGGCTCAAAAAAAGCCTGCGCGTACATAGCGGCGTAGAACTGGGCCGCATGGACGGCAAAACCACTGTTGCTGACCCGCCCGAATCGGTCCGCCAGGTTGACCGCAGCCTGTGGCAGACCCGGTGACACGGCGCCAAGAACCTCGGTACCGATCTGAGCGTCGATGGAGTACCAGTGCTCGTTATACGTGCGGCTGCCGGTCTCCGGCGGTACGTAGCCGTCCAACATCAGACACCACGCCTGCTTATTGGCAACATAGATCCCGTCGCCGGTCACATGATCCAGCCATTGCCCGGCAATCTCGCATGAATTGCAGTCGAGCCCACATGTCTCGAGGATGTGCAAGGCGACGTACTCGACGTCGGTGTCGTCGTCGGCGTTCCAGACTTGCTTGATCTGCCAGGGAACGGAGAGATCGGGGTTCGGTGTCGAGCCGCCGTAGTATCCCTCCGTCGCCCGCCCGGCGGCATTGCCGATAAGCTGCCCCACCCACATGCCGCGCATTTTGTCGAATAGCTCGACAGCGGAGATCGTCCGCTCAGCCCCCGCGGCGACTCCGAACGGAGCAACGATGAGCACGATTGACGGTACGAGCAAGAGCCTTTTGTGCAATGAAACCCCCTGATTCATCCTTCCCAATATACGTATTTTAACAGATGCAACTGGAGAAGCCAAGAGATTTCCCGCTCTTGAGGGACGGGGTCGTGCCGTGCGCACATGCGCCGCCGGCGACATTCCCGTGTTGCCGGCGTGCGTCCCATAAAGCGCCGGTATCCCACACTGCGGCTGCACCTGGGTGGGCGAGTTGATGCAGGCGTGCTGTACGAACCGGCCAAAAGGTCCGTACTTTAATCCTACGGCACGTGCCACTCACAATTATCGGAATCTGCACGCGGCTTGTAATGGCGGCCCATCGGAGCTATCGGCACCTGCCCGCCAGACGGGTTTGCTTAAAGCTATGTTCTTTATTTTCCGATACTTATGTTGTAAAACGAAGGGCCGTTTGCGGGCGACGGCACGCCCAACGAACGGCGGTCACGCGGGTCCGTCAGAACCCGTGGTGGAACATGAGGTTGACGCAGGAGATACAGCAAGGAGGCTGTTTTTCTTTTGCGCAGCCGACGGGGACGGAGTCTGCCCAGATTTCGTGTTGCCGACCCCCGTCCAACCGGTTAATCTCTGGGGCAGTCTTTCGCGGGTGGTGCTATGAGAGCATTGATTACAGGCGGCGCGGGCTTCATCGGCTCCCATCTGGCGGAGCGTCTGCTCAAGAACGGCGACGAGGTGATCATCATCGATAACCTCAACACCGGGCGGCTCGATAACATTCAAGGATTCGCGCGGCACGAAAGACTCGAGTTTGTCCGGGGCGACATCCGCGACTCGACCCTCGTGCAGTTGTTGACCTCACGGTGCAACGTGGTTTTCCATCTCGCCGCCGCGGTCGGCGTCCAACTGATCGCGGACGACCCGGTCCACACCATCATGACCAACATCGGGGGCACCGAGGTCGTTCTCGAAGCCGCCAACAAGTTCGGCCGGCGTATCCTGCTCGCGTCCAGCAGCGAGGTCTACGGCAAGAGCGAAAATGTCCCCTTCGGCGAGGACGACGATTTCGTTCTCGGGGGCACGGCCTATTCGCGCTGGGCCTACGCGTGCAGCAAGGCCGTCGACGAATTCCTGGGCCAGGCCTTCTATCAGCAGTACGGCCTGGGGGTCGTCACCGCGAGATTCTTCAATACGATCGGCCCGCGACAGACCGGCCGGTACGGGATGGTCGTGCCGCGGTTCGTGCAGTGGGGCCTGAAGGATGAGCCCATCCGGATCTACGGCACGGGCAGGCAGACCCGATGCTTCTGCTACGTCGAAGACCTGGTCGACGCGGTGATTGCCTTGATGCGTTGCGAGCAGGCGGCCGGCAGGGTCTTCAACGTCGGTTGCCCGGAGGAGATTACCATCGAGGCCCTGGCAGACAAAGTCATTGAAGTGACTGGCAGTCACAGCCGCAAAGAGTTCGTTCCCTACGATGTCGCCTATGGCCGGCCCATCGAGGACATGATGCGCCGGGTGCCCTCCATCGAGCGAATCAGGAAGACCATCGGCTGGCAGCCGAAGACAAGCCTCGATCAGACGTTGCGGATCATCGTGGAGCACTACCGCAAACAGGGCAACGATTGAGCCCGGAGGAAAGCTCCATGCAGACGAGAATTGGCTCATGGGACTATCTGATTGTCACGGCCGCCAATGGGTGGCAGGCGCAGGGCTATCAGGCCCAACTGAGCCTGCGTCGCGAGCTCGGGCTGCTTGGTGACATTCATGAAGCCATCGTCGTTCCCGATCCCGGCGGGAAGCGCGTCGGCAGCGGCGGCAGCACGTTGTGCTGTCTCATGGAGGTCCTTCACCGGCGTCTGGGACGAGAATCGGCTCGTGGCAATATGCGCGCATGGGAGGAGGCGCTCGCGGAGTTGCGCATCCTGATCGTCCATGCCGGCGGCGACTCCCGGCGGCTGCCGGCCTACGGGCCGTGCGGCAAAATATTCATCCCGGTGCCCGGCGAGAACGACAGCGCCGTGTACCTGAGCCTGTTCGACCGCCAGTTGCCGACGTATCTGGCGCTGCCCGCGCCGGCGCAGGGCCGGGGGCAGGTCGTGATTGTCTCGGGCGACGTGCTGCTGAGATTCGATCCGGCACAGGTGCGGTTCACGCGGGAGGGCGTGACCGGGCTGGCGTGTTATGCACAGCCGGAGCAGGCGAGCCGGCACGGCGTGTTCTGCCGGGGACAGGAAGACGAAGTCCGGCTGTATCTGCAGAAACCTTCGATCTCCGAACAGAGAGAGCAAGGGGCGATCGACACCTACGGGCAGTCCTGCCTGGACATCGGCGTCATGCACTTCGATGCGGCCACGGCGGTGCGCCTGCTGCAATTGTTCGGGGCCCGGCCCGGCGCGGACGGGAAGCTGACCCTCGCCGGCAAGCGCGGTCGGACCGTCCTGGGGCGCGGATTGGACTTCTATCGCGAAATCTGCTGTGCGATGGGCAAAGAGGGCAGCGCGAGCCATCACGCCAGGTCGGCCCGGCAGAGCGGCTCGAAATGGACCGACATGATGCTGAACGAGATGTACCCGACACTCGCCGCCATCCCGTTCAGCGTGCATCTGCTGAAGCACTGCGACTTTCTCGATTTCGGCAGGAACCGGGGACTCATCAGCAGCGGCACGCGCCTGGTCCAGGAGGATCGCGGCCTATCGTACCTGCACACCTGTCTGGACGTGAACAACGAGATCGCCGGCGAGGGGACGCTGCACGGCCCGGCAGGCTGGGTCGAGGGCTGCCGAATTCGCGCGCCCCTGACGCTGGGCGGCAACAACGTGGTCGTGGGCGTTGACGTGCAGGAGCCCTTGTCCCTGCCGGAGGAAATGTGCCTCGACGTCATCGCCGGACACGACGCCACGGGCAAAGACGTGTGGTTCGTCCGCTGCTACGGCGTCGATGATACGTTCAAGGAGCCGGCGGGCGAGGGCGCCGTCTTCTGCGGCCGGGATTTGCTCGCCTGGCTGAAAGACGCCGGCGCCGCGGAGAGCGAGGTCTGGAACGCCGGGCTCGAGCGAACAGACCGCACCCTCTGGAACGCGAAGCTCTTTCCGGCCGTGCGAGAGCACGATGAATACCGGCAATGGCTCTGGATGTTCGATCCGGCCGGGGCCTCCCCAAGCCAGCGCCAGAGGTGGCGGCTTGCGAACCGGTACAATCTGGAGCAAATCCTGACGCTGGTCGATCCGGAGCGTTTCTTCGACCGCCGCGCTGCGATCCGCGCGGCCATCATTCGCACGTCCATTCAGTGGATCTTTCACGTTGAGAGCGGACTATCCGCAAAGGAGCTGGCCTGCCTGATCGCAAAGGCACAAGCACCGACGGCATGGATCGCAGCGGTTCTGAACCAGGCATATCGCTGTCGCGAGGACGGACAAAAGCGCGGCACCGCCTCCCTCGTTTTGCCCCGTATCATTCACACGTTAGGCTCGGCCCTGGCGGAACTGTATCCGGATAACGACGGTCCGGTGATGCGCGTGCTGCCCGGGATTGCCGATCGACTCGACGCCGACGTGGGCGAGTGGCTCCGTTCGGTGAATCTGAGTGTGGCCCAGGTCACGATGGCCCGGTGGAGCCGGCGGCTGCGCGAAGCCGCGTTCGAGGGCCTGGAGCGAGCCATCGTCGGCAGCGGAGCGGAAGAGGCAGTCCCGCCGAGTAGCGTGTTGCGCAGCGACGAGATCGCCTGGGCCCGTGCGCCGGCCCGGCTGGATATGGGCGGCGGCTGGACGGATACCCCCCCGTATTCCCTGGAATGTGGCGGGTGCGTGACCAATGCCGCTGTGGACCTCAATGGCCAGCCTCCCATTCAAGCTTACGTCCGGGTGACCGATGAGCCAGTGATTCGCATCGGCTCCATCGATTTGGGCGTGCGGATCGAGGTGCGCGACTTCGACGACCTGATGGACTATCGCCAGGCGACGGGCAGCTTCGCCCTGGCCAAAGCGGCCATCGCGCTATCCGGCATCTCGCCCGGCGCAGGTCGGGCTCGCAGGAAGACCCTTCGCAAGGCGTTGGAGAGCTTCGGCGGCGGCATCGAGTTGACGACGCTGGCGGCGATTCCCAAGGGCAGCGGGCTGGGAACGTCCAGTATTATGGGGGCCGTAATCGTGGCGGCGCTCGCCCGCGTGATGGGCCGTCGGCTCTCGCAGCGGGAACTGTTCCATAGTGTGCTCCGGCTGGAACAGGCGTTGACCACCGGCGGCGGCTGGCAGGACCAGATCGGCGGGGTCGTGGACGGCGTCAAGATGATTGTCGCCGAGCCCGGCATGGTTCCCGACGCCCACATTCACTACCTGCCCGCGGATATTCTCGACCCGAAAGCCAACGGCGGCCGGACGTTGCTGTATTATACCGGCGTCACCCGCCTGGCCAAGAACATCCTCCAGCAGGTGGTCGCGCGCTACCTGGATCGCGACCGTGAGACGGTGGCAACGCTCCGGCACATCGGCCTGGTGGCGCGGGACGTGACGGATGCGTTCATCTGCAAGGACATCGAGCGGTTCGGGTATCTGACGGACGCGGCGTGGCGGCTCAACAAGCGTCTGGACCCGAATAGCAGCAATGAGGAAATCGAGGCGTTGTTCGCCCGCGTCCGGCCGCACCTGTTTGGCGGCAAGCTTCTCGGCGCCGGCGGCGGTGGCTTCATGCTCATGATCTGCAAGTCACCGGAAGATGCAGCCACCGTGCGCACGATGCTCGCGAGCGATCCGCCCAACGACCGCGCCCGCTTCTTCGACTTCAGCATCAGCCACGAAGGTCTGGCCGTGACCGTCTGCTGAGAACCGGGTGCCGGGGTGTACGGCATTTGTGGGGCGGAATGTGCCTACCATCAGCCGCCCATGCATGCTCGTGGGAAGCGGTGGGCCTAGCTCATCGTACACGACCGTCAAGACAGAATTCCGGCGATCCTTCCGTCATCCTGAGCGCAGCGAAGGATCCGGCCCACGAGCCGGATGTTGGCACGGTATGCCAAGGAGACCTTCATGCGCAGACTAGGTGCCTTGCTCGACATGACAAACGGCCATACACGGCAATGATATCATCATCCACAATTACCAAGTACGGCGTCGTCCTTCTTGCTGCGGGTCTACTCTATGGCGCCAGTTGCGCGCCGGGGGTGGTCTGGCAGGATAGCGGGCTGATCCAGTACCGCGTGTGGCACAACGACATCGAGGGCTTCCTGGGTTTGGCCATCTCGCACCCGCTGTACTACCTCGTCGCCATCGCCGTGAAGTATCTCCCGCTGGGCGAGTTCGGTCATCGGGTGAATTGCGTCTCGGCGGTCGCGGGGGCCCTCGCCGCGGCGAATCTGTACCTGCTGATGCGACTGTGGCTCGGCCGGGATTTCCCGGCGGTCATCGCGGCCGTCACGCTCGCCGTTTCCCACACCTTCTGGTGGCACGCGAGCATCGCCGAGACCTACACGCTGTGGACGGCGCTGTTCCTCGGCGAGCTGGTGATGCTGCTGCAATACACCCGGACCCGGAAGGTAAGCTATCTCTATCTGCTGGGCCTGCTCAACGGCCTGGCTCTCGCGGTCCACATGCTCGCTTCCATCGCGCTGGTCTGCTATGCCGTATTCATCGTGGTGCTGCTGGCGCGAAGGACCATTCGCGTGAAAGATGTCGCGATCATCGCCGGCTTGTGGGTCCTGGGGGCAGTGCCCTATGAGTACCTGATCGTCGAGAATATGGTCGAAAGCGGCGACACCCTTGGCACACTGGCCTCGGCGGCCTTCGGCGACCGGTGGCGGGCCGACGTGCTCAACACCGCTCTGTCGTGGAGTATCGTCAGGGACAGCCTGCTGTTCATCGCGCTCAACTTTCCCACGCCGAACGCCCTGCTGTTCTTCGTGGGTCTCTACGCCATGCACAAGGCCGGCCCCGCGTCAGGATTTCGCAATGTGATTCTGGCGCTCCTGGCGCTGTTCTTCATCTTTGCCGTTCGCTACACTATCTCCGACCGTTACGCGTTCTTCATTCCGTTCTACGCTATGGTCGCGGTGGTGATGGGCTGGGGCGTGCACGAGCTTCAGTCGCGGCTTCATCGCCAAGCTGTGACATGGACTATTGCGGCGTTCTCGCTGCTGCCGATAGGCATGTATATAACGGCGCCGCGTTTGGCAGAACGAATGAAGCTGCCTATCGGCACCCGGCGTGACATTCCCTACCGCAACGATTATGTTTACTTCCTCCGGCCGTGGCGGACGGGATACACGGGGGCGGAGCGATTCGCTACGGAAGCGTTGCAGACGGCACAGGAGAACGCCGTCATCTATGCCGATACGACCACGGTGGCGCCGCTGCTGTACGTGCAGGAGGTCAAAGGTCTCCGGCCGGACGTGAGAATCGCTACCGGCATCGCAAGCAGCCAGGGAGCGCCCCGCGTCAGCGAACAGACCATCGGACAACTGCTTGAGAGTCATCCCGTCTACATCGTCTCCAGGAAACCAGGTTACGGCCCCGCCTTCATCCTCGGGAGATATGAGCTCATTGAGGCAGGAGTCCTGTGGCGAGTGGGCGGACTGCTCAAGCAGTGATACATGGATACGAGAATCCAGGCTGACAATCCGTGTGGAAACGACCGTTACGGCTTCGCTTGGCAGCACGTGCCGGCCGGCGGGACGGCGCACCTGGATTTCGGCTGCGGCGACGGGCGTTTCCTGGCGGCGCTGCAGAGCAAGGGTATCGGCCGGTTCCTGGGCATCGACGGCAGCGCAGAGGCCGTCAAACGCACGAGGGAGCGATACCCGGGTCTTGATGTGCGGCATCTCGGTCGGACGATCCCGCTGCCGTTTGCCGACGGGGAGTTCTCCTCCATCAGCCTGATGGACGTGCTCGAGCACGTGGACGAGCAGGACGCGCTGCTGGGCGAGCTTTGTCGCGTTCTTCAGAATCACGGAATTCTCATTGTCACCGTCCCGGGGTGGCACGTGTTTTCGTTCCTGGATCTGGGCAATCTGAAGTTTCTGTTCCCCCGGCTGCATCGGTGGTACTACTGTCGCCGGCATTCGCCGCGGGAGTACGAGCATCGATACGTCCGCAACGCCGATGCCCTGGTGGGCGACATTTCCGCGGCGAAACGCTGGCACGAGCATTTTTCCCGCCGCCAACTGGAAGGCCTGTTGCAACGTAACGGCTTTTCCATCGTTCGCTTCGACGGCGCCGGGCTTTTCGTGCGGGTCCTCAAGATCGCGGAGCTTACGGTCGGGTGGATCGGGCCGCTGCGGTCCATCATCAGGGGCCTCATGGCGCGGGACGCACGCCGGTTCCGGTCGGCGCATCTGTTCTGCCTCGCCAGAAAGCTCAGTAAGTGAGATTGCCTGATTCCGAGGACATCAGCACCATGAAACAAGCCTGGCAACATCCCGGATGCTTGAACTTGGGGCCAAACAATTGTGAGGACGGGCAGCGGCACACGCGAACAAGGCCCGGCCCGACGGTCACGAACCGATTCACAGGGCAGCCGCACCTTGCGAGTTGGGGACCCTGTCCCCAAACCCCTGGCATTTCGCCGCTTTGGGCCAATAGCATGATAGATCAAAGGGGTACGGTCGGCTTCGCACGCTCTATGACCGCGACCCATTCAGACACATTGAGAGATTCGATCAATAAAGTATGGCCAAGACGGTAACGACGCCCCACGCGCTGATTCGCAATACGTTTTTCAACCTCCTGATGCTGATGAGCAACGCCATCGTCGGGTTCCTGTTGATCCGGTTTTTTCTCGGCCGGCTGGGCCTGGCCCGTTACGGCGTCTGGGTGCTGATCGGCTCGGTCTTTCGCTATCGGATCATCCTGGGCATGGGGCTCAACAGCGCGATCAACCGCAGGATCCCCATGTACCTCGCGAAGGACGATGAGCAGGGTGTTCGCAAGGTCGTCAGCACGGCCTTGCTGTTTTTCTCGGCCATTGCTCTCGTGCTGGTGCTCCTGACGGTTGTGCTTTCCGCGAAGATCGGGGATTGGTTCGCGATTGAGCCCGAACTGGTGAGCACGGCGGGCTCGCTCGTCTTGATCGTCGGTCTGTGCTTTGCGGCCTCGACCCCGCTGCAATTGACCACGGCGGTGCTCAGCGGCATGCAGCGCTACGACATGGTCAGTATCACGACGGTCACGATTCTGGCTGTCCGGACGACCCTGACCGTGACTCTGCTGCTGCGCGGCTACGACCTGCTGACGCTGGGGCTCATCTATGGGATTAGCGAGGTCGTGGCCCGAGGGGTGCAGTATGTCCTCGCCCGGCGGTTACTGCCCGTCGGATATATCTCCTGGCGGAACGTCGACCGCGCCTTGCTCAAAGAAATGCTCTTCTATGGCATGAACACGTTCCTGTACGCCATGGGCGCCCTGATCATCTACCGGGCCAGTGAAACCATTGTCGGCATCTTCCTGGGGACCTCCGAGGTGGCGCAGTTCTCGACGGCGGCCGCGGGCGTGCTGCTGCTGTCGGAGTTCGTGCAGGCGTTCACGGCGGCCATCAAGCCGGCGGTCAGCGACCTGGACGCCCGCAACGATCACTCACGGGTCGAGCAGATCGCCTTCCTGACGCAGAAGTACAGCCTGCTCATCATCATTCCCGCCGGCGCCTTCCTGGTGTTGATGGGCCGGGAGTTTCTGGAAGTCTGGGTCGGCGCGAAGTTCGATGACCCGGCCGTGGTGCCGTCTATGGCGGTCGTTCTGGCCATCCTGACAGCCGGCTACTGCCTGATCCTGAGCCAGCACAGCAACTTTCTGGTCCTGGCCGGTCGCGGCGAGCACCGGGTCTTTGGCATCCTGACGGCCGTCGAGGCCATTCTGTGCGTCTCCGGCGCCATTTTTTCGGTGAAAGTCCTCGGCTGGGGGCTTCAGGGCATCGCCTGGAGCAACTTCCTGCCGATGGCACTGGTGGCTGGTGTCGTGCTGCCCTTCTACTTCGATCGGAAAATGGGCATTCCGGCGTGGGACAGCATCCTGCATGTCTGGTGGCCGGCCCTGCGGGGCGCGGTGCCGAGCGTGGTGCTCATTGGCGTGTGGAAATATCTGGCCCCGCCGAATACATGGCCCGAACTTTTCACCGTCGTCGGCGCCGCCGGCGGAACGGCGGTCCTCTTCGGCTGGCTCCTGAGTACGGATCGTGACGAACGCCGGCGCATCCGCTCGGTCCTCAGGCGCGGTCGCAGCCGGCCCGCCATCCCCTCTGCCGATATCTCACCGATACAATAGGAAGCCGCAGCTATCTCGTCCTATTTCCTGTACCGTATGGATGACAGGTTGCATATTCTGGTGGCCGACTATGTACCGCTGGCAAACAAGGGTGAGGAGGCCATCATTCGCGGGATCGAGGACCTGCTGTCCCAGGGCCGGCCTGTCGCGCTGGGCCTGTTCGACA
>CAYFUB010000383.1:0-3881 GCA_964346195.1 uncultured Pirellulales bacterium
ACTACATTTTGTGGCGGAGCCCCCTCGATTTGTCATGCTGAGCGAAGCGAAGCATCTCGCTCACGAATAGAACCGACGCTGGTTACCATGCCCACCCCAGATCCTTCGCTGGCGCTCAGAGCTTGCCCTGAGCGTAGTCGAAGGGATGACAGCATTGATGTATGCCCCCCCACGAAAATTAGTCGCACACCCCTCGGTGTGCGACTACATTTTGTGGGGCAGGCGGGCGCTGCCTGAGAGGTGGCCGGAGCTCAGGTCACCCGAGGTATCTGACATAGACGAAATAGACCCCACGCGACGTGCCGTCATCGGCGGTCAGCCAGGTCTGCAATTTCGTCTTGCCCGGCTGCAACTGCGCTCGAAACGTCACTTCCCGGGCCTCGGCGCCGATGGGTTGAACGAGATCGAGCTCAGCAATAATGAGCCGGGCCTTGCTCGCCTGGATCGCCCGGCCGCCGGGAATGGCGGCATTGATCGGCGCGTCCACCTCTTTGGGCCAGCGACGCAGCGAGAACTCGTACTCGCCGGCCCGCGCTACCTCCACCGCCCAGAAGCCGTTGGCCTCCATGCCCCTGAGGATATGCGTCTGGTCCCACGGAGGCGAATCCCCGCCGTGCCAGTCGTGACAGGTCAGGCGCGCGGGGTTCTCCTTATCCGACCCGAGCACGATCTCGCAGTATTCGTCAAACTGCTGTGAAACATCCGCCCACCACTGCTCATAGGCTCGACGCAGATCGCGCACCGCCTCCGGGTGTTTGTCGGCGATGTCGTTCCTCTGTCCTGGGTCTGCGTGGATGTCGTAAAGCTCCTTACCGTTGACCAGCCGCCAGCGGTCCGTCATCACGGCGCACTTGCGCCACTTTTCCGGGTGCTCGATGCGCTGGGAGTCCGTGACGAGGAGGCGGTCGGGCCAGTTGCGCCCGTCGTCTTTGAGCAACGGCAGGAGGCTCGTTCCGTCGAATTTCACGCCCGCCGGCTGGGACAAGCCGCACATTTCTATGAGAGTCGGCAGCAGGTCGATGTGCGCGGTCAGCCGGCCCACGTCTCGACCGCCACCGAGCCCCCCTGCCGGCCAACGGACAAAGCACGGCACGCGATGGCCGCCGTCGTACTCGCTGCCCTTGGTGCCGCGCATGCCGGCGTTGAAGCCCCGGCCGCCCTGGAGACCCGCCGCCGTGCCGTTGTCGGTCATGAAGATGAGAATCGTGTTCTCGTCAAGGCCGAGCGTCTTGAGCCGGTCCAGCAGCCGGCCCATGTTCCCGTCGATGTTCGTGATCATGCCATAAAAATTCGCGTTCGGGACGTCCTGGTCCGCGTAAAGCTCGCGATACGACTCGGGGACGCGGTACGGACCGTGCGGCGCGTTGGTCGTCAGATACACAAAGAACGGCCGGTCGCGATCGGCCTCGATGAACCGCAGCGCACCGTCGAACCAGACATCCGTGCAATAGCCCGTGTACCTGGTCGCCGTGCCGTTGTGCCAGTACGTGTCGTCGAAGTAGTCGTTGCCCCAGAAGTCCGGCGTCTGGCCGACTCCCCCGCCGCCGTGGACCAGCACCTCCTGGAAGCCGCGCTCCTGGGGCCGGAACGGAAAATTGTCGCCTAAGTGCCATTTGCCGAAAATGCCCGTGCGATAGCCGCCGGCCGCGAAGACATCCGCCATCGTCACTTCGTCCCGGCGCAGCAGAGAGCGGCCCATGATCGTGTGCCACACGCCGGTGCGATTGCAGTAGCGCCCGGTCATCAGCGCGGCTCGCGTCGGCGCGCACGTCGGCCCCACGTGAAAATCCGTCAGGCGAACGCTCTGGCGATACAAGGCATCGAGGTTCGGCGTGCGAATGAGGGGGTTGCCGTGGCAGCCGAGGTCGCCGTAACCCTGGTCGTCGGTAATCACCAGAACCACATTCGGCGGCCTTCTTGTCTCCTTGAGGGAGGCCGCGGCCGAGTTGCAGGTGGCGATGTCACTTATCACGCCGCAGGTCGCCGCGCTGCCGAGTACCTTGAGGAATTGTCTTCTCTGCACAGCCTTCCTTTCCGAATCAACGGCATCCTTCCCACGACCAGGGTGGCAGCGGCAGGATCGAAGGTCTTGCCGACGGCTTACCGTGTCGCGGGCATTCTGCCCGCGATTCGAAGGCGCTCGCGCCCTCGACACAGCGCGGCCAAAACCACAGCGCCCCCGCGCGTCGGCGATGATTACGGCACAACCATCGCCAAGCTGCGCATGGGGCCCCCAACGCAATACATCGCGTTGGGGACCCCTCGACGCTGCCACCCAAACATCCCTGTCGAATACCTGAGGCTCAGACTAAGCAGATACCGCGGGGCCGAGAGAGTATTGCGTATAGCTCCTCAGGTCGATCTCGCGAATGAGATCGTTGACCTGGTCCACGGTCACCGCTTTGACCGCTTCGACGTCCTGCTCGATGGAGCGATACTCGCCCAGGTACATCCAGTTGAAGCCCAGGTCCACCAGCCGGCCCATCGGCAGCTCGTTCTTGAGGACCAGGGCGCTGAGGACCTTGTTCTTCGCCTTGGTTAGCTCCTCCTCGGCGACCCCATTGCCGGCCAGGTCACGGAGGATGCTCTCAACAACCCCCATGACCCTGGCGGCATTGGTCGTGTCGCAGCGGAGATAGCTACAGAACAGGCCCGTCCCATCCATGGGGTTGAAGTGCATCGACGCCTCCTCGGCCAGAGCCTTGTCCACCAACTCCCAGAAGAAGCGCGACCCGTGGTCGTCACCGATGATAATGCCCAGCATCGACGCTGCGAACCGCCGCGGGTCCTGCGCGGAGACGCCCGTGTGCATCAGGCAGATGTGCTCGCGCGTCAGGTTGGGTTTGTCCGCCCGTGCTTTCTCCTTGGTGCCCTCGAAATGGACCAACTCTCGTTCCACCTCTTGCCTGGGCCAGTGGCCCGAGGCCGCCTCGACCGCCCCGCAGAAGCGGTCCCAGTCGAAATTGCCCGCGCAGGCCACGACCATATTGTTCGGGGCATAGCGCCGGGCGAAATATTCACGCATCTGCGGCGCCGTCAGGCCGTCGATGCTCGTCACCGTGCCCAGGACGCTGTAGCTGCACGGGTGCACCCCGAAGTGCAGGGACCGGCACCGGTCGATCACGTCGAACGTCGGCGTGTCCTGGTACATCGCGATCTCTTCCTTGATGACGTTCTTCTCGATGTCGAAGTCCTCGTCCCGCAGAGCCGGCCGCATCAACTCGGCCCATAGCTGCGTGATCTCGACCAGATACTCCGGCAGCACCACTGCGTAGAAGACCGTCTGCTCCTCGCTGGTGAAGGCGTTGAACTGCGCCCCGCGGCGGTCGAAGGCCTCGTTCACCTGGAACGGATTGAGCCTCTCGGTGCCCTTGAACACCATGTGTTCCAGAAAGTGCGAGACGCCATTGATCCGGCGCGTTTCATCCCGCGCGCCCGTCCGCACGAAGTACCCAACGGCCGCCGACTTGCCGGGCAGGTTAACCTCGCCAATCAGGGCCAGACCATTCGACAGTGTCTTCTGTTTGAACTGCATCGCTCTATCCGACACGAAACACGTAGCATGGGCGCGAGCGCCCATGAGGGGTCCCCAAAACGTGATCTTCGCGTTTTGGGAGGGGCCCCCCAACGCGGAATCATGCGTTGGGGACCCCGAGCCCGGTCGCAGGGCCATCCCCGACGCGCAGCGGCGCTGCGGGCTTGGCCCCGCGTTCACGGGGGCCCGCGCCCGTGACACACGGGCAAGATGCCCGTGCTACTCGACACGGACCTCCCTGGGGCCGATGGTTACAACCGTGAAATCGTGAAAGGGATTGCTGCGGAGGAATCCCAGCACCGATTCCACGCTGGCGACTTCGATTCGTTCCTTGATCTCGTCGAGC
>CAYFUB010000384.1:0-3043 GCA_964346195.1 uncultured Pirellulales bacterium
TTGCCGATCTCGACTTCCTGGTTGGCCGAGCAGGTGGCCACCTGCTCGATCTGCTTGCTGGATTCGACCGGGATGCTCATTCTGTGAAGCTCGTCCACGATGGCGTTCACGGCCATGTCGATACCTTTCTTGACCTGCATCGCGTTGGCGCCGGCCGTGATGTTCTTGAGACCCTCCTCGAAAATGCTCTCAGCCAGAATGGTCGCCGTCGTGGTCCCGTCGCCGGCGACGCTCGAAGTCTTCGAGGCCACCTCTTTGACCATTTGCGCGCCCATGTTCTCATAAGCGTCTTCCAGCTCGATTTCCTTCGCGACGGTCACGCCGTCTTTCGTGACGGTCGGGGAGCCGAACGATTTCTCCAAAATGACGACGCGGCCGGCGGGCCCGAGCGTGACCTTGACGGCGTTCGCCAGCTTCTTCACACCATCCCGAATGGCCCCGCGTGCATCGGTTCCAAACGCTATCTTTTTAGCTGCCATGTTTTCCTTACTCCTTCCCAGCTATGGATTGATTCGCATTACCCTTCCCGTTGGATCCCGCCTGACTACTTTTCGATGACCGCCATGATGTCGGCTTCATCCATGATCAGGTACTCTTTGCCGTCGATTTTGATTTCCGTGCCCGCGTAGCTCGTGAAGAGCACGAGGTCGCCCTTCTTGACCTGGACTTCCCGGCGGGTGCCGTTTTCGAGCATCTTGCCCTCGCCCACGCTGACGACCTTGCCGCGCTGGGGCTTTTCCTTTGCGGTATCCGGCAGCACGATCCCGCCGGCTGTCTTCGCTTCCGCCTCGACGCGCTCCACGAGCACCTTGTCTCCCAATGGTCGAATCTTCATGTGTCCTTGCTCCTTTCCTTAAGATTACGTAGGTCGAATCGATCTATCCGTCAGTTTTCTAACCGTCGAAAACACCACAACGATTTCGTTCCCGGCCGGTCGTCTCACCGGGCGAAGAGGTTGCTGTTATACTTCTTCAGGAACAGCCGATTGAGCAGCTCGCGGAGGATATCCATGTTCACGGGCTTGCCGACGACGCCGAAGACTTCGAGCTGCAGGGCCTTGCCCAGGATATCCGAATCCACCTTGCTCGTGAGGACGATGCAGGGCACCCGCGGATAGTCCATGCGGATGAGCTTGACGGTGACCAGGCCGCTGGGCCGCTCCGCGTCCGCGTCGACAATCGCCGTATGGATCCGCCTGCTGGCGATGATGTTCACAAAGTCGCTGGTCTTCTCGGCCATCAGCAGGTTCACGCCCCTGGGCCGAAAGATATTGCGAACGGCCTCCGGCCAGGCCCAGTTCGCGGCACTGGCCAGCACGTTCACTTCATCGAGTTGTGACCATTGTGCAACCATACGTACACCATCCCGCCGAATAGGTGCAAATAGCGTGCCAAGAGCCCAGGTTTTGCCGAACGAAGCATAACTGCTTGTGTGAAAAGCACTTACGTACGGCTCCGGCGTCCGTGCTTATCTGGCAAAATTGCAGGCGGTCGGCGGCGTTCTGCCAGCCTGGCAGGGCCGCCGGCGGTCCCGGTCTCTTGCGGGCGTGGCCGCGATACGGTGGCAGTCGCTACGGCCTTCGTAGCATGGGCGTCCCGCCCATGAAGGGTCCCCAAAACGCGATCTTCGCGTTTTGGGGGGGGCCCCCCAACGCGGGATTATGCGTTGGGGACCCCGAACCCAGTCGCAGGGCCATCTTGGCCCTGCCTCCACGGGCGAGAGGGGTTTCCCAAACGCGTCATTTCGCGTTTGGGGGCCTCGGATGCCTGTGGTACTCATGGGCAAGATGCCCATGCTGCGCGACTGCAGACGCGCAGTTGCCAAGCAGTCCGAATCCGCCACCGAATGCCGACCGCACCCCTCTGGCTCGGCACGCCTGTTTGCGCTACATGAGAAGGTGGATTTCCCGCAGAATACCCTTATGGACAACCAGCAAGAACAACGTATGCGCGAATGGGTCCGAAATTGGGAAGCGGTCGGCCCGGTGCTGGAGGAGTTGCGTACCGAGGCGATACGGCGCACGGATACGGCCGCGTCTATCGAACAACTGTCCGATGCCTTCGAATCCGCCCGGCGCCATTGGTCGCCGCCCACCACCTCGGGTCTCGTCGAGCAACAGCGTCTCTTTGCGAGGCTGCGCCCCTGAAATCGCTGTTTCTCACGGTGGCCGAGTTGGCATAGCTACTTGCGGATGCATGGAAGGCAATCAGCAGGGCAAATGCAAAGTCGCGAGATATGGCGGGGTGGCAGCGTCAAGCGGAGTCTTCGGAGCTTGGCGATGGCGGATTTTCCGTGCGTAGGACCATCGCCAAGGCCTTCGGCCTTGACGCCGCCACCCGCTTGCCGCTCTCTGTATCCAGTTTCGGATTCTGCGATTGCCCTGAGGCAATCAGCGGATCAGCTTGACGATCTCGTTGAAGTCGTTCGGGGCTTCGATGGGGGGGTTGCTGAAGGGGCCCTGGCGGTCCTTGTGGTAGTTGACCGTGACGTTCGGGTCCTTCAAGGGGTGGCCGGTCAGGACGCAGGCGACCCGCTCATCCTTCGCGACGACGCCCTCGGCCAACAGGTGCCGCAGGCCGGCGATGGTGGCCGCCGAGGCGGGCTCGCAGCCTGAGCCGTGCCTGCCGATCAGGGCCTTGGCGTCGCAGATTTCCTCATCGGTGACGGCCCGGACGATCCCCTTGCAGACATCAATCGCCCGCAGACACTTCTTCAGATTGACCGGTCGGGAGATTTCGATGGCGGAGGCGCAGGTGTGCGGCGAAAAATGCCGCGCCGTCAGGTTGGCGTAGTAATCGTCGACGATTTTTTGATCCACGTTCCCGCCGTTCCACGTGAGCTTCTTGTTATTGACGAGGTCGGTGAGCGTGTCGGCGCCGGTCGCGTTGATGATGGCCATGCGGGGAATGCGGTCGATCAGGCCGAGATGCTTCAGTTCGTGGAACGCCTTGCCGAAGGCGCTGGAGTTGCCGAGATTGCCGCCGGGGACGACGATCCAGTCGGGCACCTCCCAGTCGAGGCCCTCGATGATGCGGAACATGAT
>CAYFUB010000385.1:0-11265 GCA_964346195.1 uncultured Pirellulales bacterium
TGGACAACATGTGCATGCAGCTTGTCCAGAAGCCCGAGTTGTACGACGTGCTCGTTCTGCCGAACCTCTATGGCGATATTGTCAGCGACCTCTGTGCCGGCCTGGTGGGCGGCCTGGGCGTCGCGCCGGGCGCCAATATCGGCGAGAAAGGGGCCACGTTCGAAGCGACCCACGGCAGTGCGCCCAAGTACAAAGGGCTCAACAAGGTCAATCCGACCGCCCTGACCCTCAGCGGCGTCCTGATGCTCAGACACCTCGGCAAGAGGAGCGAGGCGGACCGACTGGAAAACGCCATCGCGGCGGTCATCGCCGAGGGCGAAAGAGTTACCTACGATCTGAAAGAAAACCGGGATGACCCCACAGCCGTAGGAACCAGCGAGATGGCCGATGCCATTATTGAGAGAATTCGAAATTCGAATGTAGAAATCCGAAACAAGCACGAAGGATCGAAATCCTGAATTCGAAACCGGGCCAGCGTACGGCGACAGCGTTTCGGTCATTCCAGCTTTGAATTTGTCTCGGATTTCGATATTCGTACTTCGTGCTTTTTGTCAAGGAGGTCAGGATGACTAGGAAGGCATTGGTGCCGATTGCCGATGGGACGGAAGAGATCGAAGCGGTTTGCATTATCGATACGCTGCGTCGGGCCGGCGCAGAGGTGACCGTCGCCTCGGTCGACCAGGTCCAGGTGACCGCCAGCCGGGGCGTGAAGCTGGTGGCCGACGCCGGGATCGCCGATTGCGTGAACCAGACGTACAACTGCGTCGCTCTGCCGGGCGGCATGCCCGGGGCGGAGCATCTGCGGGATTCGGCCGAGCTGATCGGCATCCTGAAGAAACACAAGCAGGCCGGCCGGCTTTACGGCGCCATCTGTGCTTCGCCGGCGGTGGCGTTGCAGCCGCACGGGTTGCTGGAGAAAGTCAAGGCCACGTGCTACCCCGCCTTGCAGAACAAGCTGGACCCCGCGTATGTATCTCAGGACAGGGTGGTTGTCGACGGCAACTGCGTGACGAGCCAGGGCCCCGCCACGGCGCTCGAGTTCGCTCTGAAACTGGTGGAACTGCTCTTCGGCCCAGACAAAACCAGAGAGGTCGGCGACGCGATGCTGGTCGGGCCAGATTGACGGATGCCCACCCTTGTGCTGGGATTTGGATTTGAGTCACAAGACCTATCTTGATCTCATATCGGGACAGGCGCCGCGGTATATCGGTATCCCCGCCCGCCTGGTGCTTACCCTATTGTCGTGGCCGTACCGGGGTGTCGTACGCCTGCGGAACCATCTCTATTCGCGCGGCCTGCTGGAGGTGTGCGGGGTCAGTGCTACGGTCATCAGCGTGGGTAACCTGACAACCGGCGGGACCGGCAAGACGCCGCTCGTGATCTGGCTGTGCCGGCTCTTGCAGGAAAAGAAGCTTCGCTGCGCCATCCTCACCCGCGGCTACAGAATGCACAGAGGCGAGCTGTCCGACGAGCCGGCGGTCCTGACGGCCCAGTGCCCGGGCGTACCCATCATCGTCAATCCGGACCGCGTGGAGGGCGCCGGCGAGGCCATTTGCAGACATGATGCCCAGGTTCTCGTCATGGATGATGGATTCCAGCATCGCCGTCTGGCGCGAGACCTGGACATCGTCGTCATCGACGCTACCTCACCCTTCGGCCCCAGCGACATGGGTGGCCCGCCCATGGATTCGGGATTATGGGCAAGATGCCCATGCTACGGGAAGGTCCTGCCGGCGGGGCTGTTGCGTGAGCCCGTCACAGGCTTGGAGCGGGCTCACGCGGTGATCCTCACCCGTTGCGACCAGGCGTCCGGCGATACGCTCCAGCAGATCGAAGAGGTTGTTCGCCAGATCAATCCTGATCTCACCATCGCCCGATCCATCCATGTGCCCGCCGGCATCAAAACCGCCACGGGGGCGGAAATCAGCCTCGAAGAGGTCACGGACTGCCGCATATTCGCGTTCTGCGGCCTGGGGAATCCCCAGTCTTTTTTCCGCACCGTCGACCGCTTGAGAGGTGTGCCGGCCGGGTCACAGGTATTTGACGACCACTATCGATACACGGACAGCGATTTGCAGCAGATCTACAAGCAAGCCATCGAACGGCAGGCCGGACTCATCCTGACCACACAGAAGGACTGGACGAAAATAGAAAAACTGCCCGTCCCGCAAGAGCGTCCGCCGCTGGCTTATCTGGCCGTGGAGCTGCAGATTACGACAGGGGCCCCGGAACTTACGGCCTTGATTGATCGCGTCCTCGGCGATAGAATGGCCAACCTGTAGAAAACCCGAAGGCCGCAACCGGTTGGTGGTTAACATGTACGAACGATTGCTCAAGACAATAGGGAACCTTGGCACACCGAAGATTCTCGTCGCCGGCGATTTCATGCTCGACATCTACGTGTACGGCGACGCCGTGCGGATCAGCCCGGAGGCGCCGGTTCCCGTTCTGAAAGTGACGGAGACGGAATCCCGCTGCGGCGGCGCGGCGTCGGTCGCGGCCGATCTGGCAGCGCTGGGCGCCACGCCGGTCTGTATCGGCGTAACGGGTCAGGACGCCAACGGCGCGGCGCTCAGCGAGCGTCTGGCCTCCGTCGGGGCGGACATCTCCGGTGTGTGCCAGGTCCCGGACCGTCCCACGACCACCAAGCAGAGACTCATCGGCCTGGCGCAGCATCGTCACCGGCAGCAGCTCATGCGGATTGACCAGGAGAGCACCGACGCGCTGCCTCACGACGTCTATGACGAGCTGCTCCGGAGGTACCGCGAGGCCCTGGAGCGGGTGGATATCATCTGCCTCCAGGATTACGATAAGGGAGTACTGGCGACGGACATCTGCAAGGAAATGATTCAGATGGGCGTGGAGGCGGGTCTGAAAGTGCTCGTCGACCCGGCGGTCAGCCGGGATTACACGAAATACGCCGGCGCCACCCTGCTGACTCCGAATCGCCATGAGGTCTCCACGGCCCTGGCGTTCGAGGTCCGGGACACGACCGATGCGGCGAAGGCCGCACGATGTCTGGCCGAGGCCTTGGGGCTTGAGGCGGCGGTCATCACGCTGGACAGGGAAGGGTCGTACCTCTTCGCACGCGACGTCAACGAGCTGATCCCGGCCCGGCCGCGCACGGTCTACGACGTAGCCGGGGCCGGCGATGTCGTGCTGGCGACCCTCGCCGTCAGTCTGGCGGCCGGCAGCGACTATCGCACCGCCGTGCAGTTGGCCAACATCGCCGGCGGGATTGAAGTGGAGAAGTTCGGCGTCGCCACCGTGACCGTCTCCGAGATGATTCACGAGATCGCCGAGCAGTTCGGCACCCGGAATGTGAAACTCCGCTCGCTCGATGCCCTGTTGGAAGAACTCAACTGGCGGCGCAGCCGGGGGCAGACCGTCGTCTTCACGAACGGCTGCTTCGATGTCATCCACCGCGGGCACATCGAGTACCTGCGCTTCTGCAAGGCGCAGGGCGACGTGGTTGTCGTCGGCCTCAACAGCGACAACTCGGTCCGGGCCCTCAAGGGGCCCGAGCGGCCGATCAACAATCAGCACGACCGCGCCGCGGTCCTCTCCGGCCTCGAAACCGTTGACTTCGTGACCATCTTCGAAGAGCCGAGCGTCTTGGACCTCGTCAAGAAGGTCAAGCCGGATGTCCTGATCAAAGGAGCGGACTGGGGCGGCAAAGAAGGGGTCGTCGGTTACGACTTTGTGGAATCTTACGGCGGCAAGGTGATGCTCGCCCCGCTCGTGCAGGGAAAGAGCTCCACCGCCACGATTGAGAGAATCCGGGCGCTGCAGGCAGATGCATGATGAGCCAGACTGACCGCGAGAGAATCGTAGAGGCCATCGAAACCCACAGAAAGTTACTGGCGGCGTTCGAGATATCGGGCGTCGAAACCGCCGTCGCGATGGCCGGGACGATCGTGCAGTCGTTTCGCAACGGCGGCACGCTGTACCTGTGCGGCAACGGCGGCTCGGCGGCGGATGCGCAGCATATCGCCGGCGAGTTCGTGGGGCGTTTCCGAGCCGAGCGCCCGGCCCTGCCCGCCGTGGCGCTGTGCACCGACACGTCCGTGCTCACCTGCATCGCGAATGACTACGACTATGAGAGCGTCTTCGCCCGGCAGGTCGAGGCCCTGGTCAGGCCGGCGGATGTCCTGTGGGTATTGTCCACCAGCGGGAGCTCGCTGAACGTCCTGCGGGCCGTGGAGACGGCCAAACGCAAGGGGGCCCGCGTGCTCGCCTTCACGGGTCAAACGAACAGCGAATTGCAGGCGCGCGCCGATTTGTGCCTCTGCGCGGACGCGGCGCTGACGGCCCGGAGCCAGGAAATTCACCAGTTGGCGTACCATATAATCTGTGACCTCGTGGAACAGAGTCTCCGCGGGTAATGAGACAGGTGCGAGAAGCTATGTCAAATGCGGCGGTTTTCTTCGACCGGGACGGAACCCTGATTCGCGATCCGGGTTACCTCAATCACCCGGACCAGGTGCAACTGCTGGACGGATCGGTGGCGGCGCTGAAGGAATTGCAGGCCTTGGGCTACAAGCGGGTCGTCGTGTCGAATCAGTCGGGCGTGGCGCGGGGGATCGTCACCGTCGAGATGCTCGAGCGGATTCACGACCGGCTGCGCGAGCTGCTGGGCGCTAAAGGAGCGTCGCTGGACGGCATCTACTACTGCCCGCACCATCCGGATGGAGTCATCCCGGAGTATCGCAAGGACAGCGACTGGCGAAAACCCAAGCCGGGCATGCTCCTGGCGGCCGCTCGGGAAATGGATATCGATCTGACCAGGTCCTGGATGATCGGAGACAATGACCGTGACATGGAGGCGGGCCGCAGCGCCGGGTGCAGGACCATCCTGATCCGCTCGACTCCCTTGGAACGCGGCCACGCCGACAAGAACCGGCCGGATTACGTCGCGGTGAACATGAGAGAGGCCATCAACGTCATTAAGAAGCACCACCGGTCGCTGCACGAAGGCCGCACGATATCGATTTCTGCGAGCGCCGGGGAGGACGTGCTGACGGCGAAATCCGCCGAGATCCTGTCGATGGTGGAGGAATACGCCGCGGATGACCCCGAGAAACAGACCTCGACAGCATCACCGGGGCCGGCCATGCTCGATTCCGAGGTCGAACGGCTCCTGGCGGGCATCCTCGAACAACTGCGACGGATGCAAAAGGACGAGGCCTTCGGCGAGTTCTCGCTGATAAGACTGCTGGCGGGTGTCGTGCAGGCCTTCGTTCCGTTCTGCCTGCTGCTGGCCTTGTGGTTCGTGATGAGTACTAATCGGCAGGACAACAACATTTTCATGGCGCTCGGCTTTGCCGCCGTTCTGCAAACGATGGCCCTGACTTTCTACATCATGAACGATAGAAGGTGACCCCATGTCGTGAGGGTTGGTGGTCGCACTATGGGAAACAACAACCACGAGATTGTGGTTTATCTGCCGTCTCCCCTCGGAGACGCGGTTCTGTGCACCCCGGCACTCCGGGCCATTCGAGAACATTTCGCGAAGACGCCGATCACATTCCTGGCAAGACCCGTAATTCGCGCGGCACTGTCGCCGAACCCGTTCAACGACGCATGGATCGAGCTGTCCGGCGGCAATCTTCTCAGCGCGGCGCATCGGTTGAGCAAGTACGGCTTCGCACGGGCGATTCTTCTGAAGAACTCCTTTGGCTCGGCGCTGACGATGTTCCTGGCCAGAGTCCCCCGGCGCATCGGCTATGCGCGCGACGGTCGCGGCTTGCTCTTGACGGAACGTCTGCAACCCGCCCGCGCGCCCGACGGCGGGTATCGACCTCTTTCGATGGTGGACTATTACCTGGCCATCGCCTCCCGTCTGGGCGCCGACACCTCCAGAAGAGACCTTGAGCTGCACGTTGGCCCACATGACCTCGAGACGACACGCGCCGGACTGCCGGAGGTGTTCGAGAGCAAAGGGCCCGTGGTGATTCTGGTCCCGGGCGGCGGCTTCGGCCCCAGCAAGTGCTGGCCAAGCGAGAGGTTTGCCGAGACGGCCGACCGGCTGATTGAGACCTGCGGCGCCACGGTCGTGTTGTCCGTCGCCGCCAACGCCTTCGAGAAACAGATCGCCGGGCGGATTGCCTGCGCCGCCCGGCACCCGCTGATAAATCTGGCGGACAGGCCCGTAAGCATCGGCCAGTTGAAGGCGCTGTTCTCCCGGGCCGACCTGGTAATTGCGAACGACACGGGGCCACGGCACATCGCCATCGCCCTGCGGCGCAAGGTCATCACGTTGTTCGGTCCCAACGACCCGGCCTGGACCGCTACGGGCTACCCGGATGAGATTCAGATTGTCGGCCAGGCCCCCTGCGCCCCGTGCCAGAAGCCCAAGTGCCGCGAAACGGGGCATCCGTGCATGCAGAATATCACCACAGCCCAGGTGTGCGATGCCGCCCGTGCTTGCCTTCACACAGGGAGCAGGACCGATGTCGGGTGCGGCAAGTGAAGAATGTTTTGTGTGATACATAGGACGGGCAACGCATGATTGCAGTCACGGATATTCAACGCGTTGCGGAGGATTCGCACGTGCGGCTCAAGGCCCGCGTATCCGGCGCGGATTACGATGGATTCGAACTGTGGTTCCGGTACCCGGCAAAGTACTATGATGCCGTCTCGGTGTGTGGCGACCCGTTCGTAGCAGCGCTGCTCCTGCCGGCCATGGCCAGAGGCGCGACTCTGCGCGTCGAGGCGCCTTCATCGAGAAAGATGCTGCAAGGGATCAAGACGTTCACGGAGGTGATCTGCAACTGGTGGGGGGAATTCGCGCCCGTTCGAATTGAAACGGACCAACTGGACGCGGCTCATCCTGCCGCCGGAGAGAGGGTGGTCGCCGCCTTTTTCTCGGGAGGGGTGGATTCCTTCTACACGCTGCTCAAGAACGAGCATTCCGACTTGCCTGCTGCGGACAAAATCTCAAAGCTTGTTCTCGTCCACGGCTTTGACATCCCGCTGGAACAGGAGGCCTTCTATCGCGCCGTGGCGGGCCGGCTGGACGCCGTGGCAAGGGCCTGCAATAAGGAGCTCATGCAGGTTTCCACCAACGCCCGCCAACTCGCCGGTAAGCCGGCGACATGGGGCAGATATCACGGGACCGTACTGATCGCCACCGCGCTCGGCCTGCAAGCAGGAATGCGACGCCTGTACATACCGGCCAGCTATCCCTATAAGCACCTGTTTCCCTGGGGCTCACACCCGCTCATAGACCCCCTGTGGTCCACCGAGTCGCTCGATATCGTGCATGACGGCTGCGAAGCCACACGCGTGGAGAAGGTGTGTGCTCAGGTGTCCAAATCGCAGATAGCGTTGGACAATCTCCGGGTCTGCTGGGAAGACCGTCGCGGCTTGTACAACTGCAACACGTGTGAGAAATGCATACGAACGAAGCTGAACCTCCAGATCGCAGGGGTGCTGCAGGCGTGCACATCGTTCGACGGCAAACTGCGTTATAGAGACGTCAAAAGACTTTGTGTCTACGGCGACCATGCGGAGCTTTTCGCTGAGGACAACCTCGAGGCGCTGCGCAAATACAAAGGAGACCCCCGGCTGATCAAGGCCTTGAATACGGCGTTGCACCCCTGGGGACCGCACGGGCGAAGACTGATGCGCCGGCACCTCGGGAAATCCATCGGGCACGCCCTCAAGAGGCTCGTCGGATGGGAGAAGGGTTCGCGCGCCTGCCGCGGCTCCCGGCAACGTGATGGAAAGGACGGCTGACTTCCACATGGCGCAACACTTCAAAATCGTCAGTCCCGTCCATAACGCGCGGCCGTGGGTGGACAGGTTTGTACAAAGGGTCCGAACCCAGACGTATCATGACTGGCAGGCCATCATCATCGATGATTGCTCCGACGACGGAACGTACGAGAGACTCGTGGAACTGACACGCGAGGAAAACAGGATAACACTGGTGAGAAACACGCACCGGCGGCTCGCCCTGGCCAACATCGTTCTCGGGGTGAACAGCATCTGTACGAACGACGAGGATGTCATCGTTCTGCTCGACGGGGACGACTGGTTCAGTGATGAAACCGTGCTCGATCATCTCAACGGCGTGTATGAAGATGACGACATATGGATCACATGGGGCAGCTTTGTTGTCCACCCGGGGGGGAGGCGAGGCACAACCGCGCGCCCCCTGCCCTGGTTCTACAACATCCGCAAAGGGCATTTTATTTTCTCTCATCTCAGGACGGCGAAGCACTTCCTGTGGAAGAACATCAAAGATGAGGATTTGAGGTATCGCGAGACACAGGATTACTACCCGTCGGGATGGGACAACGCCTTGATGCGCCCCATGCTGGAGATGGCCGGCCGCCGACACTCCAGGTTTGTCTCGCGGATTCTGTATGTGTACAACGCCGAGAATCCGGCGAACGACCAGAAGGCGGATCCGGAGCTCCAGAAGCGGTGCCGCCAGGAGATTTACGATCGGCCGCCTTACCGACGCATGACAAAGCGGGAACTGCTGCAGGCAACGCGTCAGCATGTCATTCTTGCCCTCACGCCCTGGCCCCAACAGAAGAACCTCGGCGACCATGCACAGGCCCTCCTGGTCGAGCGCTGGATCAGAAGCCAGTGGCCTCAGGCCTGCGTGCAGGAGTATCATGTGCGCGAGACCGACAGACTCCTGAAGCGACGACTGGACCGAACGGACATCATCGTTCTTTGCAGCGGCGGGAACGTCGGAGACGTGTGGATGGAGAATGAGCAGGCCAGAAGAGCCGTCATACAGACATTCAGAGACAATCCCGTCATCTCGCTGCCGCAATCGATCGATTTTCGCCGGCAGACAGAACTCGAAGCGAGCAAGACCGTCTATAACGGGCACCCGAACCTGACCTTCTGTGCCAGAGATGCATACAGCTATGGTCTCGCCCGAGAACACTTCCACCGCGCGAAGGTGCTCCTGGTGCCGGATATCGTGCTGACATATCGGTATCGTGGGTCCCTCTCCCGCAGCGGCGTGCTGCTGTGCCTGAGATCGGACGTGGAATCCGCCTTGGAGCAGACGAGCGCACAGCGGATCAGGGACGCCTGCCGGGAGGCCGGTCTCACCTGTAGAGACGTGGACACGAAGCTGGAACGACCGATCGAGGACAGGCAGGGCAAAGTCGACAGAATGTGCGAGACCTTCGCGGCAAGCCGTGCGGTCGTCACGGACAGGCTGCACGGACTGATCTTTGCGATCATCACCAGCACTCCCTGCGTGGTGCTCCCTCCGGCCAATCACAAGATATGGGCGATGCGTCACTGGCTGCGTCAGATCGAGTTCGTGCGGTTCTGCGCGAAGCCGGAGGAAGTCACCGGCGCCCTGGAGCAGGTCATGAACGCGCCGGCCGATTACGATCCCAACTGGGCGCGGGAGTATTATGCCGGTCTCCTGCCGAGAATACAGGCACCGAAACTCCATAACAAGGAGGAGGCTCTGCTGGACCTGATGAAATCCTGCCGTTCCACCGACCCGGGAAATGGCCGGTGGGATGACCTGCGGATCCCTGCCGCTGTCATCGACGATATTCTGGAGGCGGGCAGGCAAGCCACCTGCACTCCGGCGTCCCATCCCATCCGACTCGAGGTCATGTCCGGTACGGCTCAGTGTGCCGGCGTCATGGAGCAGTGCCTCGGCCACACCGGCAACCCGCCCAGTCATCTGATCCTGGTCGGCTATGGGCCGGGCCCGATTTCGGTGCACGAGCCCGACGGTCTGCACGGTCCATTTCCGATCGAGGCAATCGGAGCGACCATCCAGAACATGCGCCTGTACTGTGAGGCCATCGGGATCTCCACATGCCAGGTATCGCTCTCAAGCAGTCAACGTCAGGCGATCAGGAAATTGAGTACAGGCAAGCACCCCAAGGCAACGTTCACGACCGCAGTCGCTCTGGGCTACGCGCAAACGAAGAGCTTCGAATGTCCGACCGCCCGGCGAACTCCCGGCGAGCAGCCAATTGGTAATCGGCAGTAGCGGCTTGGGAGGATGAGAAAGAACTATGCCAGGCAACACACCCAAACGAGTGTTCGTGTTGGCAAACCACGTGGAACTCACACTGGACGCGCTTCCGCTTGGGCGGCACTACTGGATTAAGGGGCTGATGCGCGCCGGCTGCGACGTGCAGACCTTCAGCTATCAAGATGCCCTGATTCACGACAGCCCCGGCGGAAGCAAGGCACTGGCACGTCTGTTCTACAAACGCCGGGTGAACGATCTGCTTGTCTCCCAGGTCAAAAGCTACCATCCCGATGTGGTCCTGATCCTCGGGATGCGGCTGAAGGACGTGGGGGCCGAAGCACTCGCGGCGCTGCGCACGGCGGCCCCGGACTGTGCCTTCGTGGGGTGGGATTGCGAGTGCTATCCGCAACTCGACGCGATCCGCCGGGAGTGTGCCAGGAAGATGAACATCGTGCTGACGACGGGCGGGGGACGATTGTTGAAGGATTACAGGGCCTTGGGAGTCGAATGCTGTGCCTACATGCCCAATCTCTGTGATCCTGACATCCACTACCGATACGACGTGGATGACCCGTCTCGCACCGATATCCTGTTTACCGGCAAGAGCAGCAGTCCGAAGCATCTGTTCAATCGGGAGCGGCACGAGATCCTGACGAGGTTGGCACAAATGCCCAACGCTCGCCTGTGCGGCTGCTTTGGCCACCCGGCGGTGCGCGGGCTCGACTACTTTCGAGTGGTGAGCGGCGCACGTATCGGTCTGAGCATCAACTTCGTCAACGACGTGAGACTCTACCATTCCGATCGCCTCACGCACTACACGGGGTGTGGCACGTTCACGCTGGCCAGGCGGGTGCCGGATACCGATCTGCTGTTCCAGGACAAGGTACACGTGCGCTACTTCGACACGGCTGACGAATTCTTCGATTTGGCCGACTGGTATCTGGCCCACGACCAGGAACGGGAACGCATCGCCCGTGCGGGAATGGAGCATGCCCACAAGGAGTTCAATTGCCGCAGGATGGCACAACACCTCCTGGACCTGGTCGAGAAAGGACGGATCGACGCGCCATGGGCGGAAATCGTCTGATGGGACCGGATACGCGCACAGAAGGCTGATTTGCAGGCTGTCATGAACCCAACGAAACCCTTGTTGTCGGCCGTGATTATCACCCGCAATGAACAGGACAGGCTCCGCGCTTGCCTGGAATCCGTGAAGTGGGCCGACGAGATCGTTGTCGTGGACAGCTACAGCACGGTTCGGACCGTGGAACTTGCCCGGGAGTACACGG
>CAYFUB010000386.1:0-4363 GCA_964346195.1 uncultured Pirellulales bacterium
AAGTACGGCTGCGGCGAAGGCCGCTGCGGGGCATGTGCGGTCCTGATGGACGGCAAGCGCGTCCTGTCGTGCGTCACGCCGGCGGCCCTGGCGGATAACAAGAACATCACGACGGTTGAGGGATTGGCGCGGGGTGACTCGCTGCACCCGGTGCAACAGGCGTTCCTCGAAGAGGGAGCCATACAGTGCGGGTATTGTACGAGCGGGATGATCCTGACCGCCGTGGCGCTGCTCCAGGAGAAACCCGAAGCGACGGATGAAGAGATCGTCGCGGCGATGAACGGGAATATCTGCCGGTGCAACGGCTACGTGAAGATTACGAATGCCGTGCGTCGCGCCGCCGAGAAGATACGGAGGTAAAAACCCATGACCAGAGACCCTTCAACGACAACGTTCGAAATCGTGTCGGATGTCAAACTGACGCGGCGTACCTTCGTGCAGATGCTCGGTGCGGGGATTCTCATTACCGTGACGGATGGAGCCGCTTTCGGTCAGCGTGGCGGGGGTCACGGCGGGTTGCAGGTCGTGGCCCGCCTGTACCTCAATGAGGACGGTACCATCACGGCCCTGAGCGGCAAGGTGGAGGAGGGCCAGGGGCCGAGAGCCCAGTTATCGCAGGCCGCCGCGGAAGAACTGCGCGTCCCCGTCGGGAGAATCCGCCTGGTTATGGCCGACACGGACCTCGTGCCGGACGATGGCATCACGGCCGGCAGCCGGACGACGCCACAGAACGTGCCGCCGATGCGCCAAGCGGCCGCGACCGCGCGCGAACTGTTGACTCAGTTGGCGGCCCGGCAGTGGCAGGTCGATGCCGACACACTGGTGGTGCGTGACGGCGCGATCATGAACAAGGTGGCACAGAAGACACTCACCTACGCGGATCTGGCCCAATCGAAGGACGTGGCCGAGGCTTTCAAACAGGCCGTACGGTCCGATGTCGCTCTCACGCCCGTGGACGAATGGAAAGTGCTCGGCACTCCGGTTGCCAGGCCCAACAGCCGGGACGTAGTCACAGGAGCGCATCGTTATCCCTCGGATATTCACCGCCCGAACATGATGTACGGGCGGACTCTGCGGCCGCCTTCCTACCGTGCCACGCTCGAATCGATCGATCTCTCCCCCGTGGAGGCCATGAAAGACGTGCTCGTTGTTCGCGACGGCGAGTTCATTGGGTTCGTGGCGCCGTCATCGTATCGTGCGGCCCAGGCCCTGGAGGCGGCGGCCGGGACCGCATCCTGGAAGACCGTTCCTCAGCCTTCGAGCAGGGACATTCACGCCTATCTCAAGGAACATGCCCGAGAGGGTCGCGGGCGTCCCAACACTCGGGGGTCCATCGAGAAAGGTCTGGCCGACGCACGCAAAGTCCTCAGTGAGACCTATACACTGGCTTACATTCAGCACACGCCGATGGAGCCGCGGGCGGCGGTGGCGGAATGGAACGGCGACAAGCTGACCGTGTGGGCGGGCTGCGACGGTCCCTATCGTGCGCGCGGGGACCTGGCCCGGCTGTTCGCCATCCCTGCCGAGCGGGTCCGGGTCATCATCCCGGACATGGGCGGCGGCTTCGGCGGCAAACACAGCGCCGAGGCAGCCCTCGAAGCGGCCCGCCTGGCCAAAGCCGTCAGCCGGCCGGTCTCGGTGCGCTGGACGAGGGCCGAAGAGTTCACCTGGGCGTATTTCCGGCCGGCGGCGGTCATCGAGTGCCAAGGCGGCCTGGACGCCAACGGCTCACTCGTCGCTTGGGATTTCACCAACATCAACGCCGGGGGCGCCGCCATCGATACGCCGTACCACATACCGAACACCCGGATTGCGTCCGTTGGCTCCGATTCTCCTCTGAGCCAGGGGCCCTACCGGTGTCTGGCGGCGACCGGCAACAATTTCGCGCGGGAATCGTTCATGGATGAACTGGCCGCAGCGGCGGGCGCCGACCCGCTGGCCTTCCGGCTCGCCCATCTGGAGAATCCGCGTATCCGGACCGTTCTGGAGGCAGCCGCAGAGCATTTCGACTGGCCCGCCCGCCGCAAGAAGATCACGGCCGACTTGGGTGTGGGGCTGGCCTGCGGGACCGAGAAAAACTCTTGCGTGGCCGCGTGTGTTGAAGTGGCCATCGACCGCAAGCGGGGCGAGATCAAGGTGCTCGAGGTCTGCGAAGCCTTCGAATGCGGCCCCATTCAGAACCCGGCCAACCTCGCCTCGCAGGTGCAGGGCTGCATTGTCATGGGTCTGGGCGGCGCGCTGATGGAAGAAATCCAGTTCGAAAACGGCAAGATCCTGAACGCCAGTTTCGCCGGCTATCGCGTGCCGCGGTTCCGGGATGTCCCGAAGATCGATGTCCATCTGATCAACAAGACGGACATTCCCTCCGCCGGCGGTGGTGAGACACCCATCATCGCCGTTGCCCCGGCCGTGGGCAACGCCGTCTTCGCCGCTACGGGCGTGCGCCTCCGCTCCATGCCGATGCGCGGCGAAGCGCTGAGGCAGGTGTGATTCATCATGCAGCATTCTGAGGAGCACGCAGCCGGTCCGGCATGGAGGGTCAGCCGTAGGACATTCCTGAGAGCCGCGGCAGCCGCTGCCGGAACCGCCCTCACGCCTTTGGGGTGTACTTACACGCCGGACCGGTCGCTCGCCGGTTGGCGTCCAGTGCGCTTCGGCATTGTCACCGATTGCCATTACGCCGATACTGATCCTGTGGGTACGCGCTTCTATCGTGAGTCACTGGACAAGCTGTCGGAGTGTGTGGCCCGGATGGATGCAGAAGAGCTTTCTTTTCTTGTCGAGCTGGGGGATTTCAAGGACGAGGACAGACCGCCCGTCGAGAGCCGGACGCTGTCGTATCTCCAGGAGGTGGAGGCTGTATTTCAGCAGTTTCATGGGCCGCGGTACCACGTGCTGGGCAATCATGATCTAGACAGCATTTCGAAGCAGCAGTTCCTGACGCACGTCGAGAACACCGGCATTGATCCCGGCCACAGCTATTATTCTTTTGATATACTCGGCGCCCTGTACTTTATCGTGCTTGACGCCAATTACCGAAGCGATGGCAGCGACTACGATCACGGCAACTTTGACTGGACGGACGCCAACATTCCCGCACACGAGCTCGATTGGCTCAAGCGAGACCTCGCGACGTGCTCTGGTTCCGCAGTGGTGTTCATCCACCAACGGCTCGACGGAAGTGGCTCGGTCTTCGTGAAGAACGCGTCCGAGGTACGTCAGATTCTTCAGGCATCAGCTAAGGTGCGTGCCGTCTTCCAGGGACATCATCACGAGGGCGGCTACAGCAACATTGACGGGATTCACTACTACACCCTGAAGGCGATGGTGGAAGGCTCCGGCCCGGACAACAACTCCTGCGCCGTCGTGGAAATCCATCAGGACCGAAGCGTGACCGTCACCGGCTATCACAAGGCACGAAGCATGAGACTGGCCGGCAGCATACACACGCCGACGCATCTACGCCAACCGACCAAGCCATCGCCAAGCAGGCCCGCAGCGCCCCTGCGCGTCGGCGCTTGACGATGGTCAGACTCTCGACATCACAACCGTTCTCACTTTACAGTCAAGCCATCGCCAAGCTGCGCTTGACGCTGCCACCCAATGATCCCGGCAGGGCATTGGAAGAATGGGTGGCAGCGTCAAGACCGAAGGTCTTGGCGATGGTTCAGTGTGCCGGGAAACTGTCGTGATCTATGGGGATCGGGCCACACCCGGCGCGATCCCAATCGGCGGCGCTGGAATAATGCCACTGGTCTGGCGTCTCGACAAGACCTTTTCGTACCGGATTGTCGTGGATGTAGCGTACCGCTTCGATGAGAGTCTCGACGTTCACGATGTTCCTGTCGTAACCACCGCCTTTTTGCCAGAACTCATGGGCACGGATCTGCTGGCCGGTAGCCAGAAGGCGTAGCCCCCCAGGATTGCCGGTTTTCAAGTACTGTATCGCGCGGCGTGCTACGGGCTGTTTTATCGCTTGCAGGATGTTTGAGATGGAATAGTGCTCTTTCCTCGGGCACAGGATCAGGTGTACGTGATTTGGCATGAAGACATACGCCCAGAGATCAAACTCATGCTTGCAGCGGGCATTATTGATCGAATCAACAAGCCAACGGCACGTTCGTTCCTTCGCCAGGAACGCATGACCCTGATAGCAACTGAATGTCAGCTCATGCGCATGCCCCGCCCCGTTCCATCTCTCACATCGTTTTGTATATCTCTCCCCGTCCAGCATAGTACTGTCCAACGTCGCGTGCCTACCGGTCTCGGCACAGAGTATAGCTCCCCGGGTGGCAGCGTCAAGGCCGAAGGCCTTGGCGATGGTCAGACTCTCGACATCACAACCGTTCTCACTTTACAGTCA
>CAYFUB010000387.1:0-6092 GCA_964346195.1 uncultured Pirellulales bacterium
CGGGCAATTGACGGCCTTCAGGTTCCGCGCGTCCCAGGTGAGCTTTTGGCCCGTGCGCAGGGCGACGTTGCACAGCAGCGCCGCCTCGGTCAAGGCGCCCGAGTAATCGAAATTGCACGTGGTGGGCCCGCCGGTCTTGCAGGCCTGGACCCATTCCTGATGATGGCCGATGGAGTCCGGGATGAAGGGTTCGGGCGGCTGGAAATCCTTGAACTTCTCCTCGGGCAGCAGTTGATGCTTGTTGTAGTCGGCAATCAGCATCCCCCGTGAGCCGACGAACAGGACGGCACTACCCCACGGCGGGATGTTCCGCTCCTTGGCGAAGTCGGGATAGCCGCCACCGTTGTACCAGGTCAGCCTGACCGCGGGTAATTCGCCACGGGCCGGGTACTCCTGCCGGGCAGTCGTCCACGTGGCGGCGCTTTCCGCATGGACGGGCCCCTCGGCCTCGACTGTCGTCGGATGCCGGAGCTTCAAGGCCCAGAACGCCAGGTCGCAATAGTGGCAGAAGAAATCACCCAATTGGCCGTTGGCGAAGTTCCACCAATAGCGCCAGCCGAACGGCGCGTAGGCCGGGCTGTAGGGCCGATGCGGCGCGGGTCCGAGCCACAGGTCCCAATCGAGCGACTCGGGCACGGGCGGCCGGTCCGTTGGAGCATCGGGCTGCGACGTATCGGTGGGCGTGGGCGGGCCGTTGAAATCCGCGGCCATCCACACGTGGACCTCGCCCACGGTCCCGATGGCCCCGCTCTGCACCAGCTCGACGACCCGACGATAGTTGCCGCCGGCGTGAATCTGCGTGCCCATCTGCGTGACGAGTTTCTTCTCGCGGGCGACGTCGGCCATGACCCGGGCCTCGTACACGCTGTGCGTAAGCGGCTTCTCGCAGTAGCAGTGCTTGCCGAGCTTCATGGCCATGACACCGGCCACGGCGTGCGTATGGTCCGGCGTGCCGACCACGACCGCATCGATCCGGCCGTGCATCTCATTCAGCATCTTGCGAAAGTCCGTGTACCGCTTTGCCCCCGGAAACTTCTCGAACGTCTTGGCCGCATGGGCGTGGTCGACATCGCACAGCGCGACGAGATTCTCGCTCGCCACACCCTCAATGTCCGCCGCCCCGCGCCCGCCGACACCGATCCCGGCGATATTGAGCCGGCTATTGGCCACGGTTCCCCACACCGACCGCGGGTTCGAGAGGATAATCAGCCCCGACCCGGCCAAAGCCGCATCACGAAGGAACCTCCGACGCGTCACATTCCAATGCATGGGCATTCTCCTTTCCAGAGGCGCGGCAAGCTACACGAACGGCCTCACCGTACCGCAGCCCTTCAGCGAAGTCAACCTGTGAGCCCCCTCGGCACGTGTGACGGCGTCTCGTGGCGGAACGGCCCTCATACGATGCAGGTCTCGCTTGCAGTGACGCCGGCAGGCGTTTCAGTAGCATGGGCGTCCCGCCCATGAATGGAGTCCCGGAATGATGGAATGTTGGAATGATGCGGCATTTCGGGCGGTGGGGAAGCTCCCGCCAGCGGCGTATCCGTAATGACGCCATCAGGTGTTTGCTCGTAGGTCGTGCGTCCACGCACGGCCCACCCGGACACGCGACAAACCGGCTCCTCTGGAAGTACGTCCACCTCGCGCAGGAGGCGGAGCCCCCAGCGGGCGGCACCGGAACGATTTGGGCGCTGGAAGACTGCATACGAGCACTACCGGCAAGCTGTGCCTGCCGCTGTCACCCGTCTGCCTCACCGTCATTTGCTGTCAGAAGCTGTAGCGGACGCCGACGTACAGATTGGTATTGTTGTGGAACTGGTTGAAGAAGGTATGGCGCTTGTCGCCGAAGAAGACATTCGAGCCGACCTCGTACATCAACTGGTCGCTGGCCTTGTAGTTGACAATCGGCCGCAGGTAGGCGTCCTCGTCCGAGGGTGAGTAATAGGTGAACAGTGACAGCGTCAGGTTCTGGCTCATCATGAGTCTTGTCAGACGCAGGCTCGTGACGTGGCGGAACTCGTCGCGCGACTTGCTGCCGGGCAAGAGGCTGTCCCGGTAAGCGCCGTAATCGAGTATCTGCTCGACGTAGTACTGTACGCCGGCCGTGAAGTCGCGGGCGATTTCCTGCGTGTAGCCGACGAGGTAGCGCATCTCCGAGTTGTTGAGCAGCGGGTTGTCGCCGTCGCGGTCCTCGATGGAGTCGTAGTAGCCGATCTCCACGTTGCCGATGCCCTTGCCAACCGTGCCACGGACGCTGGCGCCGTAGACGTACAGTTCCGGGAAGAGGGCCACTCCCATCGGCGTGAATCCCGCCGGGCTCTTCCAGTAACCCCAGTAGCCGTAGAGGGCCAGTTCGTAATTGCTGATGTTCTTGTAGAGGCGGATCGCAGTTTCGTCCTCCTCGAAGAACTCCTCGCGCGTATCGACGCGGAGCTTATCATCCTCGCCGGCGCGGCGGCCGAGCAGGGGATTGAAGTAGGAGAGCCGCTCGCCCGTGATGAACCGGTCCGAGTCGAATTCCGGCGTGTAGACGACGTCGAGGTTGACCGCGTCGGAAAACAGGCTCACCTTCACCGCGTCGGAAGGGGCTTTGAGGTACTCGGTATCCCGGCCGACGAAGAAAGAGACCCAGTCTTTGGGGAACAGGTCGTTGATGAAGATCAGGTCGCCGGTGCCCCAGGTGAGAATTTGCCGGCCGAACTTGACATCCATGTAGTCGGTCGGCCGCGTGAAGACGTTCGCCTCGCGCAGATCGAAATCTGCCTGTTCCTCCACGAAATCGCCGAAGACGTCGCCTTTGACCTTGATATCGCCCCAGTTGCGCATGTGGAACAGGTCGAACTGGTAACGGCCCTCGCCGATGGTCAGGTCCTTGCTCTGGTGAGGGTCATCCAGGAGCCGGGTGCCGACCCTGGCCTCGTAGAAGCCATGGTACTCGATGTCGCGTTTCTCGAAGAACTCCCTGACGGCATCTTCCCTGTCCTGAACCTCCGGCGGCCCGTTCGGTTCCTGTTGTGCCGCGACAGTGACGGCCAAGGTCGCACTGAGAAGGATCACCGCAGCCACAGTACCCTTATTGAACTCCAACTTGTCAGGTTTATCCATCTCTTGCCTTCCTTGCCTCTTGGGGGGCGCTGCCCCCAAGCCTCCGGCATTTGTCGCTTTGGACCAATAGCATGAGAGAAGAGGCAACCGCTGTAGCGACCTGTCGCCCGGAGCGCCGTCCGTCGTTGTTGGATCCAGGTTTTGACGAGGCTGATGATATCAGGCGGAGCGCCGGCGCGTTCCCGCCCATGCTATTGGCGAAAGGCGCAAAATGCCAGGGGTCCGGGGACAGCGTCCCCGGTTCTTGGGCGCTGCGCCACCTCAGGGCATGCAAAAACCGGACGAGCCCCTTCTCAGCCCGTGGACGCCTGGCAGTCGTCATCTCATGGCCTCCCGGGGGGGTCGGCGCAGATACCGTTCTTGGAAGACGTCGCCGATGCCGACGTTGTAATCCACGTTGGTGAACTGCATCTCGGTTTTGCCGCCGGTCTTCAGGTCGCGGACGATGGATTTCGTGACGGTCGGAAAACCCTCGATCTCCTCGACCTTCTGCGATTCGATGACGCGATAGAGCTTGCCCTCCTTGTCGTAGAACTCCATCTTCATCGGCACGAAGGTTTTGCGGTCGATGGCGACGTTATAGTAACTGAACTCCACCGTCCCCGGTTTCTTCGGCACGTTCTTGATGACGAAAAGGGTGTCGGTCGTCTGGGCCAGTTCGTGAGTGTCTTCTTCGAGGCTTCTTCCCGAGACGTCCTCATAGAGGAAGTGGGAGCCCACGAAGCTCGTGCGCTTGTCGCCGCCGGCGATGCGCTTGATCAGATCATAGGCCGGCATGTACAACCAGCGGTCGTCGTCCCGGTTCACGTCGGCGTGCTTGTACACCATGTAGACCGTCCGGCGTACGTCGGCGGGACGCTGGAAATAGACGAAGTAGTTCTGGTCCCCGCCGTCGTTGACGTCCTTGCGCAGGATATTGAATTCGCGCTCGCGGGTGTTGCCCTGCTTATCCGTGATGGTCATCTTGACCGTGGCCTTGCCGTCGTCGCCCTGGTAGTAGGCGACGATATTGGCATTGTTGACAATCGTCTGGACGTCTGGGACGTCCTCGGCCCGGGCCGCACGGGCGACGAGGCCCGGAGCCAATGAAACCGATAACAGCACCGTGTTTATTTTGTGGAACATGTCGCACCTCCATTGTACTGACACTGGCTCTTGACGCCCAGCTTTCTCAGGAACGTCATCATCGGGCACCAGTCGGAGAACGCCGATTGGAACAGGTTCAGTCCGACAAAGCCGGTGAACAGAAGCCAGTAAAGGGAATGGTAATGCGCGGGCAAAATGCTCGCCACCACAAAGAAACCTGCGATACCCCTTAAAAACCTCTCAACTGTCATAACCGCACTCTCCAACAATTCTGGGAACGACCGCTCCTGCTTCCTGTGTCTTTGCGGCCCGGCAGGCCTGTCGCCGGGACAGGGCCCCGCAGATCGCCGCCAGGACGGGCACAGCGACAATACTCACCCAGATGAAGCGGTTGAAACTCATCCTTCCGAATTGATGCACGTTCAGCAGGACCAGTACGACACTGGCCAGCGAAATCACGAAGCAGAACGCGCAGTCGCACTTCATCGATTGCGGGGCCGTCGCCGGCTTGAACATTCTCTTCTCCGCTACGGTCAGAATGGCCGGCAGGGCCAGCAGGGTCACGGCACCTGACAGGGCCATGATCGCGCAGAGGAAGATGCCGACCGTCTTGTACGGGACCAGCGGCGCCGCCAGCAGCGGCAGAAAGCCGATGGCGATCACCAGGACGTTGCGGCTGATCGCCCGCGCCGGCTCGCCGAACATCACGGCGGCACTTTGTCGCCACGAACCCGTTTCGGCGTGGCTGACCCGGGCCCGCTCGAGGAAGTGAATAGCAAAATCGACCGCCATCCCGAGCGTCAGGGCGCTGAGCACCGCGACGGGCATGTCGTAGTCCTTGCCGACCAGGCCGATCAGGCCGTAGATCACGACGATCGTGATGGACAACGGAATCATGCAGACCAGCCCCCGCAACGGCGAGCGGAACAGGATCGCCATCATGATGAACACGATGATGAAGCTGCCCAGCAGCGACTGGAGCATGCCCCAGACCATCTTGTTCTGCCAGACAATGTTGATATAGGTCAAACCCGCCCACTGGTGGTCGATGGGCATGGGCGGCGGATTGTCCTTGAAATACCGGTTGACCGCGGTGACGACCTTTTCCATATCCTTGTTGTCACCGCTCTTGAGCTGGAGCCAGATATTGGCCTTGTCGTAATCGTTCGTGACAAAGTGCCAGAGATCGTCCGGCGTGTGGCTGCTCTGGAACTGGAGCAGGCTTTGCGCGACGGCGGCGCTGGAATCGGGAATCCGGTAATTCTCCGGCCGGCCGTCGATAAGCTCCTGGTGGACTTTCTTGACGATGTCCGCCACGGAGTTGCTCTTGCCCACCAGGCCCATGGCCTCCAGATAGTCCTCCAGGTCCGAGACGTAGCGCAGCGCCTCGGGCTGCTTGAAGAGCTTGAGCCGCTCTTTCTGGAGTTCGAAGAAATCAGCCAGCTCGAACCAGACGTCGGCCTCGTCTTGTCCGGCGGACGCCTGCCGCTCGCTGGCCCGGTCGGCCAACTGGTCGAGGAACTCGGTCTTCGTGAGCTCGTTCGAGGCGGCGTCCACCACGATCTTGTCCGCCGCGGCGAAAACACCCCTGGCCTCGGGCAGGTCCGAGGCAAGCTCGTCCGTCTTCGCGCGGAGCCGCTCGCGGATATCGCCGACGTAGTCATCCGTGACGTTAGGATCGGCCTTGTCCTCAAGGACCAGATACGCCATATAAGTGCCGGCGAAATGCTTGTTCAGCTCGGTGTCGGCCCGGCGGATCGGGTGGCTTTTGGCGAACCATTTGATCGGGTTGTCGTTGATTTCGACCCGGGTAATGCCATAGAGGGCCACGGCCACGACGACCGCGATGCCGATGAGGATGGGTTTGGCGGCGCTGTACGTGAATCGGCCGGTGCCGTGGAGCA
>CAYFUB010000388.1:0-4539 GCA_964346195.1 uncultured Pirellulales bacterium
CCACCGCCGTGCCGTTTGCAGAAACGGCACGCCTACCATACCCGGCACTCCCTATTCGACGCTTGGATTATAGTCGACAGAGCAGTACGGTCAAGCGCTGCAGAAGCCAAATCTTACCATACCTTTGTGGAATAGTCGCGTATCGGGAAGACGCGCAGGTGTCCTGGTCGCAGTGGCCCTCGGATGTGGCAGCCTCGGTAGTGAACCTGCGACAGACCGTACGCTGGCCTGAGGTGGGGCCTGTGGCGAGAACGGCCACACCCTCGGAGCCTGAGCCTGGCTTGGGTTTGCTGGTGTAGACGGTCGTGGGGGTCTCTTCGTCCATGTACTTCGCGATGACAACGTAATCGCCGACGTTCTCCTCGACCGCGATGCAGGAGCCGTTGGAGTCACTCAACCCAGGAGAACAGCGGGGCGCCGGGGCTGCTCGCCTTCCGGAATTCCCCCAAGCCCTAGCTCCGGCCAATGCGTCTTGGCGCGCTGGGTAGACGTCTACGGCGTGCAACTGGAGCCAAAGACCGGCGGCAGCACTTTGAACAGGTCTGTGATGTTGATGACTCCGTCCGGCGCCAGGTCCCGCCGAACACTCCAGTCGGGAATGGTGTCACCATTCGTGTCGGGGCTCCCTTGACTGGAGCCGAAATTGGGCGGGAGCAAGTTGAACACGTCCGTGATGTTGATCACCGTGTTGATATCGAAGTCTGGCGGCCAGGCGTCATCGGTCAGGTCATCGGGGCAGTCATCCAGCAAGTCGGTCCCCACGCAGACCTCCGCCGCGTCGGTGAACCCGTCGCTGTCGCTGTCCGATGGCGAGTTCGGCGGCACCATTGTCACCCAGTCGCAGGCCTCGAACGCGGTCCCGTCGTAGGTCGATCCTTCAAGACAAGCCTCCTCGGCATCGGGCTCGATACTGACCTCCTGGCAACGGAAGTGCAGGATCATGTCAATGTCGCCGTCCCCATCCACATCCTCCAGCACCCAGTGCTTTGTGGCTCCTCCCTCGAAGAGCACCGTCTCGGCGTCAACGACGGCCGCATCGAAGTCAACCGTGGTGAGGATGGCCACAGGGATAACCCCATGACAGCCCAGGTTGATGGGGTTCGGGTCGCTGCCCGGTTTGATCTCGACGCTGATCGGACATCCATGATACTGTCCGACGGACGACGGACAGGCATCAACCTGATGCTGCTGCGAAGTGGGCGTCTCAGCGTTGTCGGCGTTGTCGATGGCAAAGAAGCCTATCTCAACCGTTGGCGTGGCAAACGGGCCCAACGTTGCCGTGCTGCCCGGGAAGACCTCAAGCGGGCCGCTATCTATTGACACTCTGATCTCCTTGACGCCTGACAATGGGCTGCCGTCCGGGAGGGTCGGATCGCTGGCGTCCAGAACAATGCTTTCGATAAAGCCGTCGCTATCCGAATCCACCAGGGTCTTCGCCGTAGTGGGCGGCGCCCTATCTATGCTGACCGGGGCGTCGACCGAAGAGGTGTTCCCCGCCATGTCGACTGCGGTCGCAGATACGACCTGGCCTCCGCCTTCAGTCGTCACGGAGACGACAGGAGGCTCACAAGTATCTACGCCAGACACGGCGTCAGAGCACGTGAACTCTACGGACACGTCGGTGTTGTTCCAGCCGTGCGCGTTGGGAGCGGGCGTTAGACTGGGGAGAATGACGGGCCCCATCACGTCGATGCGCACGACCAGGCTGCCCGACGAACCGTCGGAGCCGTGGAAGTCCACGGAGTGGATGCCGTCGCCGGCGACAGTCAAGGGCGCGGTGACCTGCTCGAACGGCTCATCGTCCACGCTCGCCTCAATGAGCACGCCTTCGTCGCCGGTGATGGTGACCGTAGCGGGGCCCACCAACCAGCCATTATCGCCTTCGTCGCCGGTGACCTCTACCGTGACTTCAGCTGGCAGCGGCGGCAGTTCGTCCAGCGCCAGCGCTTCGTGGTAGAGCCCCTTGTTGACGGCAACGCCCGTGTTGCCGGCGCTGTCCACCGCCTGCACGAAGTACTCGATCTGCCCGTCGAGAATCGGCGCGCTGGCGGTCCAGCGGTCGGTATCAGGCGTCTGGATCAGGTCGACGCTCTGCCAATCATTGCTGGCCTCTTCCCGATACACAGCCAAGACCCGAACCACCGTGGCGGGACTGTCGTCCGTAACCTGAACTGCGAAGCTCACGCTAGAGTCCACAGTCACCGCATCAACGCGTGAGATGGTGGGTGGCGTGAAGTCGTCGCTGTCAGAGTAGTAGACCAGCGCGTCGACCGCGGTGAACAGGCGCTGGACGCCCGTGCTGGCGCTATCGCGGAAGTACTGTCCGGGTATCAGGATCAGGCGCTGCCGACGGCCATCGGGCGCTTCGAACGTAGCGAGGTTCTGAAAAGCGGTGGGGAATACCACGTCGCCAAACTCGGGCTCAGGTTCGTTCTCCGCGAGGTCGATCACGGGGCGCGAGAAGACGGCGTCGAAGGGCCACTCATCCTGCGACGCGAGAGCGGTGATGACAGCGCCATGGGCCGTGGTGTCCGGCTGCGTAACGTCGAACTCGGTCCGCGGCTGGATGGGCCGGTAGTGGGTGATCTGCGTCTTGCCGTCAATCTCGTAGTAGTCGCCGCGCTGGGTGGTTACCGGATTGAAGGCCGGCTCCGTATGGATTGCCGCCGCCTGGAGGCCGGTGATCGGGTCCTCCTCCAGGGGCAGGGAGGGCGACAGGGAGGAAGACGCCAGGGGCCCACCTCCCACCGCGGGTGGCCCCACCTGGAACATGGGCAGGCCGTAGAAGATGGCCTCCACCAGCGCCTTTTCATCATAGACGCCGTAGACGCCGAGGCTGCCGTAGTACTCCTGCTTGGCGAACGTCAGCGCCTGGCCCACGGTCATTGATCCGTCCAGACGCTCGGCGAACAGGGTCATGAGCCGCTCGGAGAGGGCCACCGTGTCTGTGTCGCCGTAGCCGTAGCCGGTGTTGCCCGCGTATACCGTGCCCTGCTGCGCGTACACCTGTGGCCAATCTAGGAGCCGTCTGGCCTGGTCCTCTGTCGGCGTGCTTACAAGGACATCTGCCACGCTCAGACCGGCGTGGCAGCCCATGCTGAAGAGGATCCGCCCCTGGAGCGCTTCCGGCGCGAAGGCGCTAACGTCCTGGGTGGTGAAGAGGTCCTCCTCGGTCCCCTGCGCGTTCTGGTCGGCTGGGAGCGCCCGGAAGTGGTCGTAGTGGGCGTTGATGGCGGCGATGTCCGGCGGCAGGGATGGGTCGGGCGGGTTCAGCTTGCCGATCAGGTCAGCGGAGGTCCACGTCTCGCTGATAAGAGTGTCCGTGTTGCCGGCGCCCACGGTCTCCTGGAGGGCGCTGTCAACTGCTTGCGCCCCGTCGGCCAGGAAGTCGTAGCCTGTGGTCAACGCCGTCTCCGGGTCCAGCACCCCGCTGAAGGCGATGAACGTGTTGACGGACGCCACGATCTCGTCCGGGGTCTCCACCAGCCGACCCACCGCGATCTCAGGCATATAGAACTTGCGGTCCAGCCAGGGAATGGGGTCCCAGTCGCCGTAGGAGTCGTCGGTGAGGATGTTCTCCTTCAGGAGGGCAGCGGAGAGGGCGTTGTTGCCAGTGAAGGCGAGATCATGGGCGTAGTCACTTTCGTTGGAGAGCCGCGTGAGATCCGGGACGCGCTCCATGGGCACCATCTCATCTGAGCCGACGACGACGACGTAGCGCATGCCGGCGTGGGCGCCGCGAATCTCATTGATCAGAGCGGTGATCGCCGACACGACGTCGTTGGCTAGGAGCGGCGAGCACGGGTCAGCATCCCAGGCAGCGTAGGCAGCGGCGACCGTGGGGTCGTCCTCGACGGGGAGCACGGCACCCGTGACACCGAGGTCCGAGCGGCCGGCGAGCGTGTTCAACGCCGTCACCACCTCGGCCGCCGCAGCAGCACCGTACATGTCGCCCAGGCGCTGCTGGTTGACTATGAACAGCGTGTTCACCCCGTCGGGGATGCTGGGTGGGAGGGTGCCGGGAGTGCCGGCGAACGGGAAGGTCCGAGCCGGACATTCGGGGATGGAGGGAGGCGACGTCATCTTGACCCGCAGCACGTACGGATTGGGGCTGGACGAACCGTTGTAGCCGGACACCTGGATCGTATAGAACCCGCTCTCGCCTGTGGAGATCGCCTGCACGCTCTCGTCGTTGGTGCCGCGGTTGCCGGAGATGCTGGCCAGGGGCAGGCTCTCCAGGGAAATGTCCTGGAGGGTCTCCGGCGCCAGCGCGTTGCCGCTGTTGTCGGCGTCCAGGCCCTCGTCCAGAACCGGGATCAGGGCATCCGGGCTGAGCGTCGCCGCCGGCCTGTACATGACCAGATCGTTGTCGTTGCCGAGCCGGGCCATGAGGACGGCCACGCGGACGCCCTCAGGCGGAACAGGGATGCGGAAGAAGTCCACGTCGCCGGGCCGCATCTGGGAGATGTAGAGGACATCCGGCTCCAGGATTGGCGGCAGCGGCGGGCCCTCGGGGTCATCGTTGGGCTCGAAGACCAC
>CAYFUB010000389.1:0-14415 GCA_964346195.1 uncultured Pirellulales bacterium
GGGCGGCGACTTCCAGCCCCAGGGGCACGTGCAGGTCCTGATGAACCTCTTCGACTTCGGCATGTCCCCCCAACAGGCCGGCGAGCAGCCCCGCGTCGAGCACACGGAGAGTTCTGCACCCACCGGCTTCAAAATGGTCGGCTGCGGCACCGTCGGCTTCGAACGAGGTATCAGTGAAGAGGCCAAGCTCAAACTCGCCTACCTGGGCCACAAAGTCCGCCCGACCCTCGGCGCCTTCGGCGGCTACCAGGGCATCTGGCGCCAGGACGACCCCCTGCGCTACTTCGGCGGCTCCGACCCCCGCAAAGACGGCTGCGCCATCGGATACTAACCGATTATTGGCATAGTTGGAGGATTAGAATCATGAGGGAGGACCCCCTTGTTGAGGAAGTGCGGTCCGCACGGCAGAAGATCTTCGAGGCCTGCCACGAAGACCTCGACACCCTCCTGGATCGATTTCAAGAGCAGGAAAGACGAGATCGCGAGCGGCTCGTATCCGACACCGCCAAAACAAGGCGCAAGAAGCCCAACGGCGTCCGTCCCTGATGACTCCTCGGTGGGCAGAAAGCAACAGTATGTGCCTCTTGTCTTACACAGACGAGATAATTATTGTTGAGGATACCGAATGGAGATAAGCGTACAGAACTAAATCGTCGCCTTCATTGACGTTCTTGGACAGAGGGCTCAAATGGAGGGGCTACTCTTTATGCCTGCGAAGTCAGATGAAAGAGGGAGGAAGGAGTTTAGAGAACGCATTCTTCGATCAGTACAGGCCGTTACATTCCTCCAACGTAATTTTCTGTTGCATGCGAATTCTCTCAATGAGCAGCATCGGATTGAAATCCAGGGGATCGAATCAGATGTGGCTGAGACGATCCAGAGGTTCCGTAAAGCACACATCAGAACTCAAAGATTCTCTGACGGATTGGCTCTCTTTTGCCCATTGATAGAGGAAGGCCATTTTCCAGTGAATACGGTCTCAAGCATCTTTCGTTCCTGCGCGTCGATGATGCTGTACGGGCTTGATCAAGGTTTTCCGTTCAGATCGGGAATCGCAATTGGAGCCGGATGGAGCACAGAAGAGGGAGATATTTATGGACCAGTAGTCGCTGAGGCATATCGCCTCGAAAGCGAGGTGGCGATATATCCAAGGGTCGTGTTGAGTGACTCTCTAGTTGACTGGCTTTCCTCTTTTGACGGACGGTCATACTCCACCGATGTCGAAATGCGGGTGGCTCTTGCATTAAGAGACCTATGTTTGGACTCAGTAATGAAAGACAAAGACGGACCCTTCGCTATCGATTATCTCAATCCGAGAATGCTCGAATCATTGGGTGGATCACAAAACGTATCCGAGCCAATTCGCGGGATGAAACAATTCGTGGATGAGATGATCGGAATATATAACGGCGAGCCGAAGATTCTGGAGAAATACGTTTGGGTTAGGAATTACATAGAATCCAGAATACGAGAATAGCGAACGCGCGGGTTGAGAACCCGCCCTACATGCTGACGGGCAATTCCGGCGACGCTCTATTTATCTCAAGATGCAAGGGAAAAAAACGTTCTTCTCGGCATAATTTCCGCGTTTTTCTCATCACCACCTAGAGATACAGGCTAAGGGATGCCGCGCTGGATCTACGCATTTAACGAACACGGCAAGACGGTCAAACACCATCGGCAATCGCAGGTAGCCGAAGGAATCCCAGCACAGGCGAGCACGGCCGGAATGGCCGTGTTAGGGGAGTTTGCCGCTTTATGGCCGCCAGCGTGGTACACGGTCGAGTCCGGCGTGGTCGCTGGTGTGCATCGCACACCTTCCCGCCGGTGGCTCCAATGCGACAAACTCCGGGCCACACGGCCGGAATTCTCATCCGGGCAGAGATCCCGGCGCGTAGAGCGTCATGTCTGAAGCATCGTGCGTGGGACAGATGGCGAAAGAATGTTGAGGCCAGTCTGCCCGGAGGGTACAATCAAAGTGGTCCATGTCGTCGGCCAATGAAAAATAAAGATAAAACAATTCCTATATTGAGCCATGAAAGAGCCACGTCCCAACAGCCGATTCGCGTTGTGCGTCGAGAACAAGGACAGCGAGGATCTGGAGAAGCGCAAGATTTACGTGGTGATTCCGGATGAGGACGCGGAGAAGGAGGGGTATTTCCGAGTGGTAGACGAGTCCGGCGAGGATTACCTGTATCCGGCGTCCTATTTCGTCCTCGTTGAATTGCCGGCGGAGGCGCAAGAAGCCATGCGAATGGCGAGTTGACGTGCGGGGTTATTCGGGGAGGAAATAGTAGTAGACCAGCGAGCTGTAGTTGGCGGGGGTGTCGTTGTTGTGGCCGTGCTCGGTGGAGATGCGGATGGACCTGGCAAAGTGGATTTTGCCGGGCCAGAAACGGTAGACCGTGGTCGAGCCGTTGATCTGGCCGAAGACGTCGATCAGATCCTTCGTCTTGGGCTCGCCGAACAGAGGCAGTGAGTAAGGATTCATCAGCCAGAACGTGGACCAGCCACCCTGGTATTCGTCTTCGTGACCGGTGCCGTGGAAACGCGGCTTCTCCTCGCCGTCGATGAAGATGCGCATGTCGCCCTCCCACCAGCGCTTGCGGTCCGGCATCACCGGCTCGACGGTCATGACCTGCCCGATGACGGCGCCCGTGCCCGTGCCGTCGAACAGGACGTAATCCTCGCGCTCGACAATGGGCCACGCCTGATTGTATTTGGCGCCGAGGTATCCGGTTCGGCCCGGCGGCCGGGCCTGGGGATATTTGTCCGTGTAGCCGATCTCGACCAGGAATTCTCCGCCCGACTGGTAACTTCGGTTCTGGAGAACGATACGAACCGCTTTGCGAAACGGCATGGGAAGATAGCAGTAGTACACGCCGGAACTGGACATGCCGACGAACAGACTTCTAACGTCCGCCTCGCCGAGGCCGGAGCCGAAGAACGGGCCGATGGGCACATCCACGCTCGGAGCATCCTGCCCGTCGTAGAAGACCTTCAAGAAGACGTGATTGAGACAGTACGCATCCGGCGCAAAGAGCGGGTTGACCTTGATGTGCTGAATCACGCCTCCATGGTCGAATGACAGCAGCTCGACTTCCGGCGACTTGCCACGGCCGGCGGCCGCGAGCGAAATGCTCTTGCGCACCACGTTGGTCCTCTCATCCGCCGGCTTGGGGTCGCTGCCGCAACGCTCGAAGAGGTTGATGAGCTTCGAGTAATCCTGCTGCGGCGTCCAGGACTCGACGGATACATCCTCATAGAGCTGGTAATAGACGTTATAAAAGCCCGCGGTTTTCTCCGTCGTGATCTTGAGCCGGTTCGCAAACGGCAGCGGGGCCGAGCAGCTATAGCCCCCGCTGGAGGCGAAGGCGTCGGTCACGAGCGGATGAACAAAGGGCGGACGTTGCCCGCTGAAAAGCTCCTCGGCTTCGCACTCGAACCGCGCGTTCTTCTCGCCGTCGAAGTATAGGCGGATTTTGCCCCAGTGCAGCTTCTGATAGTCGCCGGTAAACCACAGGTTGTAGACGCAGCCGGGCCCGTTGGCATCGAAAATGACGTGCTCGCCCTTTTCATCGACGTAGAGTTGTGAATAGGTGCCCCGGAACCCGTCGTCGTTGCCGCCCGTGCGGTCGTAGCTGGACAGGTAGTGAGATTGGACGTTCGGGTAGATATTCGGCAGCAGCGACAAATCGTCGTAGAAGGCCGGTCCCACCGGCTGAGCCTGCACCGTTCCGGCCAAGCCGACTATGAAGGTGACCACGACAGCGAACAGTTCGATCATATTTCACCTCATTTCGGCAGTATGCCGCGCCCCAGAAGCACTGGCATTCGCAGGCCGGATGCTTCACTTCACGCTGTTCCGTTCAGCATGACAATGCCACCGGCCCGGTCGCGCTATTCGTCTGTCTGAGTCGGCGTTCAGTTCAATTTGTGGTCGGCGGGCTTGAGGCCCTTCTTGAAGCCGCCGAAGCCGATGTTGTTCGGGTTGTACGCGCCGATGATCGTCACGTCGCCCTGGGCCGGGATTTTGTCTTCCATACCGAGACCCCAGTAGCAGGCGTTGACCATCAAGCGGCGGAAGTCCTCATCCATAAAGTCGCCGGCGTGGCCCATCGTCGTCGTGAAGATGCGCGCGGTCTTGCCCGATTCGCCGGTATAGCCCTTGATCCAGGCGACCGGCAGGGGCTTCTTGTTTTCGTTGACCTTGTCATCGGGTTTCATGCCGGTCAGGACGTAGCCCATAATGACCGGTTTGCAGTCGCCGTGCAGGGTCGTCAGGCTGTAAACGTCCGACGGGCCCCAGATCTCGCCGACGCCCCGGACAATCGGATGGCCCTCCATGCCCGGGGCGATGAGGCCGCGGGTGCTCTCTTTCTGGTGGTTGCCGTAGTGGCTGATCCAGGTCTCCCCGAACACCTGCCGGCCGTAGCCGCCCTTGAACTGGCTGTCCTTATTGTTCCAGCTCCACTTCGCATAAGGGCTGTCTTTGCGGCTCCTGTAGAAGAACGGGTGCGTGGCCGTCCGCAGCGCGACGATGGGCCGGCCGGAGTTCGTGTAGTCCATGATGTGCTTCATCTGCTCGTCCGGCAGCTCGCGGAACCGCACGAACATCACCATCAGGTCCGCCGTGTCCAGGGCTTCCAGGCCCGGAATATTGTCGAGCGTCAACGGATCGATCGCGCCGCTGTCCTTGTTGATCGCGAACAGCACGGTGCACTTGAACCCGTGATGGGCCGCCAGGATTTTGGCGAGCATCGGCATCGACTCCTCCGAGCGATACTCCTCGTCGCCGGTGACAAAGACAATATGCCTACCCTGTCCCGGCCCGGCCCCGCCCTCATATACGACCCAGGGCGTCTGTGCCTTCTCGGCCCCCATCAACCCCGCCGCCAGGCAAACGACCATCACCGTTGCCAACGCGCAAACCTTAGCACTTGCCCAATTCATAGTCACTCCTTCTTCCTGTAAGGGCTGCACAACGCGTGCATCCTCGACAATCGTGCGTTTGTTCCATTCTCGCTCGTTCTCACAGTGAAGTCAAGTCAGGCTTGGTTGCCGAGTGCCCGGCAGGGCATAGCAGCACAAGCCTTTCGCCCGTGAAGACAGGGCCAAGATGGCCCTTTGACTCATGGGCAAGATGCCCATGCTACTGAACGCCTTACGGCGTCACTACGAGCCAACGCCCGTCGAGCCATCCGATTCTATCCACCCATCTCGAGCAGGCGGTCTGCGATTTCGGCGGCGGCGTTGGGACGGGCCACCTGCCGGCAGGCTTCGGACATCTCGCGGCGTTTCTCCTCGTCGGGCATCAGTTCCTGAAGCTCTTCCAGGAGCCAACCGGCCCGATCTTCCAGGTCTGGAACGTCGTCGACGATGACGGCGGCACCTACCTCGACCAGCTTGCCGGCATTGAGGTACTGGTGCATGTCTTTGTGGTGCGGGTAAGGCACGCAGATGCTCGGGACACCGGCCACGGCGTATTCGGCCACGCTTACCGCCCCGCTGCGCCCGACCACCAAATCCGTCGCGGCGAAGAGGTCCGGCATACGGTCATAGTAGTCCAGCACTTTGTGAGGGATGCGAACGGCGCGATACTCATCCAGGACCGTCTGATAATTGTCCAAGCCCGTCAGATGCACGATCTGCCACTGGTCGGCGAATCCCTCCAACTGCGGCAACAGCCGGCAGACCGCCTCATTGATGCGGGCCGAGCCACTCGAGGCGCCGGTAATCAGCAGGACGTTCTTGTCCGCGTCCAGGCCGAGGTCCTCGATTGCCCGGTCCGGGTCGGGGTGGGCGAAGCCGCTGCGCAAGGGGCAGCCGACGGGATTGATGACTGCCCGGCTGCGCCCGAAGTGGCTTTTGCTCTCTTCGAATTGCACGAAGATCTCATTCGCCCAGCGGGCACAGAGCCGGTTGGCCCGACCGGGCAGCAGGTCCACGTTCACCAGCGCCACCGGGACGCCCAACTTGTATCCCGCCCGACAGGCCGGAGCCGCGATGAATCCTCCCGCCCCTACCACGACCGGATTGGTGCTGTCGGCCATCACCTTCGTCGCCAGTCGGCAGCTCTCCCGGAAGGTCATGGCGAAACGAAGGAATTTCGCGGGACGGAATGATAATCCAGTCGCGGGCAGCGGCGTGCGCCCGAAGCTGGTTTGATCGAGGACGCGATTATCAACGGCACGCATGCTGTGAAAGAAGTGAATGCATGCGTCCGGCTGCCGGGCCAGAACCTGCTCGGCGACAGCTAACAGCGGATAGATGTGCCCGCCCGTCCCCCCGCCGGCAAAGAAAAAGGAAACGCTGCTCACGCTCGGCCTCCCTGCCCAACCTGCCAATCCACCGTGGACAATCCCGACCCGGGAGCCACACCCATTATCTTAACCACCCCGGACCGGATTTGCACTCTGTTTTCCCGGCAACCTCGCATCCGGTTTGCGATCAGCCGCTATCTGACATCGTGTTCTTCCGATTCGACAGACAACGACTCCGGGTCGAGATCGCCGCCCCTGACGAATGCACCCCCTGCTGATGAGTAACCTTGTCCGCCGTTGTCTGCGAGCGTCTTGTTGCCGGCCGCATCGGAGATGTTGGCGACGAACCAATACTGCCTCCGTGGTTCCAGACCACGCAACGTGACCGTGTGTCGCTCGCCCAGTTCCGAATCCCTCTCGACCAGGTCATATGGGCCGCCGAAGGTTCTGCCGTAGCAAATCTCCACGCGGGTCGGCTCGTTGGTCGTCAGTTCGATTGCCAGCGCGAGACGTTGCCGGTCGATCCGAACCTCGCGGACCACCGGCGGCTCATAATCGGCAATGGCACTCGCCTGCCGCCACTGTCCGCCCTGCACCATACTGTCGCCACCATCCAGGTAGCAGGCGTAGATGCCCGCCCCGCTTGGCGCCTGAAGGATGCCGTCGCCCGATTTGCCACCGCATGGTGCGCTGGCCATCACACCCCTGAAGACGCCCAAAGAGACCTCGGTTTCGGTCAGTATCATCGCCTCACTGTCGCCGTCCGCGCTCTCCAACCGCACAAGTTGCTGCCCCGCGCCCCTGAGATCCCAGTCCGCCAGGAGCACCTCGATATCGGCGTGTTCCGGATAATGCGACCGATCGAAACGAATCATTCCCTCGGCCGGAATCGCCGCACGCAACGCCTTGTACACGTTCAGCCGGCCGTTCGAGGCACAAATCCCTGACTCGATGGGATCACCGGTTGTCGTCAGCATCTCCTGCAACTCATCGCAGGTGAGCAACGGGTTTGCAGACAACAGCAGCGCGCAGGCCCCGGATACCTGCGGCGCCGCCATCGAGGTCCCAGACAGTCGGCCGGTGAACTCATCGCGGGCGACACCCGAGGAGGTCCCCGTCGCGCGCAGCGATAACACCTGGCGTCCCGGTGCGGCCATGTCCACCCAATCACCGAAATTCGACAGGTACCAACGGCGATCGTTTGCCTCCGTTGCGGTCACGGAGATCACTTCGGGATAGGCGGCCGGGTAGTACGGCTTGGTCGAGCCCTTGTTCCCCGCCGCCGCCACCACCATCACGCCTTCGCGGTGTGCGTGTGCGATGGCTTCCCCGAGCACGCTCGAGTCTTCTTCACTGCCCCAACTGCCGGAGATGACATCGGCCCCGTTGGCCACCGCATAGTATATCGCCGGCACCGCATCGGCGGCATTGCCGTCGCCGGTAGCCCCCAGTACCTTCAGCGCCATGATCCGGGCCGTCCAGCAGACACCTGCAATATCCAGACCGTTGTTGCCCACCGCCGCTATCGTACCGGCACAGTGCGTGCCGTGGCCGTGGTCATCCGCCGGGTCGTTGTCGCCATGGGCAAAATTGTAACCATAGACATCATCGACATAACCATTCCTATCGTCATCCACGTCAGCGACGCCATTCAACTCCGCTTCGTTGATCCACATGTTGCCCTGCAGGTCGCGATGGTTGCTATCCACGCCCGTATCAATCACCGCCACAACGATCTCCCCCGCGCCCCGGCAGGTATCCCAGGCATCGGGAGCCTGAATCTTGCCCAGGGCCCATTGCTCAGCATAGAGCGGATCATCCGGCAAGGCACAGATTGAAATCACCGGATTCAGTTCGGCGTATTCAACATCAGGCCGGCTTCTGTACGCAGCGAGGGCCTCCTCCAAGCTCTGGTCCGCCCCAAGGTCCAGCCGGATACGATAGGCTCTGCCCAAATCCGGGGCCGTTGTGCCTGCTGTCGCGCGTTGTCGCCGCAGCAAAAGCTTCTGCATTCTCGCCAGACGTGACTGGTCCTGTGCCCGGTTCGTCTGAACCTCGGTCTTGTGACGTTCGCACTCCTTCAACAGAGGCATCATCTCCCGCACACGGTACCACCTGCGCGGATTCCGTAAATCTCGCGAAAGGCTGGGCTTGGCGCCAACTGACGAGCCGTTTGTGCCACCATCCGCGTCCAGGACAGGCGTCCGGAATTTGACGATAATCTCATCCGGCACGAAGCGCCTTTGCGTGGGATTCCCGGCGGCGGACAAGACGACCACCGGCCATACCAGCACAACAGCCGCGGCAAGCCAGGTTCTTATGGCAACACCCTTTCGCAAAGCTGCCTTGCGACCCCCATTCCCTCATACGTCCATAAGTACAGACTCACACGGGTTATGAATAACTCTTGCGCCCCGTGTGTCATCCTGAACGAAGCGCAGCGCAGTGAAGGGGTTCCCCAAACGCGAATGATTGCGTTTGGGGGCCCAACGATCTGGCCTACGAACGGGAGAAACGTCTCATCCGCGGGCCAGATCCTTCGGCTTCGCCTCAGGATGACTGAGTCTGTGCCGCGCAAGAATTTTCCATAATGCGTATCAAACCAACATCACACATTTATTATAGCAGAAAGCAAAGTGAAAGTCACGCTCAAAGGCGGCGAACGTGTATCCGGGGTGCGGCCGGGGGTCATCAAAGACAGGAGGCGATGTAAGCTCCTGTGCAAACACGCGTTACGGCAATTCTTCGGAGTTGCCCTGTGCGGCGATGTCCAGAAGAACGCCGACGGCAGCCGCGGACAGCAGCATGCTCGTTCCGCCGGCGCTAATGAAAGGCAGCGGGATACCTTTGGTGGGCAGGACGACGGTGACGACACCGATATTGAGAGCTGCCTGCAAGCCGATGGTCAGTACGATGCCTGCCGCCAGCAGCCTGCCGAATCGATCCCGGCACCTTATGGCCACCGCTAAACCCAAGCCCACAAAGAGGATAAAGAACAAAATCACCCCCACCGTGCCAGCCAACCCCAACTCTTCGCCGATGATGGCAAAGACGAAATCAGTGGTATCTTCCGGCAAATGACCGTATTTGCAGGTGCCTTCGCCCAACCCTTTGCCCCACAAACCACCGGACCCGATGGCGATCAGGGACTGAGTGGCCTGGTAGGCCTCCGAATCGGCCCAGCGTTCAGGGGCCAGGAATGCGGCCAGTCTCTTCATCCGCTCAGGCGAGTGGATCAGAATATACGTAAATCCAGCCAGGCCAAAGGGCAAGGGCGTCAGAACGTGCCACCACTTCGCGCCGGCAACGATCAGCACGACAAAGCTGACGAGGGCGACGAAAGCGGCCGTACCAAAATCCTCGATCACGATGAGGCCGCACACCAATCCGATCAGCAGACACAGCGGCAAGAACCGCAGCCAAAAGCGTCTGATGTCCGGCCCGATCCGGGCACACACGCCCGCCAGGAACAGAACCATGGTCCACTTTGCGAACTCGGAGGGCTGAAAACTGACACTGATCGGCCCCAGCGGAATTCGCAACCACCGCCGGGCGCCGCCGACTTTGGTCCCCACGACCAGAACCGTGACGAGCAGTCCAAGGGCGACGACCAATAGCCACACGGTCGGGCATTTGTACCAGCGCGAACGAAAGCTCCAAATCCGATAATCCGGTACCGATGCAACAAACAGGACAAGCACCGCGATCGGAAAAAACATGATCTGCCGCAGGCCCGGGAAATCGTAGAAGTGCCGCAGGTCGAATTCGTGCCCTACGTTCGCCCCGGCGGAAAAGACCATTACCGCCCCGGTCGCCATGAGAAAGGAAATCACCACGGCGATCATGTCAGCCAGCCGGCTCCGCGATTCACTCATAACATCATTTACAGCAAACATTTACCTGAAGCAAGGCCACCCTCAGCAGAATCCGGAAATATGTTCGTCCGAATATCTTTCGGCAAATCGCCGTTTTCCGCTGCAAAAATAGTCAACACCGAACGCCTCAAATCGCTCCACTATTTGAACGGGCCAAAGCGTGGATGCGTGACGGAACCGGCGTGGGACTTGTGGTTCCTGACGGCGGCCCGCTATGTCGGAACGAGTTACTCTTTGCATTTTGCCTTTGACTTGGCTCTCTCCCACGGCTCGTCCGCGGTATACGCGGATGCGTTAAGGCCTGCCGCTCGCGTCGCGGCCGGCCAGGTCAGCACGGATGCTACCGGCCGCGACGCACCTTTCATGGCCAGGTCAATGGCGGCCAATCGGGCAGACATGGAGGATATACGCCCGACCCGCGGCGTCGCGGCCCACACAGGTCAACACGGACGTTCCTGCCGCGACGCCTCCCCATTCCACCGAAAAGTCCCCCGTGCGCGAGATACACAGCGAAGCCGTACGGTCCCAAACTCGTGTTGGCATTTGGCGGGGGGTTTCGTATGTATTATGAAGAGAGGGTCTTTTCGTGCCGTTCGGCGTCCGGCGGCACGGATGGCCGATAACCACCTTTTTGGAGGCGGCGGATACCTTTCCCGCCTGATGTGGATCATAGCAAGCGACGTATCCGTCCTCTCCATTTCGAATATTCAGACGTTGGAGGTCAGCCATGAGACCTAGACATAATGAGCGCGAGTCAGAAGAGAAGCCGCGTGCGCTGAGGGACCCGCACGGGGATATCCGTGCGGAATCACCGCAGTCGGACGGCAAGGAGCCGACAGTCAGGCCACGACGCAGGTGTCTGTCCGACATGCAGCCCAAGACCGGCGAGCCGCAGACACAGACCGAGACCAAGCCGCGACGTCCGAAACTTGCGTGTGTCCTGCAGGCCAGGTCCTATGATGCCGAGGTTGAGCCGCAAACCGGTCCGTCGTCGGACGGCCTGGTAGATCTGGATGTGGTGCCCGCCGGACAGGAAAGGCCGGGCCGGCAGTGTATGACGAGGGCGGAGACGGTGCCCGAGGAAGAGGAGCCACGATCGGAATCTCGGCGGCCCGTCCTGGCAGTTGCCGAGCCCCAGGTTGCAGAGCCGCCGGCCGATGAGGCAAGGCCCCCCAACAAAGGTTGTCGACCAAGGCTCTGTCAGAACGGCACGATTGCGGAGCCGCAGGAGAGTGAGCCGACGCAACCACAGGTAGACCCGGCCAAGCTCAAGCAGTTGGCGGCCGAGTTACGGGCCAAGCAGAATATCGCGCTGGCGGCATTCGGCGGTTTGCTGGCAGCGGTGGTCGGTGCGATGCTCTGGGCCATGATCATCATTGCCACGAAATACCAGATCGGATGGATGGCGATTCCCCTGGGCTTCCTGGTCGGCGGTACGGCGCGAATGCTGGGCCGGGGCGTTGACAAATCGTTCGGATACCTGGGGGCGGGGCTGTCCGTCATCGGCTGTCTGCTGGGCAACTTCATGACCAATTGCATGCTCATCGCGCAGACGACCGAGCTTTCCGTGGGGGCCGTGCTGACACACATCTCCAGAGACCCCGTGTCGGTTCCAGGCCTCATGATCGCGAACTTCCATCCGTTGGATGTGCTATTCTACGGGATCGCCGTATATGGGGCCTACCGACTCTCCTTCCGTCGGCTCCCGAAGGCGGGGGTCAACAGGGGTTAAGACTCACGACTGAGTGTATCCAATGGCCTCCCGGCCCGTGTGACTTCAGCTCCACGCGTGTCTGAGCCACCGTCGCCAAGCCGGCGCTTGGCGTTCTCGCCCGCCTGCTATGCGCCGAACCCCATGTCCATACTTGCGTAGAGAAGCGGACCCGGGCGGTTGCAGCGTGCTCGGATCCGCGCTGGATTGAACGAGTGCAAGCATGACCCCGGCTCCCTTCGTGTGACTCGCTCCTGCCCAGCCGGGTTCGAAAGTCCCACCCACCGCTCGTTCCCGTCATCCGGAAAGTCGATCCGGCAATGCACATCGGATTCCCCAACCGTGAAGGGCACGAACTTGCCATATCGCCGCCGCAGGTCGAGCAAGAGAATTGGGGGATTTCCTCAATTGGCGCGGGGCAAGCACATGCCAAAATGAGGATGACGGTAGCTGATGCACGCGAATTTCCATACCGGTGCGCGGCACTGGAGCCCCCCGTACGCCAATTGGTCACAACAGTGAGGGCGGCAGGCTACGAAAGGAACAGGGCGATGGCAACAAAGGAGAATCTCAAGGATGCGTTCGCAGGGGAGAGCCGGGCCAACCGGAAATACCTGGCGTTTGCGGTGCGGGCCGAGGAGGAGGGCTATCCGCAGGTGGCGAAGGTGTTCCGGGCGGCGGCCGCCGCCGAAGCGGTACACGCAAGGGCGTTCCTGGAGGTGATGGCCGGCGTCAGATCGACGGCGGAGAACCTGGAGGAGGCGATCGGTGGGGAGAGCTTTGAATTCAAAGACATGTACCCGCGCTACGCGGCCAGGGCGATGCAAGAGGAGAACACGGCGGCCGTGACCGCATTTCACAACGCGATGGCCGTCGAGCGGGTGCACCACAGCCTGTATGTCGAGGCGATGAACAAGGTCAAGGCCGGCGAAGACCTGCCGACGCGACAGGTCTTCATCTGTCGCACCTGCGGCGACACGACAGTCAATCAGCCACCCGAGACGTGCCCGGTGTGCAGCGCCCCGAAAGACGAGTTCGATGAGATCGAGTGACCGTCCTTGCCATCCCGGGGCGTACGGCAAATCTGTGGTAAATGCCCTGCATGTCATTGCGAGCCAGCCAGAGGCCGGCGCGGCCATCTCGACCCCTGGCAATGCGAGATTGCTGCGTGGGCCTGCGGCCTCCTCGCAATGACATCCCTCTTGTCCTGACCGCCGCTCTTCTGTCGTACCCACCATCTTAGGGTGCACGTCATGTTTGTAGGTATGAGAATTGCTCTCCTATGGGCAATGGGAGAATGTCTTACGGATTTGCCGCAAAGGAGAGCATGCTATGGATACCAGAGTCGTCGAGCTATTGGAAGCTTGTTATGGTGAGGAATTGTCCGTGATCAGCAGCGATCTGGGGGTCTTGGAACAGCAGGTGACTATCTTGGTGCGGCAGTGGGGGCAGACCTTGCTGCAACGGATCGTTGACAAAGGGCCTCGTGGCTACACAGGCAGCAACAGGCCCTGTTCCTGTGGTGGATGGAGTCGATTCGTGGGGTATCGCGGCAAGAGCATTCACACGACCGTGGGCTGGATCGAACTGCGGCGTGCCTACTATCATTGCTCGACTTGCGGCACGGGCGAATATCCCTACGATCAGGCCGGCGGCCTGGGCAGCGAATCGCTCAGTGCCGCTCTGGCCAAGGCTTGTTGCACGTTGGCGGTCGCCAGCAGCTTCGCCGAGAGTTCCCGGATGATCCAAGACCTGTTCGGGCAAACGGTCTCGGCGAACACGATTGAACGGCTCGTCCAGCACGTCGGATCGACGGTCACGGATCAGGACCGTCAGAGCGTGGAGGCCTGTTTCAAAGGGCGCCTGTGGCCGCTGTGCGATACGCCCACCAAGAGGCTCTACCTAGCCGCCGACGGCACCACCGTGCACGAGCGGGATGGCTGGCATGAGAGCAAGGTCGGCTGCCTGTGGTGGGAGGATCCGCAGGGCCGCATCCAGCATCGCTACGTCGCAGGATTCGAGGATGCCCAGCGGTTCGGCCAATCGCTGTGGTGGCAGGCGTGCCGGTGTGGATTACGTCAGGCGGCGGAGATCGTATACCTGGGGGATGGCGCCGCGTGGGTTCGCGGTCTGCACCAGAGGCACTGGCCTCGGGCGGTGTTCATCGTGGACTGGTATCATGCCCAGGAACATCTGTGGAACTGTGCCAAGGTCTTGTGGGGCGAAGGGACCGAGAAGACCGCTCAGTGGGCGCGTCGCGGCTGTGGCTGGCTGTGGGAGGGCTGGACGCGTAAGGTCCTGGCCGAGTTGGCCCGGCAACGCAAACGCCATCGTGGCCGTAAGCGTAAGGCGATAGAGGACCTATCCCGCTACATCCGTGTCAACGAGCAGCAGATGCGGTATGACGTATTTCGTGCGAAGGGCTACTCGATTGGCTCAGGGATGGTGGAGGGGGCCTGCAAGCATGTGGTCGGCGATCGCCTCAAGCGTTCCGGAATGATCTGGAGTCGTGCCGGCTCCTCCGCGACTCTGGCCTTGCGGATTTGCTGGCTCAACGAACAATGGG
>CAYFUB010000390.1:0-29912 GCA_964346195.1 uncultured Pirellulales bacterium
CTGGCCGAGAAGGTCTGGAGCGATCCCAAAGCGATCGCGCGGAACCGGGCGGGGACGCTTTCCGCCACGAGCGTGGTGGCCGCTCCGAACATCCCGCCGACGCCCAGGCCGACCAGAAAACGGTAGATCAGGAACTCGACGCCGTTGCGGGAGATGCCCGACAATCCCGTGAACCCGGAATAGATCAGCAGCGTTACGACCATCGTCTTGACGCGGCCCCAGCGGTCGCTCATCATCCCGAAGATGATGCCGCCGGTGGCCCAGGCAATCATCATCACAGCGGTGGCCCAGCCGGCCCACGACTTCACGACGGGATCGGCAATGCCGCTGCCCAGCACCTCCCGCAGGGCCGGTTCCCGGGACAGCGCGAAGATGCGCTGGTCCATGCAATCGAACAGCCAGCCGCAGGAGGCGATGACGACCACCAGCCAGTGATAACGAGTCAACTCCGCCCACCAGGGTTTGTCGACGGCGACTTGGTTCGGTGCGACCGGCTCAGCCATCTGCCATTCTCCTTGTCTCGGGTCCGATACGACTGTGGCTCGTCCGGCCCAGGCGAGCCGAAAGAGAGAGCGATTCCCATGCTCCAGGCACAATTGTGATGTAGTGTACAGGCAAGCGGCGCGGCATGAAACTGATTTTCGTGCGGACAACGTCGCGTCGGGTCATCGCGCGGGCGCGGCAGTCCCGGTGACCCGTTTGGCCTGGGGGTCGGCCAGACGGCGGACGGCACAGTCGTCGCGCGTAATTCAGCGGACGGTCTCGGGCCTGAACAGCAGCTCGAGCCCGTACCGTTCGGGCGACTCGATGCGCTCCGTCGGCAGGAACAGCAGCGTGCAGACACTCTGTCGTCCCTTCGAGCCCGCTTTGACCCGGGAAGCCTGAGATGGTATAATAAGGAAGCAGAAATCCCGGGACTTGCGTTACCGTCGAACCGGCACACAATGTTTGGAGGAGCCCCCTTCATGGGATGGAAACGATGGTCGATTCTATTGAGTATTCTCTCGCCCCTGGCGCTGGGTGGCTCCCTGTGTCCCGTCGGAGACCTCAACGCGGATCGCAAGGTTGACTTCATGGACCTGCGCGTCCTTTCGGAGGAGTGGCTCAGCGCGGACTGCGAAATTCCCGGCTGCGAGGGGGACCTGGACGGCGGCGGGGGGGTGCGACTGGCCGATTTCGCCTGGCTGGCCGCCAACTGGCGGGCCGACCTGACGACGCCTGTCATCAACGAGTTCATGGCCAGCAACGGCAGCCGGGTCCCGCTCGGCGCCGGCGACCTGCTCGATGCCGACGGTGACTCTTCGGATTGGATCGAACTGTACAATCCCACGCCGCGGATGTTCGCTCTCGGCGGATGGTACCTGACCGACGATCCCACCGATCGGACCAAGTGGCGATTTCCCAATGGAACGGCCCTCGCGCCGGACGGCTATCTGGTCGTCTTTGCCTCGGGCAAGGACCGCACGAGCGGACAATTGCACACGAACTTTCGACTCGCGGCCGACGGTGGATACTTGGCCCTGGTGATGGATGACGGCGAAACCGTCGCTCACGAGTACGCGCCGAGCTACCCGCCGCAATTGACGGATATCGCCTACGGTCTGGGCCAATACCACGCCCAATTCGTGACGTATCAGTCGGACGCCTCCTTCCATGTGCCGGGGTCGGAGGATGCCGGCCGGGATTGGACGGCGGTGGACTTCGATGACCACGATTGGCATGCGGGCCCGGCGAGCCTCGGCTTCTCGCAGACCTCGCAATTGATGGGCCGCGATGTCGGCAGCCCCTCTCTTGCGGGCACGTATACCGTGCCGGGCGCCGGCGTCTTCATGGTTCACGGCGACGGTGCCGACATCGGAGGGACCGCCGACTCGTTTTACTACCTCTATATGCTACTTAGGGGCGACGGTGAGATCACGGCACGCGTCCTCGGAATCGCGAATACGGACGCCTGGGCCAAAGCGGGCGTGATGATCCGCGAGACGCTCGCACCCGGCTCCAAGCACGCGCTGCAGGTTGTGACGCCCGGCAGCGGGACCGCCTTCCAGCGGCGGACGGCCACCAACGGCTCGTCGGCCTCCACGCACGGCAACGGCTTCCGCGTGCCCCAGTGGGTCCGAATCACCAGGCGCGGCAACGTGTTCAGCGGATACTACTCGCCGGACGGTGTCAACTGGGCGCAGCAGGGCACCGAGGCGATCGGCATGGCCCAGGACGCATATATCGGGCTCTGTGTGACTTCACACGCGGACGGGGTCCTGTGCACCGGCGTGTTCGACAATGTGACCTTCGGAAGACAGGCGGATAATCTCTTACGGGATCAGATGCTCGGCACGAACGCGTCCGTCTGGATGCGGGTCGCGTTCGATGCGGAGGAGACCGGCTTTTTCGACTTGCTGCGGCTGGAGATGCGCTATGAGGACGGGTTCGTGGCTTTTCTCAACGGCGTGGAGGTGGCCAGGGACAACCTCACGGGCGCGCCGCAATGGAATTCATCCGCGGACCGCGACCGCCCTGATGCGTTGATGGGCCAGCCTGTTGTGTTCGACATCTCACAGCGCCGGGGCCTGCTGCGCGACGGGCGCAACGTTCTGGCCATTCACGGTCTCAATGACGGCACGAATGATCCGACATTTCTGATTGCGCCGGAGTTCTCCGCCTCGGGCGAGGTGCGGGTCCCGCAGTACCTTGTGACCGCCACCCCGGGCCGGGCGAATATATCGGGCGCCATCGGCGTTGTGGCGGACCCGTCGTTCAGCCATCCGCGCGGCCTCTATGACGGGCCGTTCACCTTGACGCTGTCGTGCGACACGCCGGGAGCCGTGATCCGCTATACGACCGACGGCCGACCCCCGAACGAGACCAGCGGACGCGTGTACAGCGAGCCGATAGCCGTCTACTCGACCATGTGCGTCCGGGCTGCCGCGTTCAAGCCCGGGTACATGCCCAGCGCGGTGGACACGCACACCTACATCCTCGTCGACGGGGTCCTGCGTCAGACAAACAACCCGCCGGGATTCCCGACCATGTGGGGCTTGACACAGGCCGACTACGAGATGGACCCCGATATCGCCACGGCATCCGCCCGCCCGCAGATGGCCCAGGCCCTGAAGGCCATCCCCACCCTGTCGCTCGTGATGGACCTCGACGACCTGTTCGGCGCCAATGGCATCTACACCAATTGGAACAGCAGCGGCGACGCCTGGGAGCGGCCCGGCTCGATCGAGTTGATTTATCCCGACAGCAGCGCGGGATTCCACGAGAATTGCGGGGTCCGCATTTACGGCGGCGTCGGCCGGCGGGAGAAGAAGAAGTCTTTCCGGTTGCAGTTCACCCGTAACTACGGCGCCACGAAGCTGCGCTACCCGCTGTTCGGGGGGGATGCGGCAGACGCTTTCGATCAGCTCATTCTGCGCGCGAATTTCAACGACGGATATCCATGGGGCGGCAACCGTTCTCAGTTCATCCGCGACGAGTACGTCCGGCGGCTGCAACTGGCGCTCGGCGACCCGTCGCCGCACGGGATCTTCGTGCATCTGTATGTCAACGGCGTCTACTGGGGACTATACAACCCGACCGAGCGGCCGGAGGCATCGTTTGCCGCGACCTACTTCGGCGGCGACAAGGAGGACTGGGACGCGTTGAACTCCGGCCGGCCGCTGGGCAACAGCACGACGCAGACGTGGAATGCCATGCTCAATCTCGTGCGCCAGGGCATGGAAACGAACGCCAATTACCAGCGGCTCCAGGGCAACAATCCCGACGGCACGCGGAATCCCCAGTACGTGGACTACCTCGATATCGGCAACTACATCGACTACCTGATTGTGAACTTCTTCACCGGCAATCGCGACTGGCCCGGCCATAACTGGTATGCGGCCATGAATCGCGTCGATTCCAGCGGCTGGAAATCGTTTTCCTGGGATGCCGAGTGGGTCGTGGGCATGAACTCCGGCGTCAACGACAATGTCACCGGTGTAAACAACAGCCTGTGCGAGCCGTACGCCAGACTGCGGGCCAATCCGGAATTCTGCCTGCGCTTCGCCGATCGTGCCCATCAGGCCTTCTTCAACGACGGCCTGCTCTATGTGGACCCGGCGCAGCCGCAATGGGACCGCGCGCACCCCGAGCGCAACCGGCCGGCGGCCCTGTACGCCGAGTTGGCTGATGGGGTCGAGTCGTCCATCCTCTGCGAGTCCGCCCGTTGGGGCGACGTGGGAGGCGGGGCGCCGTATACGATTGCCCAATGGCGCAGCCAGCGGGACTGGGTCCTGAACACGTACATGCCGCAACGGGCGGCCATCGTGCTCGACCAGTTGCGCAGCGCCGGCCTGTATCCCACGGTCGATGCGCCCGTCTTCCTGGTCAACGGCACGCCGCAAAACGGCGGGCGTGTCCCGTCGAACAGCCCGTTGACGATAGAGGCCGGCGGCGGAGAAAGCATCTACTACACGACCGACGGCAGCGATCCGCGCCTGCCCGCTGAGATATCGACGGACAACAAGATTGTCACACTGGTCCCGGAGAATGCAGCCAAGCGCGTCCTCGTTCCGAGCGTGGCCAACGGCGGCAATCTGCTGGGCAACCTGCCGCCGGGGTTCGAGGTCACCTTCTACAAGGCCAAAGGAACGGTTGGCAATCTCACCGCCGCCGAAGCGGTGCTCGCGAACGCCGCCCTGCGGGCCGGCGCCGCCACGGAACAGGCACGCGTCATCAACTATTTCAATACCGGCAGCCCCGGCAATTTCGACTCCGACCGTCCCTTCCCGGGCACGACGATCAACGCCGACGTGGAGGACTTCGTCGTCCTGGTCACCGGCAAGGTCGTCATCCCCCAGACTGGCAACTGGACGTTCGGCGTCAGCAGCGACGACGGGTTCGGCCTGACATTGTCGCGGCGCGGCAAGACCTATTCGATGTCGTATCCCAGCCCGCGCTCGCCGGCCGATACGCTCGCCGTCTTCAATATCATGGAATCGGGACCGCACGACCTGCGGCTTGTCTTCTACGAGCGCGGCGGGGGCTCCGAGCTGGAGCTGTTCGCCGCCCGGGGCAGTTTCAGCGCGTTCACGCGGACGAATTTCCGCCTCGTCGGTGACGTCGCCAAAGGCGGCCTGCAGGTCGGCGCGGGCGACGTCTGGTTCACGAGTCCCTTCGACGACTCCTCCTGGACCGCCGGCACCGGCGGCGTCGGCTACGAGGCGAGCACCGGCAACTACCCGAGCTACTTCAACATCGACGTCCGGACGCAGATGCACAACGTGAACGGGAGCTGCTATATCCGAGTCCCGTTCACGCTGGGCGAGGCGACGTTCTCGAACATGATGCTCAAGGTGCGGTATGACGACGGCTTCATCGCGTACCTCAACGGCGCGGAGGTGGCCCGCCGCAACTTCACGGGCGATCCCCAGTGGAACTCCGTTGCCAGCGCATCGAACGCAGATGACGCCGCCATCGTCCTGACGACCATCGACATTTCCGAACACGTCGGCGTTCTGGGAACGGGCGTCAATCTCCTGGCCATCCACGGCCTCAACACATCGGTCGGCAGCTCCGATTTCCTGATTTCCGCCGAGCTGGTCGCGGGCGAAATCAGTCAGGGAGCTGTGTCCCCGACGGCGATTCCGTACGCGGGGCCCGTGCCCTTGAAGCAGAGCACGCGCGTCAAGGCGCGGGCCTTCGCGGGCCGCTGGAGCGCCCTGAACGAGGCCGTTTTCGCGGTCGGACCGGTGGCCGAGAGCCTGCGGGTCAGCGAGATCATGTATCACCCGCTCGACACGGGCCGTCCCGAGGACCCCAATGCCGAGTACATCGAATTGACCAATATCGGCAATGAGACCATCAATCTGAACCTGGTGCGTTTCACCGATGGCATCGCTTACGCCTTCCCCGGCTTCGAGTTGCCGGCGCGGGGCTATTGCCTGCTGGTAAAAGACATCGCGGCCTTCGAGGCGAAATACGGCGTGGACTTGCCGGTTGTCGGGCAGTATACGGGCAGTCTGGACAACGCGGGCGAACGCATCGAGCTGGTCGATGCCTCGGGCCGGACCGTCCAGCGCTTCGAATACGACGACAATTGGTTCGATATCACCGATGGCCCGGGTTTCTCCCTGACGGTCAAGGACCCGCGGGCCGCCGACGCCGGGAATCTCGACGACAAGAGCGCCTGGCGGCCCAGCGCCCGGGCGGGCGGCTCACCGGGCACCGACGACGGCGGCCAGGTGCCCGAGCTCGGCACTGTCGTGATCAACGAATTGCTGGCCAACTCACAGGGCGTCGGCCCGGACTGGATCGAGCTGTACAACACGAGTGGACAGGCGATCTCCGTCGGTGGGTGGTTTCTCAGTGACGACGCGGATGATTTGACGAAGTACGAGATCGCCGAGGGGACGAGCATTGCGGCGGGCGGGTACCTGGTGCTCGACGCGAATCGCCACTTCGGCAACGAGACCGACCCCGGCTGCAAGACCCCGTTCGCCCTCAGCGCCGAAGGCGAGACGGTGTACCTGCACTCCGGCTCGAATGGAATCCTGACGGGCTACAGCGAGCAGGAGAAATTCGGCGCCTCCGATCCCGGCGTCTCTCTAGGCCGCTGGCAAGGGAGCACGGGCCCGTACCATTTCCTAGCCTTGAGCGAGCCAACGCCGGGCTGGGCCAATGCATATCCGCGCGAGTTCCCCGAAACCGTTGACCCTTGACTGCTCGAGGCAAACGGCGCCGGCCAGGCGCTCAGACGCGTCGACGCTGTTGTCTATGGCAATGACCCCGCGAACTGGAAGGCAGCTCCGCCGTCTCCCAATCGGGCGAATCCCTGACCCAGACCGTCATCGTCGATCCGCCAATCCTCTGAACGGGCCAGAGGGGCGCCGCTATCTCTTCCTCGGGTAGGCCAGCGGGAACGTCTCGGAACGGACATGGGCATCCACGTGGCCGTCGAGGAAAGCGCGGTTGCCGGGCGCGGCTCCAGTCGAGCGGTCTATTATACCGACTACTCCAATACCGACTCCGATTGAATTTTTCGTAGTGTAGCATGAGCACCGGGTAGCAGCGTGGGTTCCCAAACGCAATATATCGCGTTTGGGGTCCCCGTCAAGACCGGAGGTCTTGGCGATGGTTCCTGCGCAGGCAACCCGGCCGTCGTCAAGCGGAGTCTTCGGAGCTTGCCGATGGTGCGGAGGTGTAGCCACGGGCCCTTGGCAAGCATGCGCTTGACGCTGCCACCCGTCGCTACTGGACCCACCGGATTAGGATAGCCGGCGCACTAGTGCGGCCAGGCGAGGGGGAAGGTCTCGGAACGGTAGTGGGCGTCGACGTGGCCGTCGAGAAACGCGCAACTGCCCCGGCCGGCGAGCAGGTTGCCCGAGGGGGCGTTGTGATAGCCGGCGAGGACATCGTAGAACGTCGGCGAGGTGCCGGGCCCCGGCTCGACGTTCCAGGGGTTGTTGCCCGCGGCACTGAGCCAACTGTTGACCATGGACACCTCGCCCGGGACCATGTACGTATCGTTCAGGCCGGAGATGTTGTACTGTGTGTCGACGAGAGAACTCTCTTCGCAGAATGAGAACGTCGTGGCCGGGTGTTTGACCTGGCCGACCCGTTCGGCCCGGATTGGCTTGAGGGAGTGGTCGCTTCCATCGTCGCGCTGCAAGGGCCCCAGGTAGGCGTTCATCGTGTAGTTGTACCAGGGTTCGTAGTTCCGCAGGTTCGCGGCGTCGGCGGCGTAGAAATGGTCCTCCGAGTGGCGCACGGCCTGCGACTTGTACGTCGGACAGATGAAGGCCTTGGCATCCATCAGATAGCGAAACAGGTGGCCGCCGTATTGCGGATGGCTCTTGAGGTCCACGTTACCATTGCACCAGCGAACGTGGAGGTAGGACGAGAGCCCGCTCTCAATTGGATACGCCCCGAGTTGCGAGAAATAACACTTGGCCGGCTCGCAGAACTTCCCGTCGTTATCGTCGGCGTACATCGCCACAGCGACGGTATAGTTCTTCATGTTGCCCTTGCACGCAATCCCCTGGGCCAGGTTCTTGGCCTTGTTCAGGGCCGGCATCAAGATGCCCATGAGCACGGCAATGACGGCGATGACGACGAGCAATTCGATCAGTGTGAAACCCCTAGACCGCCTCATGATATGGTCCTCCAAAGCCTGACATGTGGCTAACGACACTCATAGCCAATCCACTCGTCGGGCGAAAGCTGCCCGGTATGCTTTCCGTCGGTCAGATCAGAATAACGACTCCACAACGGCATCATTCTATCCGGCGGATGTGGCCGGTGCAAGCACTTTCCCTTCGTCATTTTCCTGACGGCGCCCCGATTATTCCGGCTGCAACCGGATGAGCATGACGCCGTGGCGGGGAACCTGCGCGGTGAAACGACCGTCAAACGTTCCCAGGTCCCTGTGCCGCCAGAGGTCGCGGACCCGTCGGCGTCCCTGCACGCCGAGCAGCGACCAATCGACCGCCATCTCGCGGGCGAGCTCCGCCAGATTGAACAGGCCAACGGCCAGCGCGCCGTCTTCCATGGGCCTGGCCAGAATCAGGGTCTCATCATCCTGCACCAGCGGCCTGGCCTGTTGGCCCTGCGGGTCCTGATCGACCTCGATCACCTCGGCGTTGCACAAGACGTTGAGCGTGAAGTCATCGAGGAACCGCATGTCGCCGGAAAAGAACAGCGGGGCTGCCATGAGGCACCACATGGACATGTAGCTGTACTGCTCGTTCGGCGTCAGCTTCGTCGGTTGGCCCGGCTCGTTCTGGCTGCGGGCGTTGCCGACGCGACCGATGAGGATGTAGTCAGGGTCGTTCCAGTGTCCCGGCCCGGCGTGCTCGTGGTGGCGGGCGTTGCTGAGCCCGATGTGATAGAACCCCGGCAGCAGGCCGCCCCGTTCCAGGCCCAGGTCGCCGGTGGTCCGCCAGCAGTTACCGCCGACTTCGGCGCCCCACGTCCAGACGTCTCCCATGCCGTACTGGCAGAGGTTGTAGACAATGTCACGCTCCAGTCCCTCGAGGATATCGCCCATTTTCTGGTACGGCCGTTTCAGGTCTTCGAGGCTCTTGCCGCCCGCGACCTGGGTATACGAGCACCAGTCATATTTGAGGAAGTCGAAGCCCCACTCGGCGAATTTCTCCGCGTCGAGCCGCTCGTGCTCGTAGCTGCCGACGTAGCCCGCACACGTCCACGGCCCCGGCGACGTGTAAAGCCCGGCCTTGAGCCCCCGGGCGTGAATGTGATCCACCATCCCCTTGATGTCCGGGAACTTGTCATTGCACAGTATGGCCCCGCGCTCGTCACGGTAGGGCTCATCGCCCTTCTTCTTCATCCAGCAGTCGTCGATATTGACATACTGATACCCGTAATCTGCCATGCCCGACTCGACCATGACATCGGCCGCACCGCGCATGTGCTCTTCGGTGACGTGGTGATAGTGGATGTACCAACTGTTCCACCCCATTGGCGGCGTGAGGGCCAGGGTGTCACCGACCACGAGCTTGAAGACCCGCTCGTCCGTTCCGCTTTCATTCCGCGCCCGTAAGGTCGCCACGTATTGCCCGCGCTCGGAAGACACCCGGCCGGCAATGATGCCGGTCTGTGCGTCGAGTTGCAGGCCCTGCGGCAGCCCCTGGGCCGTGAACCGGATGGGCCGCGTGCCCGTGCAGGGAATCCGATAGATGAACGGTCGTCCCGGGCGGGCGCCGTAGACCTTCGGGCCGTTGATCTTCGGCTGCGGCCCGGGCCGGGGCGTCAGAATCACCTTCTCCTCCTCTGCCGGCTGCGGCGGATCGACGGCCGCGGGCCTCTCGCCCGCGAAGATGAACTGGGCCTGGGCCCAGTTCGCATGGTCGAAGTCCGCGCCGTCACCCGCCGAAGTCACCATCAGCATCGCGTGCCTGATGCCCGCCAGCGTGACATCGACGGCCTTCGCCTCCTGCCCGCCTTTCATCACGCCGCTGTCAAAGAGTCTCTTGCCGTCGCCATAGACGAGGAACCGGACCGTCCCTCTCGAACCCGCCGCATCGTCAACGCCGACCTGCGCCGTGAACCGCTCGACCTTGCCGTCGAGTTTCAGATGCAGCGCGGATTCAGCATGCGTCCCCACGCCGTAATCGAATTTCCGCCCGCCGATGGAAATCGCCTTGCCCGTGACGCTCAGATCGACCAATGTCTTGCCCCATCCGCTCGACATCTTCGAGACATCGAGCTCCGCCAGCCGGACAATCTCAGCCTTCGCCGAGACACACAGTGCCGTGACAATTGCCAGGACCATAACCTCAGACCGATAAGTCGTGCCGGACATCCTTCTATCCTTTCCTGGGTATCCTGACTGTGACCACCGGCGCAGAATAGCAGACTGCAAGCAAGAGTGCAACAATCCAGAGCCCCGCAGACTGTCTTTGACGCTCCGCCGATGCCCACGTCATTCTGCTGGTTGTCACTCACGGGCCGCAGACTCGGCTTTCGCGGTTGCGGACCATTCGTCCGACCGGACGCGCCATTTTCGCCAAACCCGGACCCCGATTTGGCCGACAGTAACACGAAGCAGGGTAGCTCAGGTCAGTGGAGGGAATCCAGCCGGGTGACAGAGGCTCCCAGCCGTGGTTTTTGAAAGGTGAGAACATGCAGGCCGAAATGGCCGTGACTCCGGCGGTCACTACCGAGCGACTCTGGTATTACGTATGGGAAGGTCGGACAGAAGGTCCGATACCCGAGAGCGAACTCACGCAGATGTTCTCCGAACGACGTTTGATGCCGGACACCTTCGTCTGGACCGAGCCCATGGCCGAATGGGTGCCGGCGGTCCGGATCGAGTCTTTCCAGAGCCATCTTGCCGGCCTTCCGCTGGTCATGCCCCAAGCCGTGCCCGTGCGGACGCTGCGTCAGCGGGCCGAAGCCGCCCGTGCGCAGGGCGTGCCGCAAGTCCGACCCTGGGTGCGCTACCTTGCACGGACCCTTGATACGTGTATGTGTTGGTTGACGCTCGGGCGGGTCTGCGCGGTCACAGGTCTGAACGCCGAGATTCCGCCGTTTGCCATTGTATTGCTGGTGCCCTTTCTCTGGCTCTTCATGGAAGCCCTGCTGTTGTCTACCTGGGGCACGACGCCGGGCAAGTGGCTGCTGCGCACGTGGGTCGCGGACGCGATGGGTAAGCGCCTGACGTTCGCAGATGCTTTGTCGAGGAGCTTCTCTGTCTGGTTTATCGGCCTGGGCTTCGACCTGCCTGTCATCACCGTGATCACCCGGATCGTCTCGTACTGCAAGCTCAAGAGCGAGGGCATGACCTCCTGGGACCGCGAGGGCCGATGCGCGGTCATCCACGAACGGATTGGAGCGCCGCGAATCGCTGTGGCGGTCCTCCTGGTGGTTGTGTTCGTCCTGATCGCCGTAGCCGCCGAATTAGGCCAGAGGTACTGACATCTTCGACCCCGGCTACGTCGAGGCCATCGTTGCCGGTCTCAGGCGTAGTCGTGCTGCTTTCAGCGATCCTTTGCCTGCTCCTCACCGAGCCACCGCCAATATCCCTCCGGCAGAAGTGCATGCCGGGCGCGGCTGCCCTCTGGAGTCTTCATCTCCGGCAGGCATCCCCGGGGCCGGACGCCACCGAGCGTATTTTTGCGTGAAAAAAGTCGGATTTCGCGCTTGCGGGAGGCCGGCCATCCGGATACGCTAACGAGGATGTCAGGCACGATGATAACCTGGATGATGCGTTCAGAGAGTGGAGTCGACGCCGGATGACCCGATCTTGACTTCCTGCCCAAGTACCCTTTCCCCTTCGCTGATCTCACGTGGTTCGAACGGGCGGCAGCTCTGAATGGAAATGCAGTGTGATGCCATGTGGCGTCTGGTGGCGCGTTCGGGTGGCGTGCGGTTGCGGATTGAAGGAGAAGAGAAATGAACATTTATGTGGGAAACCTTGCCTTTGAGGTTACGGACGACGAGCTGCGGCAGCTTTTTGCCGCCTACGGCGACGTCGATACCGCCACCGTCATCAAGGACCGCTTCAGCGGCGAATCCCGCGGATTCGGTTTTGTGGAGATGCCGTCCCGGGAAGACGCCACGGCGGCGATCGAGGCCCTCAACGGCACCGACTTACACGGTAGAAGCATCACAGTCAATGAGGCGAGGCCGAAGGCGCAGAAACCGGGCGGGGGCGGCGGCGGCCGAGGCGGACGCCGGTATTGACAGCGCCGCCAGAGACGCTGGGAGCTGTTATGCCGGCCCGAGCGTGGACGAGACGGAAGGTTTCTCGATATCGGGTACCCGTCCACCGAGGCTCCTTTCTGCAACACTCGTGACCGTAGTGGGCAGAGTCTTGTCGATATCTTCCGTCAAATCCTCGGGCTCCAGGCTCATGCCGGCGTTCTTTACGTAGCAAATACCCTTTCCGCCATGTGTGCCGCGCCGTCGCCGTAAGAGGCTGCGGTTACGGCACTCGCGGCGTTTTTGGCACCCCTGCGCAGGGGCCTCCGCACGCAGTATTTCGCGCGTGGGAAGGGGCCACCCAATGCGGAATTAAGCATTGGGGACCCTGAACCCGGGCGGGGGTCCAACCGACCTGCGAACGGCGAGCGTGCTGATGGCCCAGAAACGCCGATAAAAAAAAGTGAACGGGGGTCCAACCGACCTGCGAACGGCGAGCGTGCTGATGCCCGGGACGTAATCCCCACACGTAAGGTATCTGGATTCCTGCCTGGACAGCGCGGCCTCCGGCCGCAACCGAATCTGGAGGCGCGGTGCGTGGCAGAGTTCCCAAACGCGATCTCTCGCGTTTTGGGGTCCCCAAGCGGAGTCTTCGGAGCTTGCCGATGGTGTGGAGGTGTAGCCACGGGCCATCGGCAAGCTTGCCCTTGCCGCTGCCACCCGTCGCTACTGGACCCACCAGACTGGGGTGGCCGGCGTAGCAGGGTGCGTACGACCACCATCTTCATCTGACTCCGAGTAGGTCCCTAGCCCGCCTCCTCTGAAAAGTGCTTGTTGGAAAAACAAGATGTTGCGCCTTTGCGATGCAGGGGTGACGGAGTCGTAACGGTCGCGGCCGCTTAGAGCACTTGTTTCCCCTTTCCCTGCTGGATCAGCGGGACGTAATTCTCCAACTCGCCCAGGACGACCGGGTCGGTCAAATCGATGACTTTCCCTTTCTCGTGGGACATATATGCGGCCATGATGAGCGTCGTGACCAGCTTGCCGTACTCCAGGTTGAGCAGGGCGTCGCGGTCCTGCTCGAAGGCCCCAAGTGCGTCAAGCCACTCGGCGATATAGCCGTACAGGGCGATCTCGTCCGGCTGCAAGACCAGCGCGCCACGGCTGGCCTGCGATTTCTCCAGGGCCAGCTCACTGTCGAGCACGGCCGCGGCGGCGGCGTCGCTGATGAAAATGCCCGCCGGCGATTGGAGGGAGTTGACGGTGTATGAGTAGCCCGGCCCGAAGGTCTCCATCAGCAGGCGCAGGCCGGGGGCGTCGTACATCCACGAGTTGGTCGCCTGCACAATGCTCCGCACGCGGGTCTCCGGGTTTTCGAATTCCATGCTGACGCTGGAGTAGTCCTCCGCGGGCGTGGCGGAATAGTCTACGCCACGTTGCTTGAGCTGACTCAGCCAAGGCTCCTTGCCCCATTTGAGCAGGGCCATCGTGGCATTGACGCGGATGGGTCTGAGGTAGTCCACCGGCTTGTCGGCGGGGGTGACCATGTACATCCCGCAGGCGATGCTGTGGCAGCCCATGTCGCAGCAGACGCCGCCGCCCTGCGTGGTGGGGTCCCAGAACCACGGCTCGTGCGGGCCGCCGTGCTCCTCCGCGCTGCGGGCCAGATGCGGGGCGCCCATGCTCTTTTCCACCTGGGTAAGCTGGGCGCGGGCCTGGACAACGGCCGGCATGTGAATCTGGTTCTCGAAATAAGCGGTCGGCACGTTCATCGCCCGGGCGATACGCACGAGCGTATTCGCCTCGTTGACATTGCGCGCGAGCGGCTTTTCGACGATGATGCCCTTGATCCGGGCGCCGCCCTCCACCGCCTCGGCGATCTGACGCATCATCTCGACGCGGGCAAAGTTGGGGGCGAAAATGCAGGCCACGTCCACGGCCCTGACCAGCTCGGCGATAGAGCCATACGCCTTCGTGTCCCCGAGACGGTTCTGGCGGGCCAACTGCGCCAGCGCCTCGGCCCCTTTGAGAGCGTAAATGCCGGCCAGCTCGGCGTTGCGAACGGACCGCAGGGCCCGCTCGTGAAACCGCGCGACGAAACCGGCTCCGATCATCCCGATCTTCAACATTGGCTGACCCTTTCAACGAGAGAACCTGCCCGACGCCCGCCCGCGCCGTGGTCCTCCGGACCGGGCCGAGGCTGCGTCGAGGGCAAAATCGTGTCCTGTATCTACTGAAAGCCACCCGGAAATGCAAGGACAAACAGGAGAAAATCGGCCCCCGCGCAGCGTCGCGGGGAGGCGAGGTGTTCGGAATCGCGCATTCGTCACCCGCCCTCCTTGTCCCGGGCGGAAGTCCCCGTCATAATGGGGGACGCTCCGGCGACTCGTCGTGACGGGCAGGCGAGCGTTCATTTGCAGGCAGGTTACGATATGGACTTCGGTGTGACGCAGAAGAAGCAGGTGGAACTGGAAGCGAGGATGGCGCGGCTGGGCCTGCGCGAGGGGGACCTGGAGGAGAAGTTCATTCGTTCCTCCGGCCCGGGCGGACAGCGGGTCAATAAGACCGCCAGTTGTGTCTATCTGAGGCACCGGCCGAGCGGCCTGGAAGTGAAGATGCAACAGGAGCGTCAGCAACGCCTGAACCGCTACTACGCGCGCCAGCGGCTCTGCGAGCTGCTCGAAGAGAAGATGCTCGGCATGAAGAGCCCCACCGCGCTGAAGGCCGAGAGAATCCGCAAGCGGAAGCAGCGCCGCAGACGCCGCCGCCGCAGTCAATGACGATCTCCAATGGCTACCCGGGCTCAGTCGAGTCTGACCATTCGTGATCGGAGTCCGTGAGGTACTTGGTCCGGTGTGAGAACTCGCAGTGTGATTGCCTCAGGGACCTGCACCGTAGCCTCGGCTACTGCCTCCAAATCCACACTCAGGTCTTCCAGCGTCCACATTGCGCCCGTAATCGGGTCGACAATGAGCCAGCCGATCAAGCCGCCTACGAATACATTGCCCACGATATACCAACCGCTGACGCCGCGGCGAATCCGGGCTCTGTACAACTGGTACCCGGCTTTCTCGAACTCCACCGCGTAGTCCTGGCCCTTGAACCATCCGGCGCCGGCTTTGAGAGAGACCGTTGTCGGTGTTCGCCCGCGGTAGACGACTTCCTGGTCTCCAGCGAAGACCGTAATCTCCGCGCCGCTCGGATTGCTCTGAATGCACACGGCATAGCTCGATTTGCCGACGATCGAAGCACAGCCGGAAAACACAATGCCGCCCGTAATCGCCAGACACAACCACACCCGCATTTGTCTCATCGAATGACCTCCGCTCTCATCTGAGCGCGCATGACCGATGTACACGCACGCGTGCCTTGCGCCTTCCTGCGCGAGCCCTTTGTGCCGGGCGCGGCGACACCTATTTTGAAAGGGCCTCCCAGAAGCTTTCATCTTCAAAAACGGACCTTACCGTACGATCCAGCGCTTGCGTGAGTGTCGGGATGTTCTTCGCGGTGGCATCCCAGCATTGTCCCGATGTCTCATACTCCTGTTTCGTGGCTCCCCAGATCGTTCTTCCTGTGCCGTCCTTCACGAGAACATCGTACCGCACAAAGGCCTTCGCATATTCCAGGCTCACACCGGTGGCATACTCATCGACCCAGAAATTCTCAACCTGTCCTCCTATCACATATTGTGCGTCTTTCGCATCAACGACACGAAATCCCACCTTGGTGCAGGCCTCTCGGACTGCGGCCGTTACAATTTGCTCCGGGGATTCACTGACGAGAATATCAGTCGGGCCGTTAAAGAAGCCGGTCTTGGCTTCCCCGATCAAGAGGTGCTTCTTGTTCTTGTCACGGGCCGCTTTGAATTCCTCGACGGCGACTTTGGTTTCGCGGCCGGTGGCGCGTGCATCTGCCTGCAGGGCCAACTCCGGCGTGATGGTATCGACCGTCATGGCTGAAGAAGCACAACCTGCTGCTGCCAGGGCAAGAGCGAGACACGCACCGCCACAGAATACCACAAAGGTTCTCATTTGGACCTCCACAAAAAGGGCTGCTGCATGCTAGGGCCGACGCTTGTCCGGGACATCTTCCTCTACGGCGAGCCTGATGTCCTGGCATTGGTCCGTATTCAGTTGACGCACGCGGATGACGGCGGCCGACACGTGCCATTTCTCGTTCCGCGGCAGATCGAAGAAGACGACTCCCTGACCCGAGGCTCCGGCGTTGATCAGAGTCGGCTGGAAATACTTGGCGTGATAATCCTCTTCGAGCGTTCGGTTCGTGACTGCTGCATTATCGGCGGCAATGAACCAGACTGGCAATCCGAACGCAAATCCCAACACGGCTACATCGGCGTCGCTACGGAGTGCGCGGTCGATGGCCTCTTTGAGAGCGAGGGTACGCCATCGTTCATCCGGTCCGGCCGACAGGTAGGAGTCCTGCAGTTCCACCTTTATCGGCTCCGGACCGGCATTCACCACATTGAGCAAGACCGGCATGATCTTGCTCCTCGAAGGATCAATACCCAAATAGGGCCTGGCTCTCTCAGGGTCGAACAGAGGGACAAGACGGACTTCGACGGAATCACCCTTGGCCACAATCTCTCGAGCGGCATTTTCACTGAGAGCTTCCTGCCCCGAATCCTTCGCCGGCTCATAACTCGTGCACCCAAGAAGAATGAGCGGAATCGCGCATAACAGGAATCGCTGCACGGATGACAAGCGTCGTCGCATCATGATATCCACTCCCCAAGCATTGCGGGAACGTACCAGCGATGGTCCGGCTATCTCGGAGCACCAGACTCATCATTATCCCGCCGGACATCTCCTACCAATCGCCCCTATATTGTACCGTCACTGTGCATGGTATCCAAGTGAAAAAAACGCGTCTTGTGCATTTAGTCAATTTGGAGCCAGATTCATTCGGCCCTACAGTGTCCGGCGTGGCACAGTGGCGCTCCAACCGTCTAGAGTCCCCGCCAAGTCCAAAGCCAAAAGAGGACTCCGACGCCGGCGCCGCCGAGATGGGCAAAGACGGCTACATTGCCAATCCCTTGCCGGAGCAGGAACACACCCAGAACCTGCCACAACACCCAAAGCAGGAACATCGCCCGGACGAGGCCGAACGACTTGCTCGTTCGCTTGCTCAGCTTCGTTTTGCAGCGCGGACACGTATACATGGCAGAACAGCGTCACCGACCGGCAATACTTCGGCTGCTTCATGCGTCAGCGGGAGCGGTATTCCTCCTTGACAATATGATAGACGTAAAAGAAGCCGAAAATCATCACGAGGGGGACCACGCCGCAACACAACCATACGACAAGGAACGGTTCGAGAGCGGGGCGGCCCACGGCCTCCACGACCAGCCGGGCGACGACGACATAGGCATTGCCCCATGCCTCGGATCGGAAGAAGGCCACCGGCAGGTGAGGGTCGCCGATGAATGGGCGGAGCACCCAGCCCATCTGAATGCCGACGAAGGCGTACAGGAAGAACCAGGCGCGCAGCAGCAGCCGGTGGCGCGGTGAGCGGCGGACCAGCGGTCCGTAGTAGCGACGCACAACCACCTGGGCCGCGATTGTGGCGATACCGAACATGGCCGCATTGAAAAGTACGGCCAGCCGATAGTTGTCATAAGAGAGGTACCAGACCGCGGTGAACGGGGCCAGGGACGCGAGCACCACTGTGAGGCACGACTGGGCGCCGATGACCGCCCGCAAGACCTGCAGGAAATCCTCGCGCAGGCCCGCAATCGTGTTGATCACGAAAAAGCTGGGCAGGCACAGCAAAAAGGTAGCCAGCAGCAGCAGCGGGACTTTGACGCCGGAATAGAGCAACTGGTGGAATCGGCCGGGAGCCAGGCCGCTGTACGTTCCCATCACCGCCCCGTAGAACAGGCCGCAGGTGACCACGAAGACCACCAGCCAACGCAAGCGGCCCGACAACGGCGCCTCCGGCGCGAAGATGCCGCGCCCGCGCAGGAAATCGTCGATCGCTTCAGGAGCAGCGATCATTGCACACCGAGCAGATCACCGAGGGTGCGGGCCACGTCGATGAAGAAGTTCGCCTCGCGGCCGCGGAACCATTCGAAGGGCAGCTCCGGCGCCCCGATGAACGGGCGGAGAATCCAGCCCATCTGGGCTCCCACCAGCGCATAGATGACGACCCAGACCTGGAACGTGGCGCGCGCCATCGTCCTGTCCCGCGGTCGCGACTGGGGAACGGGTTGCGCCGGTTCCGACGGGCTCGGGCTGTCGCCGTCGGCTTCGAGCGAGGCCGCTTGCGTCGCCGCCGGTGTTGCCTGGGCTTCTTCGAGACGCGCCAACATAACGAGCAGGACCTTGAGCCCGATGAGCCCGGATGTGCCGAAGAAGACCACATTCAGCAGCTTCATGAAGGCGTAACTTGTCGTGCTGAGGGTGAAGAATCCTGTGATCGGTCCCAGCGAGGCGAGCACAGCCAGGTTGACCGCGATGGGGACCATAATGAACCTGAAGGTGTCCGTCGGCCCCAGGCGCACGCCGAGCAGCGCACTGAAGACATAGAGCGACGGGAACGTGACGACCAACGTGAGGAAGAACAGCGCCGGCACTTTGACGGCCGTGGCGACCAATTGCATCAGGGAAGGTGGCGTTCGCGTCGCCATGGCATAGAGGCCCATGAAGATGCCGTAGATCACTCCGAGAACGATGGCTCCGACGACGAGGGGCCCGATATCGATATGGGCCGTGCCGGTCGCCAGCAGGTGCGGCTCGGCCTTGCGCCCGCGCAAGACTTCATCCATTTCTTTCAACCATCTGGGAATTGCCATAGTCTCCCTTTCCAAAGCCGGATCGAATCGGTGGTCTCTGTGCTTCTCGTGTTCCGCTTTCTCATGTGTCCCCGGGCCTCATTGCGGCAGACAAGACCGCCGAGAGGTGACACGTCGCACCCTCGGCCTGTCTGCCCGTTCTACGCCAGGTGCCCCGTCACCTGTCTATATACATCGGCTTCGACAGGTCCGCAAGGGAAAAGCTCGGGCCCATTGCGTGTGGGCATGAATGGGCATGACTGAGCGGTGCGCACCACGCATCATCTTCATGTGTCTGTCATCGTCCTATCGAGTACCCGGCAGAAACCTCAGGCGAACGGAGGAAGTTGCCTATTTCAGCCGAACATGGGGCCGGTTCAATGGGTGGAGTGATGACGCGAGCGGTCGGAGGCGACTGCACCGCCGCCATAAGTGAACAGAACCAGTCCACAAGGTGGGAATGGGAAGGAATCGTGTTATGGCTAAGACATCCTCCACCACTATGGAGAAACGGGCGCTCGCCGGGCCGTTGTCGCAGGCAGAGCTGGAGTTGATGAACGCCTACTGGCGGGCTGCCAACTACTTGTCGGTGGGGCAAATTTACCTGTACGCCAATCCGTTGCTGAAGGAGCCGCTGAAGCTGGAGGACATCAAGCCGCGGCTGCTCGGCCATTGGGGCACGACGCCAGGTCTGAATTTCATCTACGTTCACCTGAATCGTGTGATCAAGGCATACGACCTGAACATGATTTTCGTCTGTGGGCCCGGTCACGGCGGGCCGGCCCTGGTCGCCAATACGTACCTCGAAGGCACTTACAGCGAGTTGTATCCTGACATCTCTCAGGATGCCGCCGGGATGCAGCGGTTGTTCCGGCAATTCTCGTTTCCGGGCGGGATCCCGAGCCACGCGGCGCCGGAAACACCGGGCTCCATCAATGAGGGTGGCGAGCTCGGGTACTCCCTCTCGCACGCCTACGGGGCGGCCTTGGATAATCCCGGTCTGATTGTCGCCTGCGTGGTCGGCGACGGCGAGGCGGAGACCGGGCCGCTGGCGACGTCCTGGCATTCCAATAAATTCCTCAACCCGGCCCGTGACGGAGTGGTGCTGCCGATCCTGCACCTCAACGGTTGGAAGATCGCGAATCCGACGGTTCTGGCCAGGATCCCCCATGAGGAATTGGAGGAATTGCTGCGCGGCTATGGGTACAACCCGTACTTCGTCGAAGGGTCCGAACCCGAGGACATGCACGAAATGATGGCGGAGACGCTCGATACGGTGACGGAGGAAATCAAGGGGATTCAGGAAGACGCACGCCGTCGGGGCAACACGACCCGCCCGCGGTGGCCCATGATTGTGTTGCACAGCCCCAAAGGCTGGACCGGCCCCAAGAAGGTGGATGGCGTGCCGGTGGAGGGCACGTGGCGGTCGCACCAGGTGCCTCTCACGGACTTCGCCAGGAAACCCGAGCACATCAAGCTGCTGAGAGAATGGATGAAGAGCTATCGCCCGGAGGAGCTTTTCGATGAAAACGGCACGTTGGTCCCCGAGCTGCGCGAGCTGGCGCCTGCGGGCGTCCGCCGGATGGGGGCCAATCCGCACGCCAACGGCGGTCTGCTCCGCAAGGACCTGCGTTTTCCCGATTTTCGGGACTACGCCGTGGACGTGCCACAGCCCGGGGCGACCGAGGCCGAGGCGACACGCGTGCTCGGCTGTTTCCTGCGCGACATCATGAAAATGAACGCGGACCGTCGCAACTTTCGCGTGTTCGGGCCGGATGAGACCGCTTCCAATCGCCTGGATGCTCTGTACGACGCCACGGACAAGATGTGGGAGGGCCGGATCGAGGCGCTGGATGAGCACCTGTCGGAGGACGGGCGGGTAATGGAGATGCTCAGCGAGCACACGTGCGCGGGCTGGCTCGAAGGCTATCTGCTCACGGGACGTCACGGCTTCTTCTCGTGCTACGAGGCGTTCATCCATATCGTCGATTCCATGTTCAACCAGCACGCCAAGTGGCTGAAAGTGTCGAAGGAGGTCCCCTGGCGGCGGCCGATCGCCTCACTGAACTACCTGCTGACCTCGCACGTCTGGCGGCAGGACCACAACGGCTTCAGCCACCAGGACCCGGGTTTCATCGACGTCGTGGTGAACAAGAAGGCCGACATCGTCCGCGTGTACTTTCCACCCGATGCCAACTGTCTGCTGTCGGTGGCCAACCACTGCCTGCGGAGCCTCGATTATGTGAACGTCATCGTGGCCGGCAAACAGGCGCAGCCGCAGTGGCTGAGCATGGACGGCGCGATCAAGCACTGCACCTCCGGTATCGGCATCTGGGAGTGGGCCAGCAATGACAAGGGACACGAGCCCGACGTGGTCATGGCCTGCTGCGGCGACGTGCCGACAATGGAGACGCTGGCGGCCGTCAGTCTGCTGCGGGACTATGCGCCCGATCTCAGGATGCGCGTCGTCAATGTGGTTGACCTGATGACGCTTCAGCCAAAGGAAGAACACCCGCACGGCCTGTCGGAGTATGAATTCGACACGCTCTTCACGACGAACAAGCCGATCATCTTCGCGTTCCACGGCTATCCCTATCTCATTCACCGCCTCGCCTACCGGCGGGCGAACCACAAGAACCTGCACGTCCGCGGCTACAAGGAAGAAGGCACGACGACCACGCCCTTCGACATGCTCGTGCGCAACGATCTCGACCGGTTCCATCTCGTCCGGGACGTGATCGACAGGGTGCCGAAGCTTGGGTACATGGCCGCGTACGTCCGACAGGCCGTGCGCGACAAGCTGATCGACCACAAGCACTACATCGCCGAGCACGGCGAGGATATGCCGGAGATACAGGAGTGGACGTGGAAACATCCGGCTTGACAGCGGCGTGCGCGTGCGACGTGGCAAGCGGGTGCCAGAAGTATCCCGTTGGGACCATTATTTCATGACACCCGAGAGAATACCCGGGTGGCAGCGTCAAGGCCGACGGCCTTGGCGATGGTTTCTCCTGCAGGCGACAAAAGCCATCGCCAAGCTGCGCTTGACGCTGCCACCCAGCCGGGCGATAAGTCTGCCAAGACAGGCTCCAGGTATTGAACAAAGAGGCAGTGCCCAATCGTCCCATGAATATCCTGGTTGTCAACAGCGGCTCCAGCAGCATCAAGTACCAGCTCTTCGATATGGGTGGCGGGGAGCGGCTGTTGGTCAAGGGGATGGCCGACAGGATCGGGCTCGAAGACTCATATATCCGCAGTGACAGTCCGAGCAAAGGAGAGGATCGACGGGAGATGTTCCTCCCGGACCATCACTCGGCCTTGAAGGCTGTCTTTGACACGCTGCAGCAGGGCGCGGCAGGAGCCAAGGACATCCACGGCGTCGGGCACCGCGTCGTCCACGGCGGCGAGGCGTTCAGCGCCTCGGTTCTCATTGATGCACATGTGATGGAGGCGCTGCGGCAAAACGCCGAATTGGCGCCGCTGCACAATCCGTCGAACATCCTGGGCGTCGAGGTCTGCCGCGCGTTGTTGCCGGGGGTGCCGAACGTGGCGGTTTTCGATACCGCTCTGCACCAGACCATGCCGCCCAGAGCGTACCTCTATGGGCTGCCCCTGGAACTATACAGGAACCGCGGCATCCGGAAGTACGGATTTCACGGGACCAGCCACATCTACGTGGCCCAGGAAGCGGCGCAGAGACTGGGCCGGCCGCTCGCGGAGCTGAAGGTCATCACCTGTCATCTGGGCAACGGCTGCTCGATCACGGCGTTCACCGGCGGCAGGAGCATCGACACCTCGATGGGCTTTACGCCGCTCGAGGGCCTGGTTATGGGAACTCGTTCCGGGGACCTGGACCCTGCGGTTGCGCTGTACCTGGTGAAGGAGTTGGGCCTGAGCGCTGATGAGGCCGAAGACCTGTTGAACAAGGAGAGCGGCCTCCAGGGCCTGTGCGGGGCCCGGGATATGCGCGACGTCATCGCGCGGGCACAGCAGGGCGATGAGGCGGCCCAAACGGCTATCGAGGTATTTGTCTACCGTATTCAAAAGTATATCGGCGCCTATACGGCGGCCCTGGAGGGGCTCGATGCCGTCGTCTTCACGGCCGGAATAGGCGAGAACAGCGCGTACATTCGGGAGAAAGTCCTCAAGCCCTTCGTTTATCTTGGACTCACGGTCGATGGTCGGAGGAATGAAGAAGGACGAACCATTTTTTCCCGGCCCGATTCCTCCGTGTACGCGATGACCATCCCCACCGATGAGGAACTGGTGATTGCCAGGGACACCTGCGAGATCATAACGCGGCACACCCATACAGCCAGCGAACGCCCAGGCGGATGACGAACGGAAGGACCCCGCGGCACGGTGTCCGCCGGCTGAGAGTCAATTGGCTCGCCTGGGGCGTTTCTTTGCGTCCACGGGTCGTCACAACCTCGCGGCCGAACGTCGTGGACGGCGTCCCGTTCCCAGACTTATTGCCGGGACAGGGATGTCGCATGCGGCAGATTTGCTTTCAGGCGGCGACGCAGGACGCTGAAGTCAAAGGCCCGGCCGTACGTCGGCTCGCCGTGCGCATCCAATTCTGATCTGGTCGTTGCGCTCCAGGCGAAAGAGGCTGATTGCCTGGGGTCCTGCGGGAAATACGCTGACCGTTTCGCACGCGCCGGTCCACGGTGTCGGCAAGTCACTGAATTCGCTTGAACCTTCCGATTTAGGGGAATAGCCGCAAATATTGGAGGCACAAAAATATAGGCCGAACCAGCCGACCGCTCTTACGCGGGCCGGTTCCGGCAGGCCGGGCATTTGGCGAGGCGGATTAACCGATATTTTTGTGATTTTACTTGACGTGCGCGGAACGGCCTGTGTAAAGTTGGTTTGGTTTTGTGAGGGGATATGCTTTCGTCCCTCCGAGAGGTTACCCCCTGATAAAATCGGCGCGTCGCGTGTATGGTGGTACGAGGGGATCAAAGGAGCAGTGCTGTGAGTAGAGGCAAGGTGAAGTGGTTCGATGCGAAGAAGGGGTTCGGCTTCATCACGCCGGACGACGGAGGCGAAGATTTGTTTGTGCACTTCTCTAACATTCAGGCCGACGGGTTCAAATCGCTCCTGGAAGGACAGGATGTGGAGTACATCGTCGGTCAGGGTCGGAAAGGACCCCAGGCAACGCAGGTTCGGCTCTGCTGAGCCGGATTCCGAAAGACCTTAAGGTCGAGGGCTAAGGGTCCCGTCGAAACAACGGGACCTTTTTGCTGCGCACGAAAATGGTTGTTTGCCGGTGTGGATAATCTGGATATAGAAGGCAAGATCGCAAAAATGGGACCGTCCGGCCACCAAGCGCGAGGCCGATGAGACAGGATGGATAAGCCGCCCAAGCGGCACGATGGAAGACCTGTAAGAAGCTGACGCCACATCCTCTTTCCATGCCGGCCTTACGTGTCTGATCCACATAAGTCAATAAAATGGCGAAATGCAGAACAAGCTTCTCCTGTGCCCAGTAGTAGCCGATAGCGTAGTTTGCATCAGGAGAATCCTTAGAGAAGGCGCAGGAAAATGCCCATGCAAGACAACGACGCGAAAGACGAGCGGATCCAGCCCTCGGCAGAGCAGCGTCTGGCGGCGTTGGAGGGGACGGTTGCCGGCCTGACCGAGACGATGGAGAGGCTCCAGAAAATGCTCAGAGAGCAGGGCGACCTGATCAACGAGTACATCACCAAGCAACTCGTGGCCAGCGGCTCGAAGGCCGGCCAAAGCGGCGACCTTTCGCCGGAGGACGCCCTCTTCACCTTCGTCTGTCGGCGCAAGTTCGACCACCTCGAGAGAGAGCTCGACCGGTTGAGGCGGTTGTTGGTGGGCCCCGATACCATTCGCAGAGCAAGCTGACCCGAACCATCCGGATCGGGAGGTCCGATGACCACAACCACAGGCACCTGAGAGCGAAAACCGACGGTCGGCGCATCACGGCGCCGGGACCCTCCGATACCCACTGTATCAGCAACGGTCCTCGATATTGTGTTCCCGGGGGCAGGATGTTCTTTGTTACGGAAACCCGTTGTCCGGGCGGGTTATCTGGCCTCGCGCTCTTTTCTCAGCTCCCGGAGTTGCTTCATGATCTCGTTAATCCGCCATTCGAGCGAGGAGAGGATCCAGAATTCGAAATGGGCGGCGCGCATCTGGGAGTGGATCAGGTAAATGATCTTAACGGAAAGGGTAACCGTAGCCACTTCAATCATGATCAGCCGCCAGTGGTCGCTGACTACAAGCGAGATAATTACGGACAGTGCGACGATGACGATGAACAGGATATTGATGAAGTGCGCCTGAGTCTTCGGCGCCCCGCCGATCCTGCCCACGATCGCGCGAATGCGCTCCTTCTCCTGCTGGAAGCTCTCCAGTTCCCTGCGGAGATCCTCCAGCTCCTCTTCCAGGTTTTCCTGTCGATGATGCTGGTGTTTGTCTGCCATTCGATCCCTCTCGAGGCCGACGACGTATGGCCCTAGCGTGCCGTCCTTTGCCCGTACAGCGTACCCTCAATCACAGAGACTTTCAACCCCTGACATTCGCCAATTTCCGGGCCGGCCTCGGCTCAGCCGGCGGAGGCCGGTTCCTGCGGCTGAGAGTGAAGATGGAGGGTCTGGGCACAGCGAGGGCATTTGACGGTATCGGCCTGGAAGTTCGGCGGGATCTTGAGCTTCAGGCCGCAGGCGCACGTCAGGAACAGAAAGCCATTGACCTTGCGCATGATGTCGCCGATCTGGCGGATTTGTTTTTGCGTCCTCTCCTGTTTGGCCGCTTGGGGCCGGGCCTCCCGGATTTTGACCTCCTCTTTGGTCAGAGCGGCCGCCGGGATAATGTTCTTGGAGCGGGTCACGGTCGTAAACGCCTGGGCGTAGTCCCGGAACGAGGCGCCCTGAGCCATACTGCGCAGGATGCGAATGCGCTCGGAAATAGGGGGATGCGTGCTGGTCAGGTCGGAGAGGCTCCTCTGGCCGCGCCGCTTGAACGGGTTGGCGATGTACATCGGGGCGGTGGCGCTGTTGGCGACCGCCAGTTGCGGCGAGGGGTCGTTCGCAATCTTTTCCAGCGCGCTGGCCAGGCCGCTGGGGTAGCGGGTCAATCGCGCGGCGCCGGCGTCGGCGAGATACTCGCGCCGCCGGGACAGAGCGAAGTACAATAGCTGCGCCATCAGCGGGGCCAGGATGGCCGCCAAGATGGCGATCAGGACCATCACGAGCTGGGCCTGCCCGCCGCCGCGCCCGCCGGAGGAGTACCGCCGGCGTGAGCCCATTGAGCCGTAGAACATCCCGCGCAGAAACACCTGCGAGAGCAGGACCACGCCGCCGAGCATGATGCCGGCCAGCGTGATATAGAGGATATCCCGGTGCAGGATATGGCTCATTTCGTGGGCAACTACCCCCTGGAGTTCGTCGCGGTTGAGGCGAGCGAGCAGACCCGCCGTCACGGCGATGGACGCCGACTCGGGCCTGCGGCCCGTGGCAAAGGCGTTGGGGGCCGGGTCGTTGATGATGTAGACCTTGGGCATCGCCGGCAGACCGGCGGCAATCTTCATCTCCTCGACCACGTTGAACAACTGCGGATGGACGTCATGGGTGACGCGCCGGGCCCCGCTGGCCGCCAGGAGGATTTGATCCCCCGAGGAGAAGCTTAGAAGGGCCAGCACGAGCCAGATCGCCGCCGCTGCGGCCAGGCCGATGAGACCGCCCTCCGGGCCCACCACGGCCAGACCGATGATAAACCCCAGCGCCAGCAGCACGACTGCCATCATCGCCATCAGGGCGATGGAATTCCGCTTATTGGCTCGGATCAGTTCCCACATTCGTGTCGTCGTACCTCAATGCAGATTTCTCATCGTGGGCAGACCCTCCTCATCCCGCGTGCTCGACGCCGAGCACACCAAGGCGGTCTGGTGGCCGGGCCCTGTCGGCCCGGGCCGCCTCGCACGCATCAGGCAAAGCTGACCTTCGGGGCTTCTCTCTCGCCCGCCGTCTCGACTTCGAAGAAATCACGCTTGGTGAAGCCGAACATGCCGGCCACGACGTTCGACGGGAACATCTGGGTCCGGTTGTTGTAGAACAGGACCTGATCGTTGTAGTTCTGCCGGGCAAAGGCGATCCGGTTTTCCGTGCTGCTCAGCTCCTCCTGCAGCGACAGGAAGTTCTGATTCGCCTTCAGGTCGGGATAGTTTTCCACGACCAGCATGAACTTGCTGAGGGCTTCTCCCAGTTGCCCCTCGGCCTGAGAGGCTTCGGAGACCGTCCGGGCTCCCATCGCCGCACTGCGGGCCTTGGTAATGCTCTCGAAGGTCTCCCGCTCGTGCTTCATGTAACCCTTGGCGGTCTCGACCAGATTGGGGATCAGGTCGTGGCGACGTTTCAACTGGACGTCAATCTGGGACCAGGCGTTGTCCACCTGGTTCCGCGTGCCCACCAGCGAGTTGTAGATGCCGATCACAGCCACAACCAGCACGAGGGCAAAGGCGCCAAACGCGATCAGTACAATCAGTGCTCCTGTCATGCGTTTTCCCTTCTGTCCGACGGACTTCACCTTAGGATGATCTTTTCTTCAGGATAAGGGCCGCGACGATGAGAACGGCGGCAACGGCGATGAGAATCAGCGTATAGGTACCCATGGCTCAATCCTTTCATCAAACAGTACCGATATAAAATGCGCTCCATGACGGATGCTCCACGCTAAGACCCGGCCTCGGTGTTCGTCAACCATTCGCGGCTGAAACGCGCGAAAACGATTCGCTCATACGGATGCTCCTCTCCGGCCTCGAAAAGGCACGCGACGCGACCATCGGGCAGCACCGCCAGACAGGAATAGGCGGCCGGACCGGGCCGCAACCGCCGGCTGACCGGCCACGTCTGCCCCTCGTCGTAGCTCATCCGGACGGTCATATCCCGCCGTTGCCCGGTCTCGGCATGGGCGGGGTTCGAGAACAGCAAGCGATTGCGGCCATCCTGCGACTGCCTGGTATAGCGCAGGAAACTGGCTTGGCAGACGGGCTCGACCAGGGCCGGGTCGTGCCGGACCGCCGACCAGGTCAGACCGCCGTCCGTGCTCGTGGCAACGGCCCGGGTCGTCCGGGAGCGGTCGTAATTCCGCATGTTCATCAGGAGTGTGCCGTCGGCCAGTTCCACGACCTGGCACTCGTTGACGGCCGGACCGATCGTGCCACCGAGCCGCCAGGTCGCGCCGTGGTCGTCGCTGAAGAGGACGTGCGACCCATAGCCGGTGGGGTCGTCGGGCGAGACGTGGCTGTGGTCACACGGGACCAGCAGCCGGCCCTGCCGGTCACCCTGCGTCAATTGGATACCGACACCCGGGCCGGTGGCATACCACCGCCACTCGGGGCACTTGACCGCATGGGTGATTTCTCGGGGGCCAGCCCACGTCAGGCCGTCATCCCTACTGTGCGTGACAAAGACCCGGCGCGTGTCCTTGCCGGTGCCGGCCTTGATCTCGCTCTCATTGTCCTGCCCATGGTTCCAGGTCATCGGCAGCCAGATGACATCCGTCGTCCGGTCGACCACCGGGCAGGGATTACCGCAGGTATTGGCCCCGTCATCCCAGACAATCTCCGGTGCGTCCCAGGTCTTTCCACCGTCCTGGGACCGCTTCACGAGCAGGTCGATGTCGCCCGTATCAGACCGGCTGTTCTTGCGTCCTTCGCAAAAGGCAAGGACCGTGCCTTTGCCGGTGACGATCAGTGCGGGGATCCGGTGCGTGTCATAGCCATCTGTGCCGCTCACGAAGACATCGGTAAACTGCGGCTCGGCCTGCCGCGGCGCGGACGACGCAACGCCGGACACGGCGAGCGCTACCAGCCACGGGACCAGCCCTGCGTCAATCCGTGCGATCATGACTCCCCACCTGTCCTATCCTGGTCCGCGCCGAACATATCAGCCAGCAGTCGCTGAATCCTGCTGTCCTCGTCCAGTTGGCCTCGTTTGAGGACGTCCCGCAACTCGCCTCTGTCGAACCACAGGCCATCGCCCCGGCGGCACTTGTCGATAACCAGGGGCGGCTCCGACCGGCCGACGACAATCCTGGCCATCCTCCTGTCACAGATGGGACATTTTCGCGGTCGCTCCGCGGCGGAAGGGGCCTCCTGAAAGGACCTCAGCAGATGCCCGGCCCGGCCCGCGTCTTCCAGGAGAAGCTCGAGCTCGCCCGCGTCGAGCCAAATGCCGCCGCAATGGACGCAGTGGTCGATCTCAACGTCGGCCAGATCAAGGGTGATCATGGCGTTTTTGCACGCAGGGCATTCCATAGCTGACCCCGGACTCACTTACCGCTCGAAAACAGCGCTGTAACAAGTATCGGCCTGCCGGTGCTCTTTTCATGACCCGGCCGAGCGACTCGCCGGTACAATCTACTTCTTTAGACGCCCGGCTCGCAGGAATATTCAGGAGCCACTGCACCGGTACTTGCCGCCGAGGCACGACATCACCCCGGCTCGACAGCCACCGAGCATGAGCGCCGCACCCTTTGTCAGATGGTAATCCTGCGAATTCACAGGGTCAAGCCCTTCTATCCGGTCCGTCGAGCCGGCCCCCAAGGCCGAAAATGACCGCCAGAGAGAGGGTGGACACAAAAAAAACTGATAATCTTCCTATTTTTCCATCTACATCAGCACCGGCGAAACCGCCTTCTTTACTGTACAACGAAATCCCTCACGAGGGTGGCCTGTGGGTCCAGCGAAGACGCAGGCAGCGGGTGGGCTGCGTCTTCGCTTCTTGCCTTTCTGGGGTGCCCCTTTCCTGCTGTCGCCGGCGGCGTCCCGGCGTATCTCTCATGTCCCACGGAGCCCTGCGGATCACAAATTCCGGGGCTGTCGCATCGACCGGGTGCGTGTCATGTTTGTAGGTAATACAGATATCTTGCCTAGTCTGTCATGTCGAGCGAAGCGTCAGCGCAGTCGAGACATCTGGCCGCGAAGGGAAGGTGCCTCTTGTCCATA
>CAYFUB010000391.1:0-21605 GCA_964346195.1 uncultured Pirellulales bacterium
TGCAGCCGTGTCTGTCCCGCCGATTGTCCATGGCCCCCACCCGGCCTACAGCAGATTCATGCGAGGTGTTATGAACACAGCCAACGATCGTGCTGAGGGGCGCGCGATATGGCGCGTACCCTCAAGGGCTTTGTTCTGCCAATTCCTTATTTCGCACCAAGACTGCCAACACCGGTCGGTGATCATTTGCTCTCACGTCGACCATCTTTGCGCCAGTGCAACGGAAGTGTCTGTTGAAGAGAATGTGATCGTATCTGTTCTTGAGGGTGAATCCCGGGAGCAGCCTCCATGACCACGTTTCCGATGTCTTGTCAAACAACGAAAGAGCGTCCGTGAAGCCGTCGCGTAAGAGCCCCCTGATTGCTTTGCGGCGCTCATTTTCGTTGAAGTCCCCGGCTATGATCAGGGGCGCGTCCATGTCCGCTGACTGAAGGAAGTAGGTGAGTTCTCTACGGTGAATCTCGGGACTTTCGTAGTAGGCAGAGACGGTTACCGATGCATCATCATTCAGCGGAGGTTTCAAGTGCACGTTGAGAACCTGTACGGAACTGAGTTCGGTCTTCACGTCTGCGATGAGGGCCGGGAACCAGCCGGCGTCGGCCTTCAGGAGTCTCACATTGCTTAGCGGGTGCTTGGACATGAAAGCTATACCGCCAGCCCCACCAGAGGAGTGAAACGAGTTGTACGGGTAGGAGTCTGCAAGGCGGGTTCTTAGGAAGGCTTCCCATTGTCTGTGTGTTTCCTGCAAGCAGATGATGTCGGCGTCGGCATGCAGAAGAAAGCGAGCCACCTGCTGAGGGTTCGGGCCGCCCCAGTTGATGTTGTAGGTCACCACGCGCAGGGCCGGTTCACTGGGAGCGAGGTCGGGCTCAGGCAGCGATGCGCAGCCGACCAGAAGCATCATCGTCGGCAAGAGCGGTGTCGATTGCATCTTCATGAGGCAGAACCTTCTGCCGCTCACCCACGAGCGGCCCGACTCCTTTTGAAGAATTCAAGAATTGCAGGAATTGGGGACGGGAGACGTATTTCGGTCTGCACACTATTGGTGACGGTCACCGATTTCGAATCTCCTTCAAGAGATCATTCTCTTTAATAGTCGCATTATCATAGCGCGAGGTCCCTTCCAAGGACACCTTACTTATTTCGATCCCGAATTGAGCACGGTGTCCCCAGATTGAAACTCACATTGGTGCTGCGGATACACGAGGACATCATACGGTTCCACGGGACCTCCGATAGGACGATCCATTCAACAGCAGACAATAAGTGAACCGCAGCAAGACCAAGGCATACATCTTTCAGGTCCGACCACACGTGTGCCGTTTCCTCGCAGAGAAAAGGACGTATTTCCGTTCTCGGCATCTTCGTCCCGCACTCGTACTTGAGGAGCATTGGTAACAAGCATCCCTGGTCCGTGGCAATGAAGTCCGGGCGCAAACGGAAATCGGTACTACTGAGTGCGTGCGGTAATATCGAGCGTTCGCCCCCTGGCCAGTCCGACTTGCGACTCCAGATCGCGGTGTACCAGGGATTCTTTATCTTAGGGTAGCTTGTCGGTGTGTCTACTTGAGCACCCAGATCAAGGCCCGGAATCATGTGACAATGTTCTAATGGTGTTCTGATGAGCAACTTGACGGCCGCCGTTTGCGCAGTGGCCTTCTCAAGCGACTGACCTGAGTTCCCATGTACGTAGAGAGTGTGTTTGGCTTCGATGTATGCGAGAACAGCCTCGGCCGGTACTTGTTCTTTTCTCGACAGATCCTCTCCGACTGCGCGGAGAGCAGGGAATCGTGCTGAATCAAAAATAACGATGTCGTCACCAGCAAGGGTGCCGTCTTGCGCGACAATAAAACCGCGGCACACCGATGCTCTGCGAGGGATAATACCCTTCAATACTTCACAAAGGGCAATCTCGAATTCATCCCCATATTCAAAATTATGAACGGTCCGAATATCGTCGAACTTAGACTGGAAGCGCTGCGCCAATTGGCCTAGCCAGTCGTTATACAGAGTCGTGTCAATCATTGTTTCACCGCCGAACAATCAAATGAACCCGCATAAGACACGGGAATCCTCGTTTCGGTCCGTATAAGACAGCGCCGGCCTCTCTCTTCAAGGTGCGACAAAGCCTGTTCTATCAATGAGTTGCTGGTGTCTCACGCGCTTGTCACGCCCCGTTGTGCGGATCGTCTCTTGCGCTGCCGCCATGTAATTCTCTCCAACCTTTTGGCCTACGATTGTAGCTTGACGGGTCGGGCAAGTCAAGCAAGAAGAGAGGAAATATGTGGTTCGGCGATCCTTTCTTGGACTTGCAGAAATGCAAGGGGCCTCGGCCGAGCCAAAGGCAAGTCTGGCAGGGTGAGGAGGGCCTGAAAACCATGCAAACCCTCGGCCAAAACATGGCCTGGCCTCTCAAAAGGGTCAACACCTGAAGGCACTGCGCCGCCGCGTCTGTCTCGCCGATTCTCCGCTAGCCCCTTCTTGCCCTCCGGCACGTCTGCGCGAGCGTAATACCACGGGTGACGCGAAGATCAGGGGACCTCAAGCGCGCAGCGATTGGGGGGCGCCTGAATTCACATGTTGGAGGTTTCGACGACTGTCACCCGGTACGGGTATTCTCCTCAATCCGCTTCAGACAGAGAAGGTTCATTGCCTGCACATTGTAGTACAGGGATCGCATCGACCCGATCAGATATCCCAGAAATGCCCCGAGAACGGCTCCAATGACTGCAGCAAGGTTTCCGCCATTTCCGAGTCCGACATAAGCGCCGGCCACAACACCTATGATAGGCCAGAGCACAACAACAAGCACCGCTCGCCGTCGTAATCGGCCTGTCAATCTCTGAAGGGCATCGGAATTGTATTCAGTGTCTTTCTGCATAGCTCACGATTCCTCATACAAGGTTTCGGCAAATTGGTGTATGGCGATAGGCAGCCGTCCAACAAGGGCTATATGGTTACTGCATAAGACGCCATTGCTTCTCCTCAAGTCGTCCGTCTCGTGCACTGCCGCCACGCGACTCGCGTCGACTGTCACCCGCAATCGTGGCCCGTCCGGTCGGGCGGGTCAAGTGGACGGGCGGAAATATCTGCCTTGCCGCCTGCTGCGTCCGCACATGCAGTAACGCCTATCCCGCCAATTGCCCCTTGCTCCTTTCCCGCCTTACAACGGATCTTCGCGCCGGTCAAGAGCACAGCCAAGGAGCAGAATGACCGGCAGGCGAAATGCTGTGGCATTTTCACTGGCCGGTGGATTCGTTCGCTGGTGTCTGGGTTTGCCTCTCTGAATACCTCTTCGGCCTTGTCTCGAAATGGTTTCTCATTTCCCTATGAGCCCTGTGATTGGCCGCCCAAGACGCAGCCGTACAGATGAGCACGATGAGCAAGAGCATCGGAACAAGCCCGATCAGGACGGCTCGAGGGTGGTCAGAGATTATTCTCTCGGCACCGGATAGGAGTCGTGAATCTGGGATTAGAGACACCATTTCGGGAAACACGACGGCAAGAATCGTCACCACCAAAAATACGAATATTACCCCTATGATCCAGGTGGCGAGGGCAGACAGTGACGTTCTCGGGAGCGGAGGTTGGCGAAATATATACCCACATTTCGAACATTGGACACGCTGGTGGATATGGTCCGCATACAATAGGGCCGGAATGAAACCTCCGAAGAGAAACAGCAGGCATCCTATTCCCGAACTTGCCTCTTGTGGGAGGACAAACTCGTCGTCACTCCTGCAGTTTGGACAGCTGAAATAGTATCTCATCGGCATGTTATAGAGTCCGTCTCTTACACTATCGCCACGCGATTCTCTCCAATTGTCACCCGCGATTGTAGCTTGTCCGGCCGGGCAGGTCAAGCGGGCAGGCGGGAATTTGACTGAGGGTCTCCCTGAGAATCCTGGCCTTGGCTTTCGTATCACCTTCTTTGATATTGTCGGCTCTGACTTTCCGGATGGCCTTGTCCAATGCACCTTCCAGGCTTGTCAAGTCATGCAGGCATGCGGCTCTGCAGAAGAAACTCCTCGATCGGCCATCGTCGAAGCTCTCAATCATTCTTTCCAGCAACTTGATTCGCTTTTTCTGCCGGGCAATGAATTCTCTGACCCCGTGTTTCTTTATGAAATTCAAATTCCGCATGACCGCCTTGTACGACGGGTAAGAAGAAGACTCCGGCGACTGCTGATATTCTCTCTCAGTCTTGAATTTGGAGCATGGAAAATCCGGACATTCAGCACAGACTTCGAGGCCCCTCTTCTTGACGCAACAGGTTATGAAAGAGCATGACGGGCGTTTATTGAAGAAATCAGGCCCCCCGCAGCCCGGACATCTCGATGTCCCGCGGGTGTAGTACCTTGGGCACAATCCACAATCGAGGCCGCATACGCCGATTGTCGGATACTTCTTCACGCCAGGTGTTGTTTGTGCCATGATTTACCTCTCGTCCGGCGGTTTGTGCGAGCGTGTCATGCAGACCGCCTCTTGCACTGCCGCCACGCCATTCTCTGCGACTGTCACCCCCGATGGTAGCTTGTCCGTCCGGGCACGTCAAGCGGACAACCGAGAACTTGAGGAACTCCTGAGCGCGGCCTTCGGCCGCACGCAAAACCGGTCGTCTCGCCAAGCCCTGCCCTGAGCGAAGTCGAACGGGACGCGAAGAACACCAGGGCTACCTCGTTTCAGAGGACCTTTCCATCCCGTGACGACGTCGCCTGGATGGGATGTCAGCCGTCATGAATGGGAGATTCTCGATGATTGGCATCGGCGGCGGCCGCGAACCTGCGAAGATCAGCGAGTTCAAAAGACAGCATGGCCAGAGAGCCAAATAAGCACATCGCGAACACAATCAGCATGGGCCCAAAAGGAAAAACGACGGCGGCCCCAACGGAGCAGGCGAGCAGAGGGTAGCAGCAGAAACGGCGGAATGGAATCCCAGCCAAGTGGTGCAAGCGTGTGAAGAGGGCTGCTCCGACAGAGAAACCAAGACCCGTGGTGATCGGGGCAAGAATCCAAAAAAGGCCGCGAAGCAGCGGAGAGTGGTACGGGTGCGACACAATAAACACAGCCATCCAGGCTACGTAGAAGGCGGCCCCAGACAGGACGGAAACGATCAATCTTGGAACAGCGATCTGGATGACATGCTTGGACTTCGAAGTCATGTGCGCAACCGACGGCCGCCTGAGCCGGTCCAGGCGGCGCTTGTTCTCATAGGGTGCAATGAAGCGCGCTCGGTCCTCGGGGGGAATCGAAAATGGTGTCCGGGCTGCCAGTTCCTCATAGACGACGAGACGTTCGGCGAGCTTGGCGCAAACATAATCCGGGCATTGTGAGCAGTTGGCGAATCCGCGTGCGATAACGCACGGCCGGACAGGGCATGCTTTGTCGATGAGGCGAGGGTTCTCAGCCATACACCCGTCGCAGACGATCTCTTCGGCGGGGATGCGGAAGCCAAAGTACTTATGCCAGCCGTCACTGAGTTCCTGTCGGCGGGCGGGGTTCGCCTCGACATTGGGGCGATACGCCAGGCACAGGCCACAGCGGTAACCGCAGCGAGCGAGGATCTCATCCATAGTCTCACCTCAGACCAGCGGCGTCTTGCCCGGCACCGGCACAGGGGCGACGGGGAGGGGGCCGAGTTTGTAGGCCGGCGGGGTCAGGTCGAGTTTGGAGGCGTTCATGGCCCAGTCCCACTTGAGGGCCCGGCCGGTGTAGGCGCTCATGCGGCCGAGGATCGCCGTCATGGTGCTCTCGGCGACCTGTTTGCCCTCGTTCAAGGGTCGGCCGGCGCGGATGCTCGCAATCAGGTCGGCGTGCTCCTGTTCGTACGGGTTGACCGCCTTGCCGTCATATTTGTAAGCGTTCGCACCTTCGATGACTCCCTCCATGGCGATGCCTTTGGCGCCGACGATCCGCTCGCCGATGCGTTCCGTGCAGCCGGCGATCTGGCGGGCCAGGCTCAGGATGCGGGCCCCGTTGGGGTACTCGAACTCGACCGCGAAATGGTCGAAGATGTTGCCGAACTCGGGCTCGACGCGAACCTCACGGCCGCCCATTCCCAGCGCCATTGTGGGATGCGCTCCCATTGCCCAGTTGATAACGTCGAGGTTGTGGACGTGCTGCTCGACGATGTGGTCGCCGGAGAGCCACGTGTAATAATACCAGTTGCGGCACTGGGTCTCCATATCCGTCCACGAGGGTTTTCGCGCCGTATAGAAGCCCCACTGGCGGACCCAGCCCTGGACCCAGTAGCATTGGCCCGCAACGATATCGCCGATGGCCCCGTTGTGCACGCGCTTCATGACCTCGATGTACTTGGGGTCGTGACGCCGCTGCGTGCCCGCGACGATGGCCAAGCCCCTTTGCCTCGCCAGCTCGGATGACTCCAGGACCGAGCGGATTCCCACCGGGTCGACGGCAACGGGTTTTTCCATGAATACGTGCTTGCCCGCCGCGACGGCCGCCTTCAGATGGATGGGCCGGAAATGCGGCGACGTGGCCAGGATGACCAAGTCCACGCCGCTGTCGATGACCCTCTGATAGGCGTCGAAGCCCGTGAAGCACGTCTCCGGCGTCACCTTGACCTTGTCCGCGTGTTGCCAGGGCTGCGAGGAACTCCAGTCCTTCTCCCCGTTCTTCTTGATCGTGTTCAGGCAGGCCTCCACGCGGTCCTGGAACAGGTCGCCCAGCGCGGTGATCTCCAGATTGGGCGAGGAGTCGACACAGTTCCGCACGGCCCCTGTCCCCCGGCTGCCGCAGCCGATCAGGCCGACACGAATCCTGTCCGAGCCCGCCGCGTGGAGCCGACTGCCCACGATGCCCAACGCAGCCAGTGACGCCGCTGAGCCCTGGATGAACTGTCTCCGCGAAACCGATGCTCCCGTTTGATCTGTCGCCCGCCGTGCCATAGTGTTCACCTCGTCCAATCGATTCATGTAGGTGTGCCGCGCACGCCATTTCAAGGGCCTTTCAGTCTCCCCGCATTCCGCGACTGTGTCAAGCGCATCCGGTCACCCGTCTGCGGGGTTCTTGCCGGGGGTGAATCCTGCGCGTTGAATCCTGGCGGCGAATCGGTTACAATCCCCCGCCGTCAGATGGCAATGAAAGGCTCCTGCCAAGGATGGACGCACGATGCAGGGTTTATCGAGGGAATAGGCCATGGAACCACTGGTTGTTGTTGGTGTCGTCGCGCTGATTGTCGTGTTGGCGGTCGTGGGCTATATCAGCGCGCAGAAGCGGCGGGAGGCGATGATGGCTCTGGCGGCCCGGCTGGGCCTGCGGTTCAGCCCGCACAAGGACTGGGACCTCGCCAGCCGGTACGGTTTCCTGGACAAGCTCAGGGCCGGGTCGAACCGTTATGCCTTCAATACCCTCCGGGGCAGCTATCAGGGCCACGACGTGACGGCGTTCGACTACCATTACGAGACCCACTCCACCGACTCCAAAGGCCACCGGCAGACGCACCATCATTACTCCTCCGTCTTCGTCCTGCACCTGCCTGCCTCCTTCCCGGAGCTGGTCATCGGGCGGGAGGGATTCTTCTCGAAGATTGCCCAGGCATTCGGGTACGACGACATCGATTTCGAGTCGCACGAGTTCTCCCGCAAGTTTTGCGTCCGCTCGGCGAATAAGAAGTTCGCCTACGACGTGTGCCACACGCGGATGATGGAGTATCTCCTGGCCAACGACGACCTGACCATCGAGATCGACGGCGACGCGCTGGCCATCACGTTCAACTCGCGTCTCTCTCCGGAGCACATCGAGACCAACCTGGGCCGGCTCGTTATGTTGAGGTCGCTCATGCCCGATTATTTGTTTTCCGGGAGAGCAAGATGAATGAAGGCATAGTGCTGCTCATTGTCCTCGGAGCCATCGTTCTGCTGCCCGTGCTCTACGTTGTCGCGACGTACAACACGCTGGTGGCGCTGCGCAATCACATTCGCGACGCGTGGAGCAACATCGATACGGAGCTCAAACGGCGTTACGACCTGATTCCGAATCTGGTCGCGACGGTCAAGGGCTATGCGGCCCACGAGAGAGAGGTTTTCGACCGGGTGACGCAATTGCGGGCCCAGTGCATGGCCAGCCAGGGGCGTCCGGAGCAGCAGGCGGCGGACGAGAACCTGCTGGTGGCCGCCCTGCAGCGGCTGCTGGTGGTCGTGGAGAACTACCCGCAGTTGAAGGCCGACCAGCACTTCCTCAAGCTTCAGCAAGAGTTGGTCAACACGGAAGACCGCATCCAGGCCGCCCGGCGGTTCTACAACGGCAACGTGCGCGACTACCGCAACAAATGCCAGACGTTCCCGAGCAACGTCGTGGCCGGCACGTTCGGGTTCGAATCGCAGGATTACTTCCAGGTGCCGCCGTCCGTGCGCGAGGTGCCGAACGCCGAATTCGCCCAGTAGTACGTTCCGCGAATCCTGCGAATATGCGTAAGGAGATTGCCTCGTCGCTGCGCTCCTCGCAATGACATTTATGCGCGTTGTCTGTCATTGCGAGCGAAGCGAAGCAATCTATAGCCGTACGATTCGTGAAATGCGACTCCGGCCAGGGCCGGGCCCATGCTCATGCGCGGAGAATCGGCCCGCAACGGCCGACGTACCAGCGTGGAGAGACTCGAATGGACAGGGCAGAAATCGTCAGGATTTCTCCGCTGGCGACGAAGTCGTGCCATCGGACAGCGGTTGCCATCGACCGGGAGTTAGTGCAGCGCAAGGCCTACGACGCTGCGCGGAGCACACGGGGACGCGACATCCACATCTTTCACGAGGGCGACGATGACCCGCTTCAGCGTATGCTCAACGCCCTCCAGCCGGGCAGTTATGTGAGGCCGCACCGGCATCTCGACCCGCCGAAGTCCGAAGCCGTGATCATGCTGCAGGGTATGCTGGGCTACGTATCGTTCAGTGATGACGGCTTGCCTGACGAAGATAGTTACCTTCTGCTCGACACGACCCGGGGCGTGTACGGATGCGACATCCGGCCGGGTATCTGGCACACGATCTTCGCCCTGGCACCCGATACGGTCGTCTTCGAGGTCAAGCCGGGGCCGTACAATCCGGCCAGCGACAAGGATTTCGCCCTGTGGGCGCCGCCGGAGTATACCCCGGAGGCGGCCGTTTTTCTCGCGGAGATCGAGGACGGCTTCCGCCGTCTCTGGGGCCTGCCGCCGCGTCCCTGGGAACTGCCCGAACCCGACGACGACCCCGATGCACGCGAATCCTACGGCCGCTTCTGAGCGGCACACACTGCTTCGCCAAGGCAATACAATCGTCCGCATCAAGAGCAGACAGCCAATTTAACCTCTACCTTGACACGGCCCTGCTCTGAAGAAGAGATCAACCTTGCGCAGCGCACCGAATACAGGGTCCCTGCCCAACGGACACGCGCTGCGCCACGTCATTGCGAACTGGCACGCGCGCGACGGATGTCATCGATGTAGACCAAGCCGGCGGCGCCGGAGGCCGGCTTGTCTCTGTCCCCGATGCCGATGGTCATCTTCTTGATACTGTCCGTCTTGACGCCCTTCGAGCTCAGATCGCTCAGCGCAATGTCCCAAGCCGTCCATGCCCCCGTTGTCAGCGCGTACGGATCAGAGTGAGGCACCTTGGCCTGGTGACCGCTGTTGTCCTCGACGGTGACGTAGAACGCGTCCGCCAGGTTTCCTGCCGGCTGCTCGATACCCAGGGATACCGACTGCCAGTTGCCGGTCACATTGCCGGTCGTGACAATATTCGAGAACTCCGCCTGCGTAACCACACCGGCGGCATGGCTGGTCACCGCCAGGCCGATGTACACATTGGCAACGAGGGGAACCGTCTGCGGGTTCCACGGGCTGGCGATCCACGTTGTCGGTGCTTCATTGGTGGCATAGTAGGCGTTGAACTGATCACCCTTGCGCTCCAGCTTGATCCAGACCGGCGCCCGAACGGCGATCTGCTCGGCTGTCGCTATCGTCGAGTCGCTGGCTCCGTTGCCGGCAGGGGCTGCCCGAGTCTGGAAACGGAAACCGTTGCCGGGGGCGTAGACCGACATGGCCCACTTGGAGCCGGCGTCGAGGCTCTGGCGGATCATGACGCCGGCCTTGGCCCAAGGATCGGTCGCGTCGATACAATCGACGCGGGCAACGATCGTGCCGTCGCCGGCGAGTTGCCTGTAGACGAATCGGCCCTGATCGGCCGCGCTGAAGATGTCCGTGCCCACGCCGTTCATCAGGATGTGGGTGGGGGACAATTCCAGGAATCCGATGGGCACGCCGCGGAAGTACAGGGTCAGGGTATCAGCCCCGTGGCTCGCCCAGTTCTGGACCGTCTTCCAGGTCCGCTGGGCCTCGGAGTACTTGAAGGTCGTGTTGTCGTACAGGAGGGGCATGGACTGCCTGCCACCGTGAATGATCGTCTGCTCCACAAACGTTGGATCCGTATAGCCGACCTGCGAGCCGCCCTTTTCGGGATCGGTCCAGCCGTCTATCCAAGTCTCGTAGATGCGTGTGCCCTCGCCCTCCTCATCGTTGTAGCTCTCGAAATCATCGACGACAAGATATTCGGCGGTGGAGAAGCTCCAGATATCACCTTGCCAAATTGTGTGGACGGCAGCTTCGTTAACCTCATCGACCCGCCAGCGGTAGGTTGTGCCAAGATCAAGGTCTAAGGGGCCGAAGTGGTTCTGGTTCACAGCAGCAGACGCCGGGCCGTCCGTCACAGCCTGCAGATCGTCGTTGATGTACACGTTGTGCCCGGCCGCCTCTCTTCCTGCTCTCCAGCCGAGCGTTACGTCCACGGCAACGTCGGTCGCCTCAATTGCCGGGTCGGGCTTTCGTGCGTAGACGGGGATGGCCATGAAGCGGACTTCGCTGAGCCCATACTGATTGAACAGACCGCCGCTCCAATTGCTGTCGGCGGTTATCTTCACGTACTGGGCGACCACATCTCCAAGATCAACAACACCAGGCGCATAACCTCCGGTTCCCGATGCTTTGGGAAACTCCGGCACGTCACCCAGGGAGACCCAGTTGACGCCATCGGGAGAATATTCAACGGCAACATCCCGGAGGCCATAAATGGTATTCAGTCCCTGTCCATTGTAGTTCCACACCAACATCTCGTGCAGCTTATAAGCCTTGTCGAATTCATACTGAATCCAGACGGGCCCCGTATCACTCTGGCTGGAAAGCCACATGTCTGAAAGCCCGGTTGAATGCAGGTCGTCAATCAAACCCGACTTGTCAACAGTTTTCTCGGGGCCTTGGCCCGGCTCCTGGCTGGAAGCTGTCGCGGTAACGCCATCGAGCGGGATCGCAAACGCTTCGACCGTAAAGCTCCACGTGTTGCCTTTGAATACCGTGCTGTCCGGCGGAGCACTAATCTCATCGACTCTCCAGTAATACGTCTGCCCGAATCCGAGACGACCGGGCGCAAATGTGTTGACTGCCAGGTCCGGGCCGACAAGCAGCGGACTGCTCGTGTCGGCATTCTTGACATTGTCCGCGTCCGTTCCGAAGTACACGTTGTGCCGGTCGGCAAATTCTCCCGGCATCCAGCTAAGAGTCGCATCGGGTGACACGTCGACGGCCCCAATCGCCGGGGCTGGCCCGGACGCCGGCCCCGCGGGCGGCCCCTGCATGGTCTGCAGAATCTCGTCCCGCGTCAGAGCCCGATTGTACAGCCGGACATCGTCGATAATCCCCTTGAAGTTGTGACTGGAACTGAGACGACCGCCAATGGTAAGGGACAGATCATTCTGCCGGAGTTTGCCTGAAGCAGCGACCCGGGCCACTTCCTCGCCATCCTTGTAGAGAATGAGGGCGCTGCCGTCGTAGGTGAAGCACAGATGAGCCCATTGCCCCGGGAAATTGGGCAGCTTGGGCCTGGTATTGAATTGGGCCGACTCGTTGCTGATGTTCGCGTAAATCGTCTGCGAGTTACCGTCGTACTGGAGGCAGTAGGGATAATACGTTGACTTCTGCTTGATGAAGAATTTGGCGTCCTCCAGTTGTACGGCCTCGGGGTTCGCCCACAGGGCCACCGAGACCGCATCTTCCAGATGGAAGTCGGCATGGTCGGGGATTTCCACTTTGCTCACGCCGTCGAATCTGAGGGCTCCGGCATATTTGCCTTCCACCCATGCAGGATTGCCGGCGACGAAAGACCCGTCATGCCCCCGGCCCGAAGAATCGGCTACGGTGCTACCGGCGCCTTCGTCGAGCGTCCACCAGCCGATAAGGCCGGGTTCACCCGCGTCAGCCGCGGCCGCCAATACCAGGACAAGAAAAAGTGAAACGGGATGACGTACTTTGCGGTTCATCACGAACCTCCCAAGAAATCCTGAGCCATGTCACACGGATATCCATTGTATCATCCTGTCTTGTACCAAATTCAGTACTCAAACACAACAGAATTCCCCATGGCCGAACCCTGATTTCGACTTGACTGTTTCCTGGGAAACGATGACGACACCTTCACCGTCGCGCTATGGGTCGATGATCTGTGTCGGCTGGACCAAGCGCGCGCCGCGTTCAAGGCGTCGGCAGCCCTTGATGTCACGACGTGCGGGATTCGGAATGATCCGTCGCTCGACCAAACCGCGCCGATTCAGGCGCTGCTCCACGCCGACGGTATCCTCTGGTTTGCGGCGGCGGTCTATCGCGCCGGCACGCTGCACATTCGCTCCGACCCGACGATATTCCTGGCTCCCGGCGGGGTTCGTAGTGTGCCCGTGAGGCCACAAGAAGAAGTTTCAAGTCTGAAGTTTCAAGCGTCAAGTGGAGAGAGCAAATGTCGAGTCTTTAGACTTCACACGTCAGACTTGATAGTCCACGACTAACGCCTCACGGCGTCACTACGAACCGCGCTCGACGCTGCCACTTGGAGAGATACGCGACTTCTCACGTGTCCTCTCCCTGGATCAGTCCTTTGCCGTAAGGAGCCGCACGGGGCCGAGGAGGCCGGAAGGCTCGGGCTTGCCGCTGCCGCGCGTGCCCCAGATATCCCAGGCGAATCGATTGGCGATGGAGTTCGAGACGACGAGAACAAGCTCGTTCTCACCCTTCTTCAGGTGCCTTGTCACTTCGAGTCGGTAAGGCGGCCAGAGCAGCGTCTCGACCAGCCGGCCGTTGAGCCATACCTCGGCATAGTGCTGAACGCCGCCCAGGTCCAGAAACCAACGTTGTTCCTGTGCGGCCGGAACGATGTCCAGTTCCGTGCGATAGAGGACCCGACCGCTGTACCATGACAGGTTCCACTTCCGCCATGGTTGAAGTCCACTGAGGCTTACGGGGCCGCAAATGACGCGCAGCGGTTCCTCAAGACCGGCGGGGCCGCGGTGTGAAGTCGTCTCAATGGCAACTACGTCGCCCATTCCGGTCACCGCCTTCGAAATGTCGATCCGTCCCGGTTGAGGCGGCGGGCCGAGCCGCTTATCGAGTTCCACTCCGTTCACATAGAGCACATAGGCCCCGGTCACCGGAAGTGGCGTCTCGATCGCCTTGGCGCCGGGCGGAAGCACGCCGCGCAAGAGCACAGGGGATGCATGCACAAATAGAGCACTGTCACGAACGGCGTAGACCTGTTCCCAGCCGGCGTCGTCATAGTCCCGCGCCTCCCAGCCGGGATGACGCTGGTACTCGCGGGCCCGATGACGGAAGGCCGGCAGTTCCACAACCGTTTCACGAGCGGTCGGGGCCCAAACGTCGTCGAGGGCATTGCCAAGAACCTGAATCATCCAGGGACCCTTGATTTCGAGTTCCTCCTGCAGCGCGGGTTCAGGCTGCCACTTTGCTTGTCCGCTGACGGATGAGGAACAGAAGAGCACGACTGAGGCATGCGCCGAAAGAACAAGACGGACGGATGATTCGGGCGTGGTAGCGGCTTGCTGAAGTGAGGTGGTTTCTCCGGTCTCGGTGTCGAGCCTGAGCCATGTAGGTGTAGCGGTCTGAGAGTGCGGCAGCACCAGTTGACAGTCCAAGGTACGGTCGGAATCGTTGAAACACAGGTACAGGTCGCCCGATTCGGTTCGGCGGTGATTGATGAGCAGGCCCTTGCTGTCGCCTGACTTGACCGCAACCTCCGGCTCCACCACGCGGGACAAACCCTTCACCGCGTCCTGCGGACGCGCGAAGAACGCCACGGTCCCTGCGCCGGCCTTGCCGACTCGATCCTGTGCGGTCGCCCGGTCGATTGCCAACTCGCGCAGCGTCCGTTCGGGCTGATTCGGCACGACGGGCCAGCAGGTTTCGGGCAGCCGGCCGGTCCAGAGGACGGTGCCGCCGGCCCTTGCGAAGTCAGCCGCCACGCGGAGGGCGGAAGGTGCAATCGCTCGTGTCGGCGGGAACACCAGGACTCGGTATTGCTCGGGACCGGTCGCAATGCGGGAACCCGCGTCGGTCTGCACGATGCGAGCGCTCTCCAGGGCCTTGCCGTCGATGATGTCCAGGTCCCAGAGGTTGTTGAAAAGCCCATCGACGAGAACATTGAAGCCGTCGATGGTGGCCTTGGCCCCGTCGTTGCCGAGCGTGGTGTGCTGCCAGGGGAACGTCTTTTGGCCGTTGACGCCGGTGGAGTCCATCCAGAGCGATTCGATCGGGTAGTACACCAGCACCGGGGCAACGTGCCGGCCGAGGCGGTTGAACAGTGACAATCTGTCGGTCAGTCCGCTCAGGCGGCCGTAATACTTCCAGTAAGAATTCTGATAAAAGAAACTCGGGGGGCATTCCACGCGCGGGTTCTCGACGGTCTGGAAGAAAGCGTGCGGGATGAACGTCGTGGCCCCGAGGCAGGCGAGCTGGTTGTACCCGCCGCGGAGCATGTCGAGCGTGCAGTTCCAGCCGCCGGCCAGGCCCATCGACTCGCAGATGACCTCCTCGCGGTCTTCCAGATGCGTCACCGAGATGGGAATCTTGGCCGCGGCCGGGCGGGCCCGCGTCCCGAGGGCGTCGAAGCCGGGCCAGTCCACGCGCCGCAGATGCTCCATGAGGTGCGGCACGTTGGCGTAGTGTGTGATGTTCTCCTCGTAGCAGTGGCCGGTCAGGGGCAGCCCGTGGGCCCGGCACCACCGTTCGAGTTGGTCGAAAAAACACTCGTTGAATCGCTCGGAGACGGCCTGCCAGTAGGCGGCCCGGATCAGGCCCGCCTCGGGAAACGAGTCGTCCAGCAGGGCAGGCAGATTGGCAACGAGGTCGAAGCCGCGCCGCTCCTGAAAGACCTGCTCGAAGCCGAAGGTCCACGGAAACGGCGCCGGGGCCATCGTGCTCGGCTCATCGTAGAAGATGGCGGGAATCTGCTTGCTGAAGAGATGGCCGTAACGCCTGGCGTACGGCTCATAGGTCAGCTCGATGAAGCGACGGGTCGGCTCAGGTCGAAGGTAGTCGATAAAGGAGTTGCTGCCGTCGTCGAGCGGGCTGGGATTGCGGCCGAGGCAGCGGAAAAAGACCAGGATGCGGCGTCGGCCGTTCGGCACCGGACCCGTGATGGATTCGCCACTGGAATCCATTTGTCCCCAGGGCTCGCGCGGAATCGAGTCGCCGGCCGGTCCGATGAAGGCGGCGATGATTCGCTCGAATCGCACCATGACCTTCTCGGAAGGTTCGGGCCTGCTCACGGTAAAGTCACGCGGACCCTCGCACTCGACAAACGCGTAGTCCAGGCCGCGCGGGTAGAACTCCGGATGACCGTCGGTGACGCGTCCGCCGGCGCCCCCGCTGGGCCAGTTGTACTCATCATAGAGCCAGACAGCCGAGCCGATTTTCGCCGCCTCATCCATGGTCGCGTCCATCGCTTTCCAGAAAGGCTCTTCGAGGTACAGCCGCCGGTCCATGCCGAAGCGCGGGTGCGGCATGGCGGCGTGGACACCCTTATCCGCCATCATGCGGACCTGTTCGCGCATCGTGTTCGGATCGAGCGGGCCGTTCCAGAACCAGAACGGCGCCTGGCTGCACACGCGCGGCGGGTCGCGCCAGAGCGCAAGGATTTCCGGCATCGAAGGCGAGAGAAAACGTCGCGGCGGCGCATGGCGGCGTTCTTCTGCAGCCCGCGAGCCGGCCACCGCTGCGAAGAGCACAACCGCGAGAACCGGAATCACCAGCTTCTGCCTGCTGACGGGATCGCGGCACAAGCCCCACCCTGCGGACCGTCGATTGTGATTCGCGTTCATTGGGGACCGGGTTCCCCCCTGAATAACTGTCTTCGTTTTCTTCATGCCGCCATTGTACCGGTATCTCGGTACCGATTGAAGCGCAGGCTGTCGCATAAATGACATCGGCGTGCAATCAGGATTTGCTGGCCTGGTCTGTGCCGCCGTGGGCGCCCAGGTTTAGGCGGCCGCCGTGGGGCTCGGGCTCGTCGCCGACGTCCAGGGCCGGGTCGCCGGCGTCGATGCAGGGACTCGTGACATCATCCGTCACCCAGGCCTCGGCGGCCGGGTCCCAGCGGCCCGTCTGGGATTTCAGGTGATAATCGCCGTTCTCCACGTCGGCAAAGAGCGGGTCCTTGTTGATGTTGCCATCGCCTTCCCAGCCGCCCTGGATATCGTTGAACTGAATCTCGTACTCATCCGGCGCCACGTCGTCCGACAGGTAGATCTCGTTGTGCCAGATGATGTTGTTTATGATGGGCGCGGTTTCGGTCTGGTCCGGGTACATCCTCGTGGTCTCCAGGTGCAGTCCGGAGGGGCGGTTGTGAACGATGGTGTTGTTGGCGATGACCGGGCAGCCGAGATAGTTCATAATGCCCCCGCCCACGAGGCCCGAATTGCGGGCGATCACGTTGTTGGTGACCGTGCACCAGGCAAAGTACAGGGCAATACCGGCGCCGTCCACGTCGGAGGTGTTGTCGACGATGGTGTTGTTCGTGATGAGCGCCTCGGAGTCGTCGAGACAGGCGATCGCGCCGCCGGTGCGGGCGTGGTTGCGCGCGATCAGGCAGGAATCGATTGTCGGGCTGGAGGGGAGCGGGAAGCCCGGGTCATCGAACCGCGAGCCGCAGCAGAGAACCGCGCCGCCGAAGAGGTCGAAGAGACCGCCGCCGCCGGTATAGGGCTTGCGGGCGTATTCGATCGTGCAGTGCTGCAATACGTCCTCCGACCCGCTGTTGATGAAACGCAGACCAAACCAGCCCTCATTCCTGTTCGTCGCGGTAAAGACGATCGGGTCTTGCTCCGTGCCTATCGCGCGCAAGGTCGCCCGGTAGCCCACCGTCATTCTGAAGCGCCTCGCGAACTTGACCACGACTCCCGGCTCGATCGTCAGGGTCCGCGCGCGGGGGACGTAGATATCGCCCGTGACGATGTAGGGGCTTTCCGACTGCTTCCAGGTGCCACTGACGGAGCCGGCCGGCACGACGGTTCCAGTGACGCCCACGCCCTGGAGCGCCACCTGCACGTGGGAGGCGTTGGCGGCGGTCGAGCGAATGTCAAGGTCGCCGGTATAGCGCCTCTCGCGTGCCGGGCGGAAGGCCACTTCCACCGGGACCGAATCGCCCGGCGCCAAGACATGGTCCGCGATGGGCGTGACCACGGAGAATATCCCGTGCACGCCGGTGATGCTCACGCTCTCGATCTTGAAGTCCTCTTTGCCCGTATTGGCGATGTCCAGCCGGATAGTTGCGTTGGTATGGAGCGGCACGCAGCCGGCGTCGGCCGTAGCCGAGGGTGAAATCGTCAGCAAAGGCAGGTCCGACTGATTCTCGTACGCGCCGATGTCAATGACGTCGCTATAGACCCTGGAGCCGCCGGCGAGGTCAACGGCCCCAAGCCCTTCGGTGGGTGTCCCGGAGTTGATGCAGGCCGACTGGCTTCGCAGCGCCCAGTTGGCGGCGGAGCCGTCATACTCGATGCCGGGCCCGGCGCTGGGCTCGAAGAAACAGGGGTCCGCATTCCGGTTGCCTTCTCCGGCCCAGCCGCCCTGCACGTCACAGAACGAGACCGCAGGCCAGGATTCATCCGTCTGTATCTGGTACACCTCATTGCCCCACACGATGGTGTTCGTCACGGTCATCCCGTCCCAGGAGGCCGCGAAGACGCCGCCGGGGGAATTGTTGACAATCGTGCAGTTTCTCAACTCGACGACGCCGCATTCGTCGGAGCATACGCCGCCGCAGTGCGACTGGCCTCCCAGCGAGGCGTTGTTCGCGATCAACGTGTTGCTGATGGTCGGAAAGCCGGCGTAGCAGTAGATGGCGCCGCCCGCGTCGCCGGTATTGTTCGTGAGCTTGCAGTTCTCGATGGTCGGACTTGAAAAGTAGCAATAGACGGCTCCTCCCCGGTCGTTCTCCTCCTCGTTCTCGGAAGTCTCCTGACCGGCCGCAGGGTCGTCACTGGGGGGCATCAGTCCGGCGCCCTTCCTGGCGAGGGTTATGGAGCAGCAGCTCAATACGTCGTCGTTGCCTGAGTCGATGAATCGCAGGCCGGTCCAGCCGTCCTCCCTGTTCCAGGCCGTGAACTCTATCGGCTGGGCGGCGTTGCCCCGGGCCATCAGGCGCGCCCTCTCGCCGACCGTCAGACCGTACGGCCCCATGAAGAACACTTTGACGCCCGGCTCGATCATGAGCTCGCTGTTTTCCCGCACCTGAATGTCTCCGGTCACCAGGTAAGGCGATTTGTCTTGTGACCAGGTCCCGGATATACTGCCGGGTGGGACTTCGGTCCCCTCGGTAAACGACCATCCCCTGAGAATCACGTACCGGGTATTGTCGTTGTTGTAGCGGATGGCGAGCATGCCATAGTAACTCCCGGCCCGTTCGGGGAGGAACTTCACGCGAATCGACGCCCCCTGCTTCGGACGCGGCATCGCAAAAGACGCAACATGATCAGAGAAGTCGTCCGAGGCGCCTATGACGAAGCCGTCCGGGCTGGATATGGAGTCCACTTGCACGTCGGCAACGCTGTTCTCGATGTGCAGCGTTTGCGCGTCGGATTCCTGTCCGGGGGCACTATAGAAACTCAGCGACGCCGGCTCGACCTCGATCAAGGGCTCCGTCGGCCGAATGTTGAGGATCGTCTCGGTGATCACGAATTCATGGGCGTGGAAATCGGTCGGCAGGCGATACCACACCTCCGTGACTTCCTCCGGATAGTCGGAGCCCCAGCCGAAATTGAGGTGATATTCGCCCTCGGTATTGTAGCCGTCGCAGACGACTGCATGTCCGCCGAAACCGTCCGGCGGACTGATGGTCACCAGGGCGGGCAGACGATTGATGATGTTCTCCTGCAGCACCAGATAGGAATCGCGGGACAGGCCGCCGAACATATCGGCCGAGTAGAAACCAAACTTCTCGACGATGGCGTCGCGCATGTCGGTCGGCACGGTGCCGGAACCTTCGCTGGAATAATCCATCTTCATCGCGACCCCGCAGGCAAAATTCAGGGCGGCAATGTCCGTGTCGTTCAGCGCAATTCCTTCGCGATACTTGTCCTTGACGACCCGGATATAGCCGTTCAGATCCCCAAAAGACGGGAAATCGTAGAGGTCGCTATCCGCATCGATCTTCGTACCGCCATACGTCATGTACGAGTCCGCCTGTCCGAAAATGACGTTGCAGTGGCGATGAAAGTTCAGAACCTGCGCGAGGGCCGTGGCGCCGCAACCCGCGTAGGATCTTTGGCCATCCACCGAATCAAGCGGACAGAATGCGTTATAGGGCGCTTCCTGCTCCCAGGCCGTTTCCAGCCAGCCGCCGGTGGAAGTAGTGCCCTCCGGCGGCCACTGCTGAAAAGCCTGGGCAGCGGATACGCGTCCCTGCTGACCCGCACAGAAATCCCACAATCGGCCCGACTCCGCCGTTCGCAACTCGGGATGCTCGGCCAGCGCCTGCATCCTGAGTCTCATGTCCTCCCGCAGCATGCGATATAGAGGATGGCGCCTGTCCGCGCCGCTCGGAAAGGAACTCCGAAAGGAATAGGCAATGACGGGGGCGATATCCGTGTCCGCCGACAGCGCGACAAAACCGCGGGGCTCCAGATCCGCCACGTACGCGAGGAGCGTGCCATCGTCGCTGCGGACCTCTCGGAAGCCAACGGGGCTCGGTCCGACGCCGACGGAAACTCCCTGCGCGGCTATCATGCCCGGCTGATGCCCCTTCTCGGGCGAAGCCGTCTTTGTCTTCAGGAAGGTATCGGTCACCCTCACCGCCTGATAAAGATCGACCGGCTCGGCAAACAGGAAAGAGCTGAAAAACAGGATTGATGTAACCGAAATGATGACGAGTGACTGCCGCCGACCCGTGCGATTCACCATGGAACCTCCGCTGTCTTCTGTGGGAAAGAAAGCGGTTGCACCCACCGAGGAATGCTGCGGACACGACCTGTATGCCGCTCAGAACCTCCCATCCAACCTCCAAACCATACCCGGACACACGAGTTTCAGCGCCGCGACCCTCCCATCCTACCACAACGGGACCCGCCTGTCACGTCTCATTTGTCTCTTTCGTGCCCCATATCGCTTTTTTTCGGCCCCAAAAAAGGCGCGAGTTTTGAGCATTTTCGGGCCGTCTTGAGCGACTTTGGACCGCTTCGTGAGATGTGAACAAGTAGTGGTACGGAGAGCGCGGAAATTCCTGGCCTGGAACCGCACCGCTGGCCACGGATGATAACGAGCGACGAGGGACAAGCGACGCACGACGCAACCCATACGACGCGGCCTCCGCGCGGCTTCTTTCTTGTCACCTGTCACTTATTACTTCGCTCAGACTGGCTTACGCAAGTGCCTCCGGGGCAGACACCTTGAGTTCCCTCAGTCCGTCTTCGCCTGCCCGTCGCTTCTCGGTTGCAGGTTTCCCTCGTCATCGGCAAAGAGCCCCGTCAGGCAGATCAAGGGGTCTTCGGGGATGGACAGCTTCGTGGTGGCCGGGAGGTCCTCCTGGATCTCTTTGAACGCCTCCTCGAAGAGGTCGGCCGCGGTCACCGGCCCGCCGTGGCTCTCCAGCGTCTGCGTCAGCATGAAGGGCATTCTCCTGCGGGTCATGTCGGTAACCACCATCGTGTAGCAGCGCTCCGGAACGGGGAAGGGCCGGGCGATCAGGTAGTCCGTCTCCGCGAAACGCTGAAGGAACGCCAGCTTCTCCTCGTCGGAGCCGCTCACCACATAGGCCCGCGCCCGCAAGGAGTAAATGACGCCTTGGTCATCGAAGACATACCACAGATTCAGGATGATTTCCGGTTCGCTCATTGGTCGCGTGCCTTCTCAGCAATAGACGCCCGACAATGGTATGCGTATTATCGGAAGAAATGCCGCATACCTTTAATGCCCCCCGCTTCCCGCACGATGAACAATGAACCACGAAAGACGCCAACCACCCAGCGCGGCCTCCGGCCGCAACCAAACTCGTTCTCTCGCCAAGGCGCTAAGACCGCAAAGAAAACGGGGTCGGGAACGTCCTTGACCTTGGCGCTCCTTGCGCCCTTTGCGAGAGGCCTAATGTCTTTGATCAAAGGGGTTTATGCTGCCGCTCCTGGAAAATTTGCGCAAGAAAACAAGATTTTGACAAGTAGCAATGCGGGGCGGCCTTCGGCCGCAACCAAAGAATTGCCTCACACGAAGGCACGAAGACCACAAAGAAGAACGCGCCAGCAATGGTTGTTCACCTTCGTGGCTTTGCGGCTCTGTGTGAGAACCAAGT